>DASWHG010000295.1:0-3320 GCA_036393315.1 Anaerolineales bacterium | reverse complement strand
CGGCAGATCGATCCGCGGAAAGAGGTCTCCACTACTTTCCCTCTTATTTGGTAGCCTTCCGCGATGTCCAGAGATACCACATCCGGCCTCAGCAGAACCGTGGCCTTTCCCTCCGCGTGACCGCCTACAGGAATGTTACCGATGGCGGTTTCGACCACGGCCCGGCCGTCCAGGCTGCGCACATTTCCCTCCAGCAAATTCGTCAGTCCCAGAAAGCGGGCCACAAATAGAGATGCCGGATTCAGATAGATCTCTTGCGGCGCGCCGATCTGTTCGACTTTCCCCGCCCTGATCAGCACAACGCGGTCGGCGATGGCAAATGCCTCTTCCTGATCGTGCGTCACATACATGGCGGTCTGCTGCATCCTTTTCAGGATATGGCGCAACTCGAACATCAGCCGCTCTCGCAGCGTGCGATCTACAGACCCCAACGGCTCGTCGAGCATCAGCAGGCGCGGCTGGGGCGCCAACGAGCGGGCCAGGGCGACACGCTGCTGTTCTCCGCCCGAAAGGGTGTTCACGTCCCGCTTTTCGAAGCCGTGCAGACCGACCAGCTCCAGCATTTCACGCACGCGGTCGTGTATCTCCTTCTCGCTCATCCCGGACATGCGCAGCCCAAAGGCGACGTTCTCGGACACATTCATGTGGGGAAAGAGCACGTAATCCTGGAACATCAGGCCAAAACCGCGGCGGTGCGGCGGCACGTCTACCAGGGATTTCCCTTTCCAGAACACCTCACCTTCATCCGGCTGCTCCAGACCGGCGATCAGCATCAACAGTGTGGATTTGCCGCTCCCGCTCGGCCCGAGCACGGCCAGGATCTCGCCAATCTCGATCTCGAAGGATACGCCGTCGACGGCGCGGATATCCCCGTAACGCTTGCTCAATTTTTCGACTTTAAGTCCGATCATATCTTATCTTACTGGACTTTCGCCAATTTTGATCTTGGACTTTGAAACCACAGATGAACGCCGAACATAGCGATAAGCAGTAAGCGATCAGCGATAAGCCCCGCGTTCGCCGTAAGCGAAGCGACGCGAACGCTTCTGAGCGGCGCACAGCGCCGCAGCGCTGAAGGCTGGGGGCCGATGGCTGATGGCCGCGGGCTTGTATCAGAAATCTGATTGGAATCAGCCAACATCTGTGGTCATCTGTGCGAATCTGTGGTTGAAAAAAGGCGAAACGCCAGTCATCTTAGAACTCTCCCACGTCGGCGATGCGAAAGCGCTCGATCGCCAGCATCCCGGCCGCCGTGACCGCCATCAGGATGGTGCTGAGCGCCATGGCCTGCCCGAAATTGAGCGCGCCGGGCTGGGAAATAAAGCGGAAGATGGCCACGGGTATGGTGGGAAACTCCGGGCGGGCGATCAAAGCGGTGGCGCCGAATTCTCCCATTGAAATGGTGAAGGCGAAGATGGCCGAGACCAGGATGGCCCGGCCAACCAGGGGCAGGTCGATGTAGCGCAGGACCTTGCCGGGAGAAGCGCCCAGCACGGCGGCAGCCTGCCGCAGGCGCGGCTGGATGCTGCGCAGCGCCGGGGTCAGGCTGCGCACGACGAAAGGCAGCGCCACCAGGGTATGGGCCAGAGGGATCAATGCGGGCGAGGCGCGCAAATCCAGCGGTGGCCGGTTGAGGGCGACAATAAAGCCCAGGCCCAGCGTCACGGCGGAGGTCCCCAGGGGCAGCATCAAGATCGAATCGAGAGCGCGGTTGATGAACGACCCGCTATCCCGGGCCAGCGCCCAGGAGGCCGGCAAGCCCAAAGCCAGGGCAAAGACCACCGTCGCCAGAGCGTAGCCCAGCGAAGCGCCGATAGCCGTTACCGGCGGCACGAAAAACACCGACCCCCGCCGGTTGATGGTCAGCTCACGGTAAAAATCCAGGGTAAATTCCGGCGCATCCGGGCCGCGCTGCCCGCGTTCCGGTCCAATCCGCGTAAAGGATCTGGCGGCCAGGGCCAGGAGCGGTGTGGTGAGCAGCGCGATGAGCAGGATGATCATGATGGCCGCGAATAGCTTGCTGCGGCGGGTAACCAGGGGTCTCTGGGTGATCTGCCGTGAGCGCAGCGCAACCGGACGGGTGACTCGGGCTGACAGGCGCGTGTATGCCACGGTCAGCCCCAGCGTGCAGGCCAATTGGAGCATCGAGAGCACCGCCGCCACTGGCAAATTGAACAGGCTGATCGTCTGGTAGTAGATCTCAACTTCGAGAGTGGCGAATCTCGGCCCGCCCAGCACCAGGATCACGCCAAATGAGGTGAAATCGAAAATGAACACCAGCAGAGCCGCCGCCAGGATAGCGGGCATCAGCAGCGGGAGCGTTATTTTGGTCAGGGTCTGCCAGTTATTGGCGCCCAGGGACCGCGCCGCGGAAACCAGCCGGGGGTTGAGGTGCGACCAGAAGTCGCCCACCATGCGCAGCACGATAGTCGTGTTGTAAAAAACGTGGGCGACCAGGATGGCAATGATCGTGTTGGTGAATTGGATGGGAGGGGCGGAGAGATCGAACAGCGCCATCAGGGCGATGTTAATCCAACCGCGGGGTCCCAGCAGGGCATTAAACGCGGCGGCCACCACCAACGTCGGCATCACGAAGGGGATGCCGGTCAATGCCCGTAACAGACCTTTCCCGCGAAAATCATAACGGGCCAGCAGGTAGGCGCCCGGCAGTCCCAGCAGCAAAGTGAGCAGGGTAGAAACCGTGGCCTGCCAGATGGTGAACCACAGCACGCTCCGCACTGTGGCCGAGCTGAAGGCCTGGATGAACGGTTCGGCCAGCCGCTCCCCCCGGGTCAGGCTGATCGTCAGGATCCTCACCAATGGATAGAAGTAAAACAGCGCCAGAAAAGCCAGCGGTATGAGCCACAGCAGCCAGGGGAGTAGGGCATTGCGCAGGCTGGCTGTCCGGCGGCCTGCCAGATCCTTCACAAACCCTGCGGGGCCGCCGCTCACCGTAAAACGGTCTCCGTCCAGGCTTGAATCCACGCCTCTCGATTTTCGGCAATGGCTTCAGGGCTTACTTCAGCCGTTTCCTCTGGAACGGCCAAGAATTTTTGAAAAGTCTCATCCAGCTCAGCATTCTCGTTGACCGGGAAGACGAACATTTGTAGGGGAATATCTTCCTGGAACGCCGGTGAGAGCATGAAGTCTACCCATCTTTGCGCCATCTCGCGCTTATTGGTGCCGTGCAGGATACCGGCGAATTCGATCTGGCGGAAGCAGGATTCATCGGCCGTCACCGCCGCGGTGGGAGGTTCCTCGATAGGCTCCTCGGCGAAGATCACCTCGGCGGGCGGGCTGGAGCCATAGGACACCACAAC
>DASWHG010000294.1:0-19015 GCA_036393315.1 Anaerolineales bacterium | reverse complement strand
CGCAAACAACCCCCACATATGGCCCCTACCACGGCAGATCCCAGAGAGACCAAATGTTGGTAAGAGCGGGTGCGGCGGCGAGATGATATAATAGCGCGATGGAAGAAGATACCCCTTTTCCTTCGCAGACGGAGTACCTTGATCCAGAGATCGAACCCGTCGAGACCGGACCGGAAGAGGAAGAAAATCCGGACCTGCCCGCGGCTCCCACAGGAGATACGATCAGGATTAAGCGTTCGCTCCTGACTGTCCTCCTGGTGCCGCTCGCTTTCGCGGTCGGCTTAGGGGCTGGCTACCTGCTGTGGGGACGTTCCGCGGGATCGGAAGCCCAAACCGCTGCGGCTGCCCAGAACCAGTCCGCCGCTGCCCAGGACTCGCCGCAGCAGATCACCCGCTACGACGTCCCCGTGGACGACGATCCCGCTTACGGGCCGGAGGACGCGCCGATCACGATCATCGAATTCAGCGATTACGAGTGTCCTTATTGCCGCAGCTGGCAGGCCGAAGTCCTGCCGCGTTTGCTTGAAACCTACCCGGACCAGATCCGCCTGGTCTACCGCGATTTCCCGTTGTCCAGCATCCATCCCAACGCCGCACCGGCCGCAGTCGCAGCCAACTGCGCCCACGAACAGGGCGCTTATTGGGAGTTCCATGATAGGCTCTTCAGCATGGAGCTTGGCTTGAGCGACAGGGCATACCAGCAGTACGCAAGCGATCTGGGGTTGGACACCGAATCGTTTGCCGAATGCCTGAAAAGCGATCGCCATGTGGATGAAGTGCAGGCCGACTTCCAATACGCAGCCGAGCTGGGTGTGCGCTCGACGCCTACCTTCTTCATCAACGGGATCGCGCTGGTGGGCGCCCAACCGTTCGAGCTGTTTCAGGAGCTGATCGACAAGGAACTGGCCGGGGAGATTCCAAAGTAGACCTGGGGGAATCCGGAACAACATGTCGCAATCACTCGATTTTCAATCCATTATGCTGTCCTTGCAGCACTTCTGGGCGGATCACGGCTGCCTTATCTGGCAGCCGTACTACACCCAGGTGGGCGCGGGTACGATGAACCCGGCCACCTTCCTGCGCGTCCTGGGACCAGAGCCCTGGAACGTCGCCTATATCGAGCCCTCCATCCGCCCGGACGATGCCCGCTACGGGGAAAATCCGAACCGCATGCAGCAGCATTACCAGCTGCAGGTGATCCTCAAGCCAGATCCCGGGAACCCGCAGGAATTGTTCCTCGAATCCCTGAATGCCTTAGGGATTGATCCTCGTAAGCACGACATTCGCTTTGTAGAGGATAACTGGGAATACCCGGCCCTGGGGGCCTGGGGGTTGGGCTGGGAGGTGTGGCTGGATGGGCAGGAAATTACCCAGTTCACTTACTTCCAGCAGGCGGGCGGCATCCCGCTCGACCCGGTTTCTGTCGAGATCACCTATGGCCTGGACCGGATCGCCATCGCCTTGCAGCGCGTGCACGGCTTCCGCGAGATCCGCTGGAACACCCCGGAGCAAGGACCGGCGCTCACCGCCGGGGACGTCAATTTTCAGGCCGAACGAGAGCACAGCATCTATTATTTTGAGGTGGCCGACGTCGAGCGCCTGCGCCAGATGTACGACCTGTTCGAGGCCGAGGCGAAAGCCGCTTTAGCGTATGGGCTTGTGCTGCCCGCTCACGATTACGTGCTCAAGTGTTCGCACACCTTCAACGTGCTGGATACCCGCGGCGCGATCGGCGTCACCGAGCGACAGGCCTTCTTCGGACGCATGCGCGACCTCTCCCGCCAGGTTGCGGAGGCCTACCTGGAACAGCGCCAGCGCCTGGAGTATCCCTGGCTGGATGGTGTGGACTCGAATGCACAAGGACCGTCTGCCAGTGGGGATGGGAAGGCGGGCTCGCAGGCAGGAACAGGGACCGCACCAATCCAGGCAGCCAGCAGCCCGGCGCACTTCCTGCTCGAGGTCGGAACCGAAGAGCTGCCGGCTGGTGACCTGGACTCTGCCCTGGGGCAGCTCCAGGCGCGCCTCCCCGCCATGCTGGCAGACCTGCGGCTGGAACACGGCGAAGTGCGCGTCCTGGGCACACCCCGGCGCCTGGTAATCAGCGTGGCAGAGCTGGCGCCCCGGCAGGCCGATCAAGAACTGGTGGTGAAAGGCCCTCCGGCGGCGCGTGCCTTCGACGGGCTCGGCCAGCCCACCCCGGCTGCGGAGGGCTTCGCCCGCAGCAAGGGCGTGGCGGTGGACGACCTCCAGGTGCGCGAGATGGACGGCGGCAAGTACGTAACTGCCCTGGTGCAGTCCGCCGGAAGGCCGGCGCAGGCCGTCCTGGCTGAAGCTCTGCCCGGGTTGATCGGCTCGCTGCGCTTCGATAAATCCATGCGCTGGAACAGCAGCAACGTGAGCTTCTCTCGCCCGGTCCGCTGGCTCCTGGCTCTTTTCGGCGACCAGGTGGTGCCTTTCGAGTTCGCCGGCCTGCGTTCCGGCCGGCTCACCCGCGGCCTGCGCTTCCTCGATCCAGAAGAGATCGTCGTGCAAACCGCGGACGATTACTGGCAGGCCATATCCGGGCAAGGGATCGCGCTGGAGAAGATCGAGCGGATGGCGGAAATCCAGGGACAGGTTGAGAGCCTGGCGGCGGAAGTGCAGGGAACGGTTGCCAGCGACCCGGCCCTGCTGGCGGAGGTCACGAATCTGGTGGAGGCTCCTGCCGGGCTGCGTGGCTCCTTCGAAGCCTCTCACCTGGAGCTGCCCCGCGAAGTGCTCATCTCAGTGATGAAGAAGCACCAGCGCTATTTCCCGGTCGAACGCGGCGGGAAGCTGCTGCCCTACTTCATCGCGGTAAGCAATTTGGGTGGCAAGAGCGACGGCGAACAGGATCTGGATCTGGTGGTAGAGGGCAACGAACACGTCATCCGGGCTCGCTTCGCCGACGCCGCTTTCTTCGTAACCGAGGATTTAAAGAAACCCCCGGAAGCCTACCTTTCCCAGCTGGGTACGCTGGCTTTCCAAAAGGACCTGGGTTCGATGCTGGCCAAGACCCTCCGCATCCAGGAGCTGGTCGTCGACCTGGCGCCGATGGTCGGGTTGGACCAGGCGGAGACGGCGGTGGCCCGCCGGGCTGCCGAGCTTGCGAAGGCGGACCTGGTCACGAAAATGGTGGTGGAGATGACCTCGCTGCAAGGCATCATGGGCCGTTACTACGCCCTGCATTCCGGAGAGACGGAAGCGGTCGCGAACGCCATCTTCGAGCACTACCTGCCACGCTATCCTGGCGATCAGGTTCCAACCACACGGCCCGGCCTGGCTGTTGGGATGGCCGATCGCCTGGACACGCTCGCCGGGCTGTTCGCGGCCGGGCTGGCGCCCACCGGCGCAAAGGACCCGTTTGCCCAGCGCCGGGCTGCCCTGGGGCTGGTCGGCGTTCTGATCGCCTGGGACCTGGGCTTTGACCTGCGGGCCGGGATCGCAGCCGCGGCAGCCCGTCTGCCAATCCAGATGAGCGCCGAGAGCCAGGCCGCTTGCCTGGCCTTCATCGTAGAGCGGCTGCGCAACCTGCTGCTCGAGCAGGGTTTCCGCTACGATGTGGTCGAAGCCAGCCTGGCTGCCCAGGGCCACAATCCTGCACGGGCTGCCAAGGCGGTCAAGGAGCTCTCGGCCTGGGTGCAGCGGCCTGATTGGAAGGACATCCTGCCGGCTTACGCCCGCTGCGTACGCATCACCCGTGACCTGGAAGAGCGCTATCCCGCCAGCCAGGATGCGTTGGTCGAACCGGCCGAGCTGGCGCTGTTCAGCGCCTTGCGGGCCGCCGAGTCTGCCCCGCGCGCGCCGGGTGCGGTGGACGATTTCTTGAACGCATTCTTGCCGATGATCCCGGCGATCAACCGCTTTTTCGACGATGTGCTGGTTATGGCAGAAGACCGCTCCTTGCGGGAGAACCGCCTGGGCCTGCTGCAGCGCATCGCTGCGCTGGCCGGTGGGGTTGCGGATCTGTCCCACCTGGAAGGTTTTTAGTTCGCCCGGCACCTCTGGCTTCAAGGAGACCCCTTTGTCTGCATTGGACACCACCATCACAGACGTCAGCGTCTATCCGGACCGGGCCCGGGTGGTCCGTCGCGGGACTGCTAATCTGGAGCCCGGCCTGCAAAAGCTGGAAATCTCGCAGCTGCCGCTGGCGCTCGACCCCGATTCGGCCCGCGTCACAGCCCGCGGCCTTTCCCGGGCGCGGCTCCTGGGCATGCAGGTGCAGCGCACCTTCTTTGCCGAAACCCCCTCCGAACAGGTCCACCGCCTTGAAGAGCAGATCGAAGCGCTGCAGGACGAAAAGCGCAGCCTGGAGGCGCAATCCGAACTGGCAAAGCAAACCCGCAGTAACCTTTCGGCTCTGATGGGCCGGGTGGAGACCTATGCGGTGGCGCTGGTTTCCGGCGAAATGAACCTGGAGAGCCAGTTCACCCTGTTCGAGCAGCTGGGAGCGCGCGCTGGGGAGCTGGATCAGGAGATGCTCGCCCTGAGTAAGCGCCAGAGGAAGCTGGACCGGCAGCTGGAGAAGTTATTGAAAGAACTGGAGCTCTGGCGCGGGTCGACCCGGCGGGAGGCGTACACGGCCATCATAGATGTGGAAGCGTTCAGTCCCGGCTCGCTGGAGATCGAGTTCAGTTACCTGGTCCATGGGGCGGGCTGGCAGCCGCTGTATGACCTGCGCCTGCTGGAAGAAGACTCGCGCGCCTACTTACAGGTGGGCTACCTGGCGCAGGTGACTCAGAACAGCGGGGAGGCCTGGACGGATGTCGCCCTTTCGCTCTCCACCGCCCGCCCGGCCCTGGCCGGGACCCTGCCCGAGCTGGATCCCTGGTACGTGCGCCCGCTGCCGCCTCCCAGGCCGCTGCCTGCCCGCGCTGAAGCCAGCGGTGCGATGTTCGCTCGGATGGCGCTCCCGATGGAGGCGCCCCAGGCCAAAGCAGAGGCTGGGGATGACGACCTTCTCTACGCGGTGGCCGAGCCCGAGCTGGCTCGAGTCGACACCTCTGGGGTCGCGCTGACCTACCACGTGCCGGGCGCGGTCACGATCCCGGCTGATGGGTCGCCGCAAAAAGTGACCGTCGCCCAATACAAACTCGAACCGCAGCTCGATTACGTGACGGCCCCGAAGCTGGTGGAAGCATCCTACCGGCGAGCGCGGGTGGCGAACGACAGTCCCTACACCCTGCTTCCCGGCCAGGCGAACCTGTTCGCCGGGGACGAGTTCATCGGTTCTTCCCAAATGGATTTGATCGCGCCGCAAGGGGAGATCGAGATCTACCTGGGCGTCGACGACCGCCTGCAAGTAAAACGGGAGCTGAAGCGCCGGGAGGTGGATAAGAAGCTGCTCGGCGGACGGCGGCGCATGCACTACGGGTACGAGATCACCCTGGAAAACCAGCTTCCCGGGCAAGCCCGGGTCACGGTCCACGACCAGATGCCTGTGTCGGTGCACGAAGAGGTCAAAGTCAGGCTGGAGTCCGCCATCCCACCGGCGATCAAGCAGACCGAGCTGAACCTGCTGGACTGGGAGTTCACCCTCGAGCCGCAGGAAAAGCGGGTCTTGCGGTTCGATTTTGAGATCGAATCGCCACAGGGGATGGAACTGCTCGGCCTGCCGGCCGGGTAGCGAAAGGCCCTGGTGCAGGAGAGTGGGCAGGCCGCAGCTTACTTCGCGCCTATCCCTTCCATATACGCCCGGATCTCTGGCACTGCGGTCAGGCGCTCATAGAAGAAGTTGTTGACGATATTGATCACTTCCGCCCGAGCGGCTTCGGCCTCCGCGCTGAGCTCCTGCCCGACCTGCTGGCGGCTCAGGCTGTCGCGCAGCCGCAGCAGATAGCGCACCACCTCGGTCTCCTGGTCGCCCTCCAACGCCTTGATCACTGCCAGGATCAGGTTGTCTGCCTGCGAAAGGACCGTATCCCCTGAGATGCTCGCACCCGGTTTGAAGCAGTCGTCGATGGTGCGGATCAGCGACCAGACCTGGTAAAGCATCGTCGCCGGTTCGTCGAACAATTCCCGCAAGAACGCCGCTTCTTCGTAACGCCCGATCAGACGGAAGACGTTGTACATCCGCTTGGCGGCCTTCCCGTAATTGATGTCCTTGGTTAGATACTTATTGACTTCCTTCTCGAGCTGGGAGACGTAGTGATCCAGCGCGTCCGCGGAGACGTGCCGGGCCAGCTTTGAGAAGATCGGGACGGACTCGGCTTCCAGGTAGACCTCTTGAAAATAGGGATCCAGGTAGCCGTCCAGCGGGGTGATGCTCCCATCGGGCGCCTCCCAGGTGACGTCGAGCATGTTGCTGGCATTGGCAAGCTGGCCGCGCACCGGGTCGGCGATCACCCAGTCCAGCTTGCACCAGCCCGGTTCGTTGGCGACCTCCTCCCAGCGGATTGTGACCGGCGTTCCATCCGGCCGGGAGGCTTCGAGCTTGCCCTCCTGAACTTCAGGGGCAGTCCATCCCACCGGGGAGCCAGACTTAACCGTTCGCCCATCCCTGAGGATGTCGTAAGGGTAGGAGCCGAACTTGACCTCGATCAGCTGGTAAGTCGGCCCCTTCAAGGTGTCCAGCGCTTTGGCCCGCATGATTCTTGCCAGAATACCGCAGGCCTGGTCACGTGTCTTCGCCTTGATGTTGACCCGCTCGAAGAAATCGCAGTCGCCCGGATACGACTGGATCTTCGACTGGGCAGCCGAGCCGGAAAGCGCCAGGGCGGTTTCCACCTCTCCGGGGACATCTTTGAATTCGACCAGCCGGCCGATCTCGCGGAAATGGGCCAGCTCGTCCGAGCTGAAGTCGAGCATCGCCACCCGGTGGCCAAAGACCCCGGTGCGAGCATCCAAAGAAATGTCGTCGCCCCCGGCAGCCATCGCCGCCAGCCATTGCAAAGCCTCGGCCTCGTCTAATTCGACTCCCAGGCGTCTGGCGGATTCGATGATGCGGGACAGGTCAGCGGAGGCGGTATTGGAAAGAGGGCTGCTCATCGGTGCATTCTCCTATATGGATTTGTTCTTATGAGGACGGGAGTGCGCATGCGCAGCAGACGCATGCTTCCTGGTATAAGAACGCACGAACAGCCCCTGTGTTACAGGCGCGGATTTGTTTTGTGCAACCCGGCTCGCCGGGCGGAGTTACTTATCACCCGATGCTTCTCCCGGCTCCCTTCAGGATCTTTTTGAAGATCTCGGCCTGGTCGATCGCGTCCTGTAAAGCGTGGTGGCTGAGCGACCGGTCTTCCAGGTAACGCTTAGAAATGTGGAACATTGATGTCTTCTCCCAGGTAGTCCCCGCCAGGCCCATGGTATAAGCTTTAATGTCCAGGGCGGTGTGTCCGAAAGGGTTCCGACCCAGGAAGCGATGGAAGTAGTCACACACGAACATCCAATCGAAGGGGGCATTGAAGGCGACGAAGACCGGCCTGGAATTCCCAGGCACCACCTGCTTCAGCCAGGACTCGAACCGGTCCATCGCTTCTTCAGGCGGCAGGCCCCTCTCCGCCAGGGCTTCCAGGGATAGTCCATGGATCGCCCGGGCCTCGGGCAGCATCTCGCTGTTCACCGGTTTGAGTTCCACATAGAAGGTGAGCTGGGGAAAGCCGATCACGCACGCGCCGATCGAAAGCAGCGAGTACTGCCCGGGATTGGGGCCGGCGGTCTCGACGTCGACGGAGATGTAGGTCTCGGAAGGGCGAAGGTCCATGGTGAAAGTATTATACTGGTATAATTTAATCCCCGTAGAGATGGTCTTTGGAAAAACGCCCAACCACACCTCCTTACGACGGCGGAACATTGGCCCCGGATAACGGATCTGTATGTCCACCATCGACGAAATAAAAGCCCGTGTTGATATCGTAGAGCTGGTTTCGGAGACGGTGCAGCTGCGCCGCTCGGGAAAAAACTACTCGGGCTTCTGTCCTTTCCACAGCAACACGCGAACGCCGGCTTTCGTCGTCTTCCCGGAAACAGGCACCTGGCGCTGTTTCGGACAGTGCAACGAAGGCGGGGATGTTTTCGGCTTCGTGATGAAGAAGGAGGGCTGGGATTTCGGGGAAACGCTGAAATACCTGGCCGAACGGGCGGGGGTCGAGCTCAGGCAGCCCAGCCCTTCAGAGCAGGCCTCGGCCGAAGAGCATGATGAGCTGCGTGCTCTGCTGGAGGAAGCGGTCACCTTTTACCGGCACAACTTGCTCAACACGCCCGCCGGGCAGGTCGCCCTGGATTATCTCCGCCAGCAGCGCGGCCTTAAGGAGGATACAATCGAAGCCTTCGGGTTAGGTTACGCTCCTGGCGGTTGGGACACGGCGCTGAATTTCTTCACCTCCAAGGGCTATGGCGAAGCCGATCTCCTGGCCTGCGGGCTTGTGACCGAGCGCGAAACGGACGAGGGTGGGCGCAGCGCCGGATACTACGACCGGTTCCGCAACCGCATTATGTTCCCGATCCGAGACGAGCGCGGGCGCATGGCTGGCTTTGGAGCCCGCATTTTGAACCCGGAGGACGTGCCGAAGTTCCTTAACTCGCCTCAGACCGCCCTGTTCGACAAAGGTCGCCTGCTCTACGGGCTGGACCGGGCTCGCAAATCGATCCGCAGCCAGGATCAGGTGGTAATCGTGGAGGGCTACCTGGATGTGATCGCCCTGCACCAGGCCGGTTTCAGCAACGTCGTTTCGCCAATGGGCACAGCCCTCACTGAGATGCAGCTGCGCCTGCTCAAGCGCTTCACCCGCCGGATTGTGCTGGCTTTGGACGCGGACGCAGCCGGCGATAAGGCCACCTTACGCGGACTACAGATCGCCCGCCAGGCGCTGGACCGCGCCTCTGAGCCGGTCTTCGACGCCCGCGGCTTGCTCGGCCACGAAGCTCGCCTTCAGGCGGACATCCGCGTGACGACCTTGCCTGAAGGGCAGGACCCGGACGAGGTCGTCAACCAGGACCCGGCCGCCTGGGAGCGCCTCCTCACCGAGGCGCGCCCGGTCGTCGTCCACGTGATGGATACCCTGGCAGCAGGACGGGACCTGGAAGATGCCAAAGTCAAGACGGAAATCGCCGCCCAGGTGCTGCCGCTGATCGAAGATTTGCCCAACCCGATCGAGCGCGATACCTATCGCCAGCGCCTGTCTCGCCTTCTGCGGATTGACGAACGGGTCCTGCTGGGCCAGGGTGCGCCTTCGCGCAGGACGGTCCGTCCCCGCTTTCGGTCCAAGGAAACCCCGCCCCGAGAGGCTCAGGAGGAAGCCAAGCCGGTAACGGTCCTGCCTGTTACCATCTCCGACCCTCTGGAGGCCCACTGCGTGAGCGTACTGCTGCGCCGCCCGGACCTGGTGTACCGGGTCGACCGGGCACTACAGGAGCACGGTCTGGGTCGCCTCGCCCTCGACGATTTCCAGTCCGCCGATCACCAGTTCCTGCTTCGCTTGATCGAGGAATCGCTCGAACAGGACCACGCCGAACCGCTTTTCTACGTGCTCAATGGGCTCTCCCTGCCGCTGATGGAGCTGGCCGACCGGCTTCTGGTCCGTACCGAAAAGCTGGATCCGAACGACGAACGCGTCCTGGACGATCTGGTGCGCGCCCTGCTCGTGCTCAGGAGCCGCCACCTCCACCAGCATATGGACCACCTGCGCTTCTTGATGGAGGAGGCCCAGGAGAGCGGTGACCTTCAGGCTCGCGAGTACCAGCACACCATCCGGCAGTACGCCCAAGCCCGCAGCCGGCTCGACCGGGCCATCGGCCATTATACAGCCCACACGATCCAATGACCGAGGATAGTTTGGAAGCCCTGCCACCCGATCCTGAACCCAAGGATGCTTTGCCCAAGGTCACTCCCGATCAGGAGGATCTGAACGAGGAACCTTTCGACCTGGAGGACCCAACCGCCCCGTTGGATGACGTGGACAACCTGCTCGCCGAGGATGGTTTCGACGAGGAGGGGGAGCCCGACGACGATGCCCTTTCGCGTGAGGAGCAGGATTTGGCCGAGCTGGTTAAAGAAGAACCCCTCGAACTTTTAGAAAACCCGGCCTTTATGGTCGAGTTAAGCGAGGATCCCGTCCGGCTTTATCTCAAAGAGATCGGTGGGATCGACCTGCTGGATACCAACCGCGAGTTTTGGTTGGCGACCCAAATGGAAGCCGCCCAGCGGATCGTATCGCTGGAGCGGCAACATCCACTCGTCCGCAAAGGCGATTCGCGTCCCCGCAGTATTTACCGGGCGTTATACGATGAATTGCAGACAGCCTGGAAGCGGGTGATCGAGGACACCAACCGCCTGGGCTTCGATCTACCCGACCCGGGCTTGATTCTGGAAGAAGCCCAGATGCTGACGCAGATCTGGGACTGCGACACGCCCTCTTACCTGCATGCCTACCTGGATAACGGCCTGTGGGGGAAGGACCCACTCTGGGATGGCGTGGCCCGCAACGCCTTCACCTTGTTTGTGTGTTTCTATATCCTGCCCGGCGAACTCGCCAGCTACATCCGGGAGCACCTCCAGGGGCATGAGGGCCTGCCATCCGCACGGACTTTCTCGCGCCGGCTTCCGCCGGACGAGGTGCTGGTCGAAGCGCTTGACGATGTCCGCCACCGCGCCGATGAAGCCCACCACGCCATTATTCGTGCCAACCTGCGCCTGGTGGTGAGCGTTGCAAAGCGCTACATTGGGCGAGGTAGCTCTTTCCTGGACTTGATCCAGGAGGGCAATATCGGGCTGCTGCGGGCTGTGGCGAAGTTTGACCCGACCCGCGGCTATAAATTCAGCACCTACGCGACCTGGTGGATCCGCCAATCGATTAGCCGCTCGATCGCCGACCAGGCCCGCACGATCCGTATCCCGGTGCACGTGTTCGAGTCGATCAACCGCCTGCTCAGGGCGCAGCGCCGCCTGATCCAGCAGCTGGGCCGTGAGCCGAACAGCGACGAACTCGCCATGGAGGCCGGTTTCCTCGAACCGCCGGATGAGCAGGTCATCCTGCGGGCTCGCTCGGAGGGTACGCCGATTCCCGTGGACGTACGGCGGCGCTGGATGCGGGCAGCGGCCAAGGTGAATCGCATCATGCGAGCCGCCGAAGAACCGATGTCGCTGGAAAGCCCGGTAGGCAGCGAGGAGAGCAGCCAGCTGGGTGATTTCATCGAAGACCAGGAAGCCCTGGAGCCCATGGATGCCGCGGCCCGCGAGATGCTGCGCGAGCAGGTGAAGAACGCCCTGGCTGTCCTTTCCGAGCGCGAAAGGGAAGTGCTGGAACTGCGCTTTGGATTGTTGGATGGCAAGGATCACACCCTGGAGGAGGTCGGCCAGTACTTCCAGGTGACCCGCGAGCGCGTTCGCCAGATCGAAGCCAAAGCCTTGCGCAAACTTCGCCACCCGACACGCAGCCGTCACCTTCGCGATTACCTGGGGTAATGTTCGCGCTCCTGACCGGTTTGTGGGTCGCGGTGGCCGCGGTAGCCGTCCTGTGCCTGCCCGGGACTGCCTGGTTAGCCTGGACCGCTGATCCCGAAAAGGATCTCATTGAACGGCTGGCAGAAGTCGTTGGCTTGAGCATCGCGCTCGCCGCCCTGGCTGCCCTGGGCCTGTTCCTGGCTGGCCTGCGCTTGCCCGGACCCGCTCTCGCGGCGATCTACGGCCTGCTGGCGCTGGCGGCTTTCCTTGGGATGGTGCGCCGCCGGCGCATACGAGGCCTCACAGCGAAGGCTGGAGCCTTCCTTCCACCGACTGGAATCTCACCAGGGTATCCGCCTGGCCCAACTGATACGTTAGATGCAGAGCCCTTTCGCAGGCCTCTACGAACCCCTCACATCCGGAGCGTGGTTCTCGGGCTGGTCTTGATCGCGCTGCTTGGCTGGCGGTTCTACCAGGTCCGCGAGCTGGTCCTGCCTGCCTGGGTCGATTCGGTCCACCACGTGCTGGTCGTGCGGGTCATCCTGGAAACGGCCGGGCTGCCGGCCACGCTCGATCCTTACCTGCCCGTTCCATTCTACTATCACTTCACCTTCCACATCTTGGCGGCGATCTTCTCATTTTTAGCGCGGCTCGTGCCCGAGCAAGGTGTGCTCATCCTCGGGCAGGTGTTAAACGCTGCCGTGGCGCTCTCGCTGTACCGCCTGGCGATGGCTTTGTGGCGGGATTGGCGGCGTGGGCTGCTGGCTGTGCTGCTGGTCGGCTTTGTATCCCAAATGCCGGCTTATTACGCCACCTGGGGACGCTACACTTTACTGGTGGGGCTGGTGCTGCTCCCGCTGGCGATGGCCGTCTCTCTGGAGATCGTCGATCGAGGCCCATCACGCCCGCGCCTGGCAAAGCTGGTCGTTTTGACGGCTGGGCTGCTGTTGTCCCATTACTTCGCCGGCCTTCTGCTGGCGCTCTTCCTGGTCCTTTTAGGGCTCCAGGCCCTTTACCAGGCCTGGCGGCGGGAAGCGCTCTGGAAGGATCGTTGCTGGTTGTCCCTGGGCGGCGCTGCCCTGGCCGGCGCGCTGCTCGCCGCACCCTGGGTTTACCGGGCCTGGTTCTACACCCGGGAGAGTGTGGAATTCGGGGCCGTTCTCCCCTCCATCGAGGCGGTAGACCAGCAATACTACCCAAACTACCTCCAGTATTTATGGCACTTGCTCGGGCCCGAGCGCAGCCGCCTCTTACTCTTCCTGGCTCCCTTGGGCCTGGTCGCGGCGCTGTTCTCCAGCCGGAGCCGGGCGTTTGCGCTGTGGGCCCTGGTCTTGGGCTTGTTGTGTCTTCCCTGGGGGCCGTACGTGACCCCCTTTCGCCCAGACCACAGCGTGATCGTCCTGTTCTTGCCGGTAACCCTGCTCGTCGCCACGCTTTTCGTCGCCCTGGTCGATGGGAGCGTCTCCCTGGCGAGGCGGTTTGGGAGGGAGCGCCTGGCCTGGGTGGGGGTGGTCCCGGTGTGGGTGTCGTTCGGCTTGCTGCTGGTCTGGGGCCTGCGGGAGACGGGTTCGATCATCAACGCTTCTACGGTGCTGGCAAACTCCGCCGACCTGAGGGCCGTGCACTGGATTGAGACGAATACACCGCCGCAGGCGCGCTTCTTCATAAATGTGACACCCTGGCAGTACGGTCTCTACCGGGGGGTGGACGGAGGTTGGTGGATCACGCCCATCACCGGGAGGGAGACCGTGCTCCCGCCCGCGCTCTATTCGGCCGGCGATGCAGGCTATGTCCGCCAAGTGAACGCCCTGGCGGAGGCTGCCAGCGCGCTGCAGGGCTGCCAGCCGGAGTTCTGGCAGTTCGTCAAGGATTCGGGGACAACCCACATCTACCTGGGCAGGACGTACGGCCCGCTGCGACCGGAAGGATTGGCAGGCTGCCCCCACATCCGCCAGGTTTACGCTCAAGAGGGTGTTTTTATCTACGAGATCATCGATTAAGAGAAAATTCACTCTCCATCCATAACGATTACTTTTCTTTGTGAAATTTGACACCTGACAATCCTTATGATAAGATTAGCAAGTTTTCCTGGATAAAGAAGGGCGCCTTCCTATTGTATATTCCTGCCTCTGCAATCTCGCTGCACAGGGACGAATAGGTAGAGAAGCCCTTATCCAGAATCTCCTCGGAAGGCCCGAACTATGTACAACGAGTATATGCCGATCGTGATTTTGTTCGTGCTGGCGACTTTGGTGGCGGTGCTGGCCGTCACCCTGGGCCATGCTTTCGGACCGCGCCGGCCGACCCAACGCAAGCTGCAGCCTTACGAATCCGGGATGACGCCGATCGGGCCTGGCACGCGGCGCATGCCCGTCCGCTTTTACCTGATCGCAGTTCTTTTTATCCTCTTCGACATTGAAGTCATCTTCTTCTTTCCCTGGGCCGTCGTTTTCAGGAAGTTAGGTTTGTTCGGCCTGGTGGAAATGCTCATCTTCATCTTGATTTTGATGGTAGGGTACCTGTACGCGTGGAAAAAAGGAGCGTTGGAATGGGAATAGAGCAAAAAACCGGGGACATGGGTGCGGTCACCATGCGTTTGGAGCAGGCCGTGAATTGGGCGCGCACCAATGCCATGTGGCCGATGCTCTTTGGGTTGGCCTGCTGCGCAATCGAGATGATGGCTGCCCAGGCTTCCAATTACGACATGAGCCGTTTTGGGATGGAGCTGATGCGAGCCAGCCCGCGCCAATCTGACCTGATGATCGTCGCCGGCCGGGTTTCCCGCAAGATGGCTCCGGTGCTGCGCCGGCTGTACGACCAGATGCCTGCCCCGAAGTGGGTCATCGCCATGGGCGATTGCGCTTCCTGCGGCGGTGTTTTCAATAACTACGCCATCCTGCAGGGCGTGGACGAAGTTGTCCCGGTGGATGTGTACGTTGCCGGATGTCCCCCGCGGCCCGAAGCCCTGATCCACGGCATTTTGACCCTGCACGAGAAGGTGCGCTCGGAAAACCTCAAAACGTGGGCTTAGGCTGCCCTCCGCCCAAAGTTAACATTAAAGGAAGAAGATGGAAGAAAATCTACAACCAGCCGCTGCCGCGCTGGCCGAGCGTTTTTCTGCCCAGGTCCGGGAATTTCGCGGCGATACAACGCTAACCCTGGCTTCCGAAAGTATCGTCGCCGCCTGCCGGGCATTGCGAGACGAGTACGGTTTCGACATGCTTTCGGATGAAACCGCGGTCGATTATTGGCCGCAGCAGGAACCTCGCTTCCACGTCGTTTACCAGGTCCGCTCCATCCAGAACAACTTGCTGCTGAGCCTGCGAGTTCCGGTCTCGGGTATGAACCCCTCTGTTCCCACGATCGAGGGCATTTACCCGAACGCCAACTGGCACGAGCGGGAGCTTTGGGACATGTTTGGGATCCGTTTCGAAGGCCATTCCGACATGCGCCGGATCCTGATGCCCTACGACTGGGAAGGCCACCCGCTCCGCAAAGATTTTCCCTTGGGTTACGAAGAAGTCGCCTTTACTTTTAACGCCGAAGAGATCGACCAGACCAAGCCATATGCGAGGGAGTGAACCCCGAAAATCAGGCGTCCGGCTGGCCTTAATTGGATGGTGAGAAAAACGATATGACAATGCAGACCGAAAACGAAGTCGCCCTGGATGAGCTGCGGCACCTGATCTCTGAGCGCGCCATCACCGGGGAGACCATGCTGCTGAACATGGGACCGCAGCACCCCAGCACTCACGGGGTGCTGCGTTTGCTGCTCGAGCTGGATGGGGAGGTGGTCGTAAACTGCATCCCCGATATCGGCTTCCTGCACACCGGCATCGAGAAGAACATGGAAGCCAAGACCTACGAGAAAGCCGCGGTGATGACCGATCGCCTGGATTATTTGAATACGATCGGGAACAACCTGGCGTACTGCCTGGCGATCGAGAAGCTCGCCGACCTCGACGTGCCGCCGCGTGCACAGGCCATCCGCGTCCTGCTGACCGAACTGCAGCGCATCTCCTCGCACCTGGTCTGGTTGGGCACGCACGCCCTCGACCTGGCGGCGATGTCGGTGTTCCTGTACTGCTTCCGGGAGCGAGAGATGCTCCTGGATATCCACGAGATGGTATCCGGGCAGCGGATGATGACGACGTACTTCCGGCCTGGCGGTCTGTGGCGGGACGTCCCGGTAGAGTTTGAAGATGCCGTGCGGCATTTCCTGCGCATCTTTCCGGAGCGCATCGACGAGTACGAATCGCTGCTGACCAAGAACCCAATCTTCATGGAACGGACCAGGAAGATCGGCGTCCTCTCGGGGGAGGAAGCGCTGCGCTGGGGCCTGACCGGGCCTCCGCTGCGCGCCTCCGGGGTGGCGCACGATCTGCGCAAGGCGCGCCCGTATTCCGGGTACGAGCAGTACGATTTCGACGTTCCCATCCATACGGATGGTGACACGTACGCCCGCTACGTTGTGCGGATTGAGGAGATGCACCAGTCGCTGCGCATCGTCCAGCAAGCCCTGGATACGCTGCCTTATGGCCCGGTCCGCAGCAGCAACCGCAAGTTCGTCCCGCCGCCGCGCGCCGAACTGGGCACCAGCATGGAGGCGGTCATCCATCACTTTAAGCTGTGGACCGAGGGCTTCGACCTGCCGAAGGGCGCCGTCTACATGCCGGTCGAGTCGCCTCGCGGCGAGCTGGGCGTGTACCTGGAGAGCGATGGCGGTCCCAAACCCTACCGCGTGCATTGGCGCACGCCTTCATTTGTCAACCTGCAGGCGCTGCCGCTCCTGGCGAAGGGCCACCTGGTGGCAGACCTGGTCGCCCTGATCGGCACCATCGACGTTGTGTTGGGCGACGTGGATCGATAGGCAAGGACGAGGAAACATGCTGGTCGAAAAATATGCGAACGAAGTAGAAACGATCCTGGCAAAGTACCCGGCCGATCAAAAGCGCTCGGCGGTCATGCCGCTGCTCTACCTGGCACAGCGCGAGGGCGGCTACGTCACCCGCCAGGATATGGAAGACATCGCCCAGGTTTTGGAGATTACCCCTACCGACGTGGCCTCCATCGTCGGTTTTTACACCCTTTATTACGAGGAGCCGGGTGGAAAATTCCGCCTGCAGGTGTGCAACGACCTGCCCTGCGCGCTGCGCGGTGCGGACGAATTCCTGGAGAAACTGTGCGAGAACCTGGGGATAAAGGTGGGCCAGACCACCCCCGATGGGACGGTGACTGTGGAAGCTGTGATGTGCCTGGCCGGCTGCGATAAGGCCCCGCTCTTCCAGGTGCAGTCCGGCGACGGCTTGAAATACCACGAAAACCAGACCGTGGAAAGCGCGCTGGGAGTGATCGAAGAACTCAAGACCCGGGGAACGCAGTCATGAGCGAACACATCCTCCTGCGGCACCGCGACATCCCCGATCTGAACCAGCTGGACGTGTACCGCAAACACGGCGGTTTCGAGGCCTTCCGCAAAGCCGTCCGCTCCATGAAGCCGGGGGAAGTGACCGACGTGGTCAAGGCCTCCGGGCTCCGTGGGCGGGGCGGGGCCGGCTTCCCGACCGGGATGAAGTGGTCTTTCATCGACCCAAATTCCTGGCCCCACTACGTGGTTGCCAACGCCGACGAATCCGAGCCCGGCACCTTCAAGGACCGGGAGATCATGGAACGCAATCCCTTCCAATTCCTGGAAGGCGTGGCGATCGCGGCCTATGCGGTGCAGGCCAACGCGGCCTACGTGTACCTGCGCGGCGAATTCTGGGAGATTGCCGAGACCTTCGACCGGCAGATCGCCGAGCTCGAGGCCGCCGGCCTGTTAGGGGACCGGCTGTTCAAGAGCGATTACTCGCTGAAGATTTACACCCACCTGGGAGCCGGTGCGTACATCTGCGGCGAGGAAACGGCCATGCTCGAATCGTTGGAAGGCAAGCTGGGACAGCCCCGCCTGCGGCCCCCCTTCCCGCCCTCCTTCGGCTTGTACGGCAAGCCGACCGTGGTCAACAATGTCGAGACGCTTACAAACGTCCCGCTCATCCTGGAGCAAGGGGCGGATTGGTACCGTACCTTTGGCACGGAACGCAGCCCCGGGACGAAGGTCTTCAGTCTCTCCGGGCGGATCAACCGGCCAGGCAACTACGAACTGCCGCTCGGCACGACCTTCCGGGAGTTGATCTTCGATCACGGCGGCGGCATCCCCGGGGGCTACGACGTCAAGGCCATCATGGCGGCGGGCGCCTCTTCGGCGCTGATCGTGGCCACCGAAGAAGCCCTGGACACCCCCATGGATTACGAGAGCGTCCCGAAGTTAGGCGCTCAGCTCGGCTCTGCCTCCATTATTGTTATAGATGAAACGGTCGGCATCGACTGGCTGCTGCACAAAACCCTGCACTTCTTCAACCACGAATCCTGCGGCAAGTGCACACCCTGCCGGGAGGGCACGTACTGGATGCGCCATCTCGCCGACCGCATCCACGCCGGCCAGGCCAGATGGGAAGATGTCGTCCTGCTGGACGACGTCGCCCGCCAGATCAAGGGCAAGTGCCTCTGTGCCCTGGGCGAGTTCTCCATCGAAGCGGTGATCTCGGGGATCGAGCGTTTCGAAGAGGATTTCCGGCTGCGGGTCGTAGACGAACTTCCCCAACCGCTCGCTATTGAAGACAAAGAGGCCGTGCCGGGTGATTGAGACAACCCTTCTTAACCGTAGAGCGATAGAACATCGCACCCCCGCCAGCACGAGCGTGCTGCTACCGGAGAGAACATGGCAAAATTGGTGAACCTGGTGATCGACAACCAACCGGTCCAGGTACCGGAAGGCACGCTGGTGGTCGATGCTGCGAAGAGTGCGGGCATTTACATCCCGGTGTTCTGCTACCACCCGAAGATGGAGCCGGTAGGGATGTGCCGGATGTGCCTGGTGGAGATCGGCCGGCCGCTCATCAACCGGGAGACGGGCCAGGTAGAGCGCGAAGAGGACGGCACCGCCAGGGTCCAGTTCGGCCCGAAGTTAGAGACGGCCTGCACGATCCCGGTGTCCGAAGGGATGGTCGTGCGCGGCTTCACCGAGAATGTGATCCGCGGCCGCAAGGACGTCCTGGAATTTTTGCTGACCTCCCATCCCCTCGACTGCCCGATCTGCGACAAAGGCGGCGAGTGCCCGCTGCAGAACCTGACCATGGATTTTGGCCCCGGGAAGAGCCGGTTTATCTACGACGAGAAGATCCGCCTGGCGAAGCACTTCCCGTTGGGCGAGTTGATCGTGCTCGACCGGGAGCGCTGCATCCAGTGCGCCCGCTGCGTGCGCTTCCAGGACGAGATCGTCGACGACCCGGTGATCGGCTTCTCCCAGCGCGGCCGCTCGCTGCAGATCGTCACCTATTCCGAACCCGGGTTCGACTCCTATTTTTCTGGCAACACCACCGATATCTGCCCGGTCGGCGCGCTGACCACCGTCGATTTCCGCTTCCAGGCGCGGCCCTGGGAGCTGAATTCGGCTGCCACCATCTGCCAGCAGTGCCCGGTCGGCTGCAACCTGACCGTCAACGTGCGCCGGGAGAATAAATCGGGCGGCGATATCGTCATCAAGCGGGTCATGCCGCGCCAGAACGAGTGGGTGAA
>DASWHG010000293.1:0-24497 GCA_036393315.1 Anaerolineales bacterium | reverse complement strand
CGCAAACAACCCCCACATATGGCCCCTACCACGGCAGATCCCAGAGAGACTTTTATTTCCCCACTCCAGGATCATGCAGGAGGCATTCCCGGAAGAAAAAGACAGGGAACTGTAATCGATAGCCATCTGTTGTGAGGAGAGATTCGTGATGCAAGCCAGTTGTCTAAAACGAGGGATCGTTCTTGTGGCGTCTGCCTTCCTGCTCCTTTCGGCCTTCACAAGCGTCACGAGAGCTGACTCAGAAGAGGGCGTAACCATCTATTTGAAGAATGACCGTTTCGACCCGCTGGCCGGAGGACCAGAGGTCGAGGCTGAACGGAGCTCCTCTTTGAGCGTGGGAGGGCCGGCGATTTACCTGCTCCAGTTCGAAGGGCCGGTGCTTGACGAATGGAAGGAGACGGTGCAGGAAGCCGGGGTTCGACTTTATGGTTACGTGCCAGACTATACCTTCGTCGTCCGGGCAGATCCCGGCGCAATCGAGGGGGTTCGTGACCTTCCATTCGTCCGCTGGGTTGGCCCGTACCGGCCCGAATACAGGCAAGCGCCTGATTTATCTGCTGCCAGTCCTGAGCCAGAAGAAACGCTGACCTTGTCGGTCCAGACGCTTCCTGATGCCGACCTGGGGGAGATTTCTGCCCGGGTTGCAGATTGGGGGGGTAGGGTCCAGGGAACAGCCGTCGACGAGGTTTCTGGATACCTACAGGTAGAGATCGGAGCCGGACTGGTGGATGCGCTAGCTGGCCTGGATGGAGTCTTGTGGGTAGAGCCTTACTTCCCGATGACGCTGCTCAACGATGTCGCTAGAGGGGACATCATGGAGGCGAACAGCTTGCAAACCTCCATTGGCCTCTATGGGAAGGGCCAGATTGTGGCCGTGGCCGACACCGGGTTGGACACCGGCACCACGGGCTCGGGGATGAGCCAGGATTTTCAAGGTCGAATCGCCAGTGGCCGGTCGATGTGCGGGCCGGGTCTCCGCACCACCTGGAACGACCTGGATGGCCATGGCACGCACGTCTCCGGAAGTGTACTGGGTAGCGGAGCCCTCTCCGGCAGCAAGCCGGCTTCCCACCAGTACGGGGGTTCCTTTGCGGGGTTGGCGCCTGAAGCACAGCTGGTTTTCCAGGCCATCGACGATCCCACCTACTTCTACCTTGAATGCATCCCGAACGATCTCGTAAACGGCCTTTTCAAACCGGCCTATAACCTGGGCGCCCGCATCCATACCAATTCCTGGGGCGGCCCGACCGGCGGCACCTCGTCCAACCCGCAGTATGGGGGATATACCGCTCTTTCACAGGCCGCCGACACGGCCGCCTGGACCTATAAGAACCTGTTGATTTTATTTGCTGCCGGAAACAGCGGGAAGGACACGGATGCCAACGGCGAAGTCGACCGGGATTCGATCACGGCGCCGGGTACGGCGAAGAACGTGATTACCGTCGGGGCCAGCGAGAACTATCGCCCACAGATCGCCACCACCTGGGGGATGATACCCGGGACCATTTTCCCCGCCAACCCGATCTATGATGACCGCATGGGCGACAACCGGAATGGAATGGCGGCTTTTTCCAGCCGGGGCCCAACCGACGACGGGCGGATCAAGCCGGACCTGGTCGCGCCAGGCACGTTTGTTGTTTCGGCCCGATCTCACGAGCCCGCGGCAAAAACCGGATGGGGTGTCTATGACTCGAATTATGTTTACAACGGCGGCACCAGCATGGCGACTCCCCTCACCGCCGGCGCCGCTGCCCTGGCCCGGGAGTGGCTGACTCGTATCCGCGGCCTGACAGATCCCAGCGCCGCCCTGGTCAAAGCCGTACTGATCCATGGCGCCGCGAATATGAGCCCTGGCCAGTACAGCTCTCCACAGGAAATCCCTTCCCAGGTGCCCAATCACGTATCCGGTTGGGGGCGGGTAGACCTGAAGAACAGCCTCACCCCAACCTTGCCGGCCGAAATCTGGCTCAGAGACAATCCCGGGGGATTGAGGACGGGCGAAGAAGTCTCCTATACCTTCGAGCTTTCCCCTGGCTCGCCCCTGCGCTTTACCCTGGTCTGGACGGACTACCCGGCCCAACTTTCAGCCGGGAAGGCCCTGGTCAATAACTTGAACCTGGAAGTGATTGCCCCGGATGGCAAACACTACTATGGCAATGCCGGCCTGTATACCTCTCTCAGCAACTGTCTGCAAAATGGAAGGTGGGATAGCTGTAATAACGTAGAAAGAGTGCAAATCCCAAGCGCCCTGCAGGGCACCTACACGGTGTTCGTACATGGAGCCAACGTCCCGCAAGGCCCGCAGGCTTACGCCCTGGTCGGTTCGGGATACAACTTGCTGGGCGATACTTTCTTTGAAGGGTTGATCTACCTGCCCTCCGTCCTGCGATCGCCTTAAGAGAGCGCCGTAACTTAATCAAAACGGAGAGGGTTGAGCGTTTTTTGGCGCTTCATCCTCTCCGTTTTCATTTCCACCAATTTTGAGGAACTTTCACACGGTGAACGGCGTCTGAAACCTGATAATGAAGTTAAACCATAGAAAGAAGGAAGGATGAAATGCGTAACAAATTATTTGTTCTGATCGCTATCCTGCTTCTGGCGCCGGTGCTGGCAGCCTGCGGCAGCACAGCTCTTGCCCAGACCCCGGCACCTGCCTCGCCTGCGCCTCGCACGATCAGCGTAACCGGCAAAGGAGAGGTCCCTCTCACGCCGGATATCGCCCGGATTTCGATCGGCGTGCGCACCGAGGGCGTGGACGTGGCCGAAGCGATGGCGAGCAACAATGCCCAGGCTCAAGAAGTGGTAGACGCCCTCAAGGAATTGGGCGTCGCCGAGAGGGATATCCAGACCAGCAACTTCAGCATTTACCCTCAACAGCAGTATGATGAGCAAGGGCAGGTGATCGATACCACCTTCGTCGTGGAGAACACGGTCTACATCACCGTCCGCGAGCTGGAGAATCTGGGCGACCTGCTGGACGCCGCAGTGGGTCGAGGCGCGAACTCGATCTATGGGATCCAGTTCGACGTGGAAGAGAAAGATGACGCCATCTCTGAGGCGCGCCAGGCTGCGGTAGAGAATGCCAGCGCCCAGGCGGAGGAGCTGGCGGCTGCCGCGGGCGTAAGCCTGGGCCAGATCCAATCCATCAGCGCGGCCAGCAGTTTCCCGGGCCCGATATTTGACGGGCGAGGCGCTGCGGTCGAGCAGCCTGCTGCAGATGTACCGATTTCTCCCGGGCAGTTGATCGTCACCGCCGAAGTGAGCGTCGTCTACGAGATCCAGTAAGAACAGGTCGAGGCGCTCTCCTTCGCCGAGTTGATTGAGGGCGATCAAGACCACCTTTCACCAAAGATAGCGGACAGCAGACCGTCCGGGTGATTGGCCGATTGACGCTTGATTTTTTGTCAAGTTACTTTCGGCCAATCACCACTGTCTTTGGTGAATATGGTTTAAAATACGGCCCATGGAAGGAAGTTTCATCTTCTACCCACCCCGCCGTCCCGGCCTGATCTTTCAAGGCGCTGCAATCCTTGGCCTGGCTGCTGTTGGCCTGTTGACCCTGTGGGAGGCAACGCAAGCCCGCGTCGGGCCGGTTTTCCTGTTCTATCTTCTGCCGGCCTTGCTGGCCCTGGCCGTGGTACCGTTCCTGGCTTACCGGGCTTATGCCATGTGGAGAGCCGCTTATATCCTGGAACGAGATGGCCTTCACATCAGCTGGGGTTTACGGGCGGAAGATATCCCGATGACCGAGGTGAGGTGGGTCCGGCTGGCAGGCGACATGCAGTCGTCGCTGCCGATGCCGGTGCTGCGCTGGCCAGGCGCCGTGGTGGGAGTCAGGCGGCTGCCGGATGGCGGGCAAATAGAATTCCTGGCCGCCCAGACCAGCCCGCTGGTATTGATCGCGACGGCTGACCGGATTTACGCGATCTCCCCCCACGATCCGGGGGAATTCTTGCACAAGTACCAGCACTTCTCTGAATTAGGCTCGCTGACCCCACTGCCTGCCCGGTCCGTTTTCCCCTCCTTCCTGCTCGCCCGGGTCTGGTCGACTCAGCCCGCCCGCTACCTGCTGCTCGCCGGGCTGGCGCTTTCCCTGGTCCTGCTTGCCTGGGTGAGCCTGGTCGTCCCGGTGAGGCCAGTGATCTCGCTTGGCTTCACTCCAGAAGGAACGCCCACCGAACCAGTTCCCTCCGTACGCCTGCTGTTGCTGCCGGTGCTGAATATCTTTTTCTTCCTTGCTAACGTACTGGCGGGGCTGTTTTTCTTCCGGAGCGAGGGTGGGCCGGAAGCCAACGTGAGGATACCCCTGGCCTACCTGCTGTGGGGCAGTGGTGTGGTGACACCGCTGCTCTTCCTCATCGGCGTCTATTTCATCCTTCAGGCAGGATAAATCCCCAATACATCCGCCAGTTATCCACGATTTCGCACCCGTTATCCACAGAAAAAGCCGGATTATCCACAAATTTACCCCAAATATATCCCCATTCCCAACCGGCGAGCACCATGCAGATACTACTCGGTCTTTTACTCGGAGTGTTGATTGGAACCCTGGCCTACCGGGCTGGCGCGCTTTCCGCGACCGGGGCCTGGGCGGCGGCGCTGACCGGGGGCCTCATCTTCGGATTGGGCGGACTGCCCTGGGCGGTGCTGCTGCTCACCTTCTTCGTCTCCTCCAGCGCCCTCTCGCGGGTTTTTCCCAGCCGGAAAGCGGACCTTGGGGATAAATTCTCGAAAAGCTCGCGCCGCGATCACGGACAGGTGCTGGCCAATGGCGGGTTGGGGGCGCTCCTGGCAGTCACATCTGCGTTGCTACCGGAAGCCCTCTGGCCTTGGGTTGCCTTTGCTGGGGCGATGGCGGCGGTTATCGCCGACACCTGGGCGACCGAGCTGGGGGTGCTCAGCCCCATCCCTCCACGTTTGATTACCAGTGGAAAGACCGTCGAACGGGGCACCAGCGGAGGTGTGACCCTGGTCGGCTACCTGGCCGCCCTGGGCGGGGCGGCCCTGGTTGGGTTGGGAGCGATCCTCTTCTCGCCGGGAGTGCCTGCTATCCCCATGATGGGGGCTGTTCTGCTGGCGGGGCTGGCGGGCTCGACCTTCGATTCGTTCCTGGGGGCAACGGCGCAGGCGATTTATTACTGCCCGGCCTGTAAGAAAGAAACTGAGCGCCACCCGCTGCACCGCTGCGGGACGGAGACCGTGCAGGTGCGCGGCTGGCGCTGGCTGAACAACGACCTGGTAAATTTCGCTTGCTCGCTGGCCGGAGCGAGCGTCGCAGTGGCTGCGCTGCTGGCTGCCCGGCCGCTATTTTTCTAAGACAGACTCCAACCCGCCGATCGTGTGGATGACGGGGCAATCGGCTTCCGGGAAGAGCCCTTCCGGATCCAGCAGGACCGGCTGAAGGCCGGCGCGCTGTGCGCCGACGATGTCGGCGTAATAATTGTCGCCCACGTAGATGGTCTCGTGCGCTTCGATCCCCAGGTGGCGCAAGACGTGCAGGAAGATCTCCGGTTCCGGCTTCCATGAGTTGAGTTCTCCGGCGGCGAAGGCGCAGTCGAAGTAACCCTGAATCCCCAGGGTTTCCAGCTCCTCGAGGAAAGAATGGGTCCGGTTGGAGACCACGCCGAGGGTGAAGCCGCTGTCTTTTAAAGCCTGCAGCATCTCGGGCACGTCGTCTGGCACCCAGTTTTCCGGCTGGTAATCCTCTGCCATCAGGCTGTAGAGCTGCGGCGCCAGGGTCTCCGCCTGGCCTTCCGGGCAGCCAAATGCGATCAAACCGAGGCGAGCGTGGTTCGTCCAGAACGACTCGAGCTGGTCCCCATAAGTCTCTCGATCCGCTAGCATCTCGGGGGATTGCGCCCAATAGTAGTGCAGCCAGCGGATCGCCCTGCGGCGGTTCTCGGCGCCGTCCGGCACCCCAAACTGGCACATGTAGTCGCAAAAAGCCTGGTTGAACGACGGGCGGTTGTGCCGCAGCGTCCCATCCAGGTCGAACAAGATCGTCGTGATTCCGTTGGTAGAAAGCAAAAAAGACCTCCAAAAGACAGGTAAAAAAACCGTCAGATAAAATCCGTTTATTGATTATGCCAGTTAAAGGATATCCCTAACCGCCAATTTCGCTCATCACCCGGTTCAAGGGGATGACCCCCTCGGCCAGGGCATGGCCCCAGGGCTTGTTCCAGATCCCCTCCAGGATTATGCTGCGCAGGTCTTCCAGGCTGGCGCCGGCGCGCAGGGGCGTGAGCAGGTCCACTTCCCCTTCCCGGAGGAGGCAAAGACGCAGGCGGCCGTCCGCGGTCAACCGGGCGCGGTTGCAGGAGGCGCAGAACGGCTGCGTAACCGACGAGATAAAGCCGACATCCCCTAATGCGCCCGGCAGGTGGAAAAGGCGGGCTTCTCCATCCAATTTACCGTTGTTGATGGTTTCGAGCGGGCCCAGGGCCGCTTCGATGCGGGCTTTGGTCTCTTTTGCCGTGACAACCTGGTTGATTTGAAGGTCGGTAGCACCGGCGAAAGGCATCATCTCGATAAAGCGCACCTGCCAGGGGTGCTCCTGGGTCAGGCGGGCGAGATCCACGACGTCCGTGGTGTTGTAGCCCTGCACCACCACGGCGTTGATCTTGACCGGCGACAGGCCCGCTTCTTCGGCGGCCTGGATGCCCTCCCACACGTCTTCCAGCTTGCCCCAGCGGGTCAGGCGGCGGAACCTGTCCGGGTCGAGCGTGTCGAGGCTGACGTTGACGCGCTGCAGCCCGGCCTCCGCCAGGGGACGGGCAAGGCGCGAGAGCAGGATGCCGTTGGTCGTCATGGACAGGGAGCGCACCCCCGGCGTCTGGGTGATGCCACGCACCAGGTCGACGATGTGGGCTCGCACGGTGGGCTCGCCGCCCGTCAGCCGGAACTTGTGAAAGCCCAGGCGGGTGAACAGCTGGACGAAAAGCAGGACCTCGTCGTCCTGCATCAGGGCTGCGTTTGGCCGGAAAGTCATGTCCTCCGGCATGCAGTAAACGCAGCGCAAGTTGCAGTGATCGGTCAGGCTGATGCGCAGATATGAGATTGATCGTCCAAAGCGGTCGAGAGCCATAAACCTACCGGTAAACCCAATCCTGAATATTTTTTAAGACGATTGTATACAAAATTATACCTCAAACAGATGCCTTGGAAGGATGGAAAACACACTCACTTTTTTTTCTAAGAGTCCTTTGATATCATTCTCAGGTAGCGCTTGGCACTCCGGCTTCGCCGATTGTTCTGCTGCCTCAGCATCTCAAGGGAGCCAGGAGCGAGACCCTTCGGCGCTAAAGAGCGGCGCCTCAGGGCGACATATCCTAATTTCGGAAAGCCCTGTGCTCACGGGCGGTCCAGCAGGCTGCGGATGTGGAAGGTGTGGTCCCGTTCGTGCCAGATGGCGCGGCGCAGGAGTTTGCGCGGGCTCCAGATCTCGCCGTCGACCCCAACCACCTGCCTGGAGCCGGCCAGCCCGGGCAAGGCAGCCACCAGGCGGGCACGCACTTTCTCCATGCGTTCGAGCGGTTCGTCCGGCAGATCCTGGCGCGGGAAGGACAACCCCAGCCGGTCCAGGTACCACCATTCGGCTGAGCCAACGTGGTTGAGGATCCCGGAAATGCTCCAGCGCTCGTTGGGACGTTTGGCCTCCAGGAAGGGCTGGCTCAGGCCGCGCACCGTCTCCATCAGATCTGCCCGGCTCCAGGAGAGCAGGCTCAGCCCGCGTTCGACGTCCTGCCCGGCGAGCGGCTTCCAATCGTGCAGGAACCAGGCGTTTACTTCGTAACCCTCTTCGTAAAGATCGTAATTCTCGTCGATGGAATAGACCTCCCAGACTTCTTCGGCTTCGAAATCCTGGTTCAGGGCTTGCAGCCAGGGCTGTTCGCCGTGAAGGATGATCCAATCGACGTAATCCTGGATGGCGGCCGGCAGGTTGTGCAGCGCCTCGTGGCCATCGTGCCCGTAGGCGAAGCACCCCGGGTGATCGAGCACCCACACCAGGGAGCGCCCCTCGATGCCATTTTCCAGCCCGATTTTGATGTACATGGCGTCTTCTCCTCTCAAGTGATGTCCACGACCCGCCCGCCGGTCATCATCACCAGGTCGGCGGGTATGAGGCGAAACACGGCGTGCGGCGTCCCGGCCGCGGCCCAGATTTCCTCATACTGGAGCAGGTCTTCGTCGATGAAGGTCTCCAGCGGTTCCGAATGCCCAAGCGGGGGCACTCCCCCGATCACGAAACCGGTGCGCTGGCGCACGAAATCCGCATCCGCCTTCTCCAGGGGCTCAGCGAGGAGGGCCGCGATCTTCTTTTCATTCACGCGGTTGCTCCCGCTGGCGATGACCAGCACCGGGCGGTCCGTAGGCTCCGCCCTGAAAACGATGGACTTGGCGATCTGCCCGACCTGGCAGCCGACCGCCAGGGCCGCCTCGGCCGCGGTGCGGGTGGAGGCGGGCAGGGCGACGACCTGGAGGGAGAGGCCGAGTGCGTCGAGGGCGGCCTGTACTTTTCGAGCGCTGGGGGGTAAAGGATCTTCCATGACTGCTCTTCGATGAAGGTTACATCCAACCTCGCCGGCGGGCCCACAGGTACATGATGAACGGGGTGACGAGCGTCAGGATCAAAGTCAGGGTGAAGGCCGGCATATCCGTCCACTCGGTGAGCGGTCTCGCCGGTTGAAAGAAGTTCATGCCGAAAAAGCCAGCGATGAACGTGATCGGCATGAACAGGGTGGTGATCATGGTCAGAGTCTTCATGATATCGTTCATGCGGTTGTTGATGACCGAGAGGTAGGTATCCAGCGCGCCGCTCACCAGGTCGCGGATGCTCTCGCTGATGTCGTGGAGCCGGACGAGATGGTCGTAGACGTCGCGGAAGTAGACCCGGGCCTCCAGGTCGATCACCCGGTAATCGTCGCGGGCCAGCTTGTTGAGCACCTCGCGCTGCGGCCCGATGATGCGGCGGAGATGGAGGGCGGCCCGCTTCAGAATGAAGATGCGTTCCAGGGTATAGGGCGTGGGCCGGTCGAAAATCTGGTCTTCGGCCAGGTCGATGGCGTCGTCGATCTCCTCCACGACGGGCATGTAGGAGGCGACGACTTCGTCCACCAGCCTGTAGAGCAGGTAATCGGGCCCGTTCTTCAGATGGCGGTCGTCCCGCTGAGAGAGATCCCAGACGCGCTCGATCGCCGGGAGGGGCTGGTCGTGATGGGTAACCATGAAATTCTCCCCGAGAAACACGTCCAGCTCGAGGGTGTCCAGCCGGCCTCCGTCCGTCTTATCGAACGCCACGCTGTGCAAGACGATGTAAAGGTATTCGCCCCAGTCGTCGACTTTGGGCACGTGAGATTCCTGGAGGGCATCGTCGATCGCCAGCGGGTGGAAGCCGAAGACCTCGCGCAGGACCGGCTCGTCGCTCTCGGGTGGGGTGGCTTCGAAGTCTATCCAAAGCACGCCGCGGGAGTCCTTTAATACCGAGCTAAACTCCGCTGTCTCCAGGCCGGTCTGCAGGCTGCCTTTTGAGGAGAAAAACAGGGAACGGATCATGGATAAGCTCCTAGATAAGGGCTGGGATTGCCGAGAGGTAAGAATGAACTAAGCCGTGGCCAGCCAGCCCTGCTGAAAATGAAACACAGTGGTTGGCCGTCCCCGATCAGGGACCCTTTTTTGTATTCTTCAGGTGAGAGGGAGAACGTCACAGGGGGAAACACCGGTGGAGGAGTAAGGATCTACATTCATCCCTGGAGGGGACTCTGAAATTATATCAGAGGGGCTCGAGGCATAAGCGAGCAGAGAGGAAATCAGGTGCGAGACCCGAACGTATTGACAAGCACACAATAATGCTATATGATAGTGCAATGGCTTGCAGTAAAGCATTTGCAGAACAACGCTTGCTGATAAGCATTTGCGGTAGAGCGGTTGTACCAGATCACGCCGTCCAGGTGACCCCAGTCCCAATGGATGCCGATGAAGGGCACCTAGATTGGTGAATGAGCATCGTGGTGGAGGAGAAGGACCATGAATAGTAGGACCATCACAATTCGCGACGTAGCCGAGCAGGCCGGGGTATCTCAGAGCACGGTATCTCGTGTGCTTAATTGCGCGGACACGCAGATTCCCATTAGCCAGGAAACCCGGCAACGTGTGCAGAGGGTAGCTATGGAGTTGGGATACCGTCCTCACCCTGGTGCGCGGTCCCTGAGCGGCAGTGGCACCGGGCTCATAGGCATCATCACGCGCGAAATCAACGATCCTTTCTTCGCTGAGCTTATTGACGTGATCAGCAACATGGCCAAAGAGGAAGGCTACGACCTCGTGTTAGGCAATGCCAAACGTGAGCCGGAGAACGCGCTAGCTCTCAGGGATAGAATGCTCGACCCGCGGCACTGCGATGGCCTGTTGCTTTGCGGTGACCTTCGGGAATCGGCCGAGGATCACACGTTTTTGGACAGCATGGGAAGGGACCACCGGTTGGTGTCTGTGTCACGAGGTAGCCAACACCTCGTGGGTAGCACCCCATCTGTGGACATCGACAACCGCAAGGGAGCACTTCTGGCACTTGACTATCTGGCACAGTTAGGCCACCAGAGGATCGCTTGCATGAACGTTGGCCGCGTGGGGGACCTGTGGGAGCGGCTGGAGGCCTACCGCGAGTTCATGCAAGAGGGATTTGGCGGGGTGCCAGAAAACTATGTCCAGCCGACCAAGAACAGCTACGATGGAGGGTACAAGGCCACCAAGCGCCTTCTCTCGCTGCCGACGCCCCCTACGGCGTTATTTGCGATGGATGATACGATGGCCATTGGCGCGCTAGGCGCGGCCGTAGACATGGGATGGGCAGTACCGGCGGATCTGTCCATTGTTGGCTTTGATGATATGGAGGTTGCCGCCTACGTTCGGCCAGCTCTGACCACCGTGCGCCAGCCGACGGAGGAACTCGGCAGAAAAGCCCTAGAGTTGCTATTGACGATGATAGAGGGTGAGGTACCTTGTGACCCCTGTCCTCGGCTGGTCCTGGAACCCGAGCTCATCATCCGAGATTCCTGTGGGCCGCCCTTGGACCGACAAACCTCGGCGTGATGCAGCGCGTTGACATACCAGAGGCAAAAGAGAGGGCTTTTCGATTGGAACCGGGCGCCACGGCAGCGCTCCAGTGAAAAGTCTGGAGGTGGAAGCGTTTGAGGTTTTTGACGCGGGACACCCTTGTTTGTCGTTGGGAGGGTTGAAATCAACGCATCCTCGGGACTCATTGCAGAAGTCATCGTCTCAGGCGACCTGCCCCTCGTGTGCGTCCGCCCTGGGACATGAGGCCACGGGTAGAAAGGAGGTGATCAGATAAAACTTGATGCCGTACGTAAATAGTTTTCTTGGCAAGGGAGTGAAAAGAGGATGAAGACCAAAATGAAAACCAACAGATGGAAGCTTTTGGCGGCGTTCGTGATCTTGACCCTGGTCGTCCCGCTGGCTGCTGCCTGCGTACCCACACAAGAACCGGAGGTCATCAAAGAGACTGTGGTGGTCACCGAGAAGGAGACTGTCGAAGTCACCAAAGTGGTGAAGGAAGAGGTAGAGGTTGTGGTCACACCCACGGCGCCGCCCGCCCCTGAGGGGCCCAGCGGCAGCGTGCGGTTTCTCATCGCCGAGAACTTTTGGGCTGACTGGGATCCCTACCAACACACGGCCCAGAGCCAAGGGCGAATCGAAGGCCAGATCTTTGACTACCTGGTGGACTTTCCGGACACAGCTGCACCTCCTGTACCGATGCTGGCGACCGAGTGGAAGCCGATCGACGATCGCACTTGGGAGTTCAAGCTCAGGGAGGGCGTCAAGTTCCACGACGGATCGACCTTCGATGCGGAAGATGTGAAGGCTTCCATCGAGCTTGCCTCCGGCGCAACCGACAAGCCATCGTTGACGGCTGGGGATTGGATAAAGACGACGGTTGAGATCGTGGATTCATACACGGTTCGCCTGGTGAGCGAGAAACCGTTTGCCGCCCTGCTTGCCCAGCTTCAAGACACGATCATCGTATCGGCGGAGGACCTGGCCAACAACGCTGAGGCGATCAAGTCTCAGCCGAATGGAACCGGTCCGTTCCGCCTCGTCGAGAACGAGGTGGACCGCAAGGTAATGGAGGCGAACCTGGACTACTGGCAGGGCCCGCCCCAGATCAAGACACTCATCTGGGAGTTCGTTCAGGACCCGGATACCCGGCTCGCCGCCCTGATGGCTGGCCAGGCCGACGCGATCGATCGAGTCCCACCGCAGCATCTGCGGGTCATCAGCGGCAGCGAGACGCTAAAGTTGATCTCGGTGACCGGCATCGAGAGCGTGAACCTGTTCGTGAAGCCAGGTCGATTGCCACTCTGGGATGAGAATCCGGCGTTCCGCGAGGCAGTCGTGAGGTCGATCGACCGCGAAGGCTTGGTGACGGGCTTGGTACAGGGCGCGAGTGCAGTGGCAACCAGTTTCCTGCCCACCAGGACGCTCTATCACAAGGATGGTGACCCGGCCTACACGAAGGACATCGAGGCCGCCAAGGCCTTGTTGGCTGAAGCCGGTGTCCCAGACGGGGGGCCCGAGTTCGAGCTGTGGGTGGCGAGCGGATTCCTCCCCCGCGCTGACGAGGTCGGCGCCGCCATCGCTGCCAGCATGCAGGAGGCGGGGCTCAAGCCCAAGATCGTGACCACTGACCTGGGTGCCATGATCGACGACATCTTCTCCGAGGATGGTACGGGGGCGATGTACCACATCAGCTGGAGCAGCAATGGTGATCCCACGCCACATGCCCGTGTCTACTCCGCCAGCTTTGCTTGGTACTTCGGAGACGAGGAGCTCCAGAGGCTGATTGACCTCGTCGCGACAACGATAGACCCCGCGGCGCGGGAGGAAGCCACTCACGACCTGCAGGATCTCCTGTGGAAGCAGCTTTGGCATGTGCCGCTGTACAACAGCGATTTCAGCATCGCGCATAGCGCCAAGCTCGTAGGTCTGGAGGTCCGACCCAACTTCAAGACGCTGTTCTACCAAGCCAGCATCACCGAGTGACGGGGGGACGCCTCACTTGGGCAGATGATCACATCAAAGGGAGTCGGGCGGCCGACCTCAGCGTGGGACGCTCGACTCCCTAGGTCCATTGGAGATTGCCATGCTTAGGTACAGCCTGCGCCGCACGGCCCAAATGGTCGTCGTCGTCTTTGGCGTCGTAACCCTCGTGTTTTTTATACTGCGCCTCGCCTCAGGGGATCCCGCTCGCATGATGAATCCCCCGGGACAGCAGGAAGAGATCATCCAACTGACGCGCGAAAAGATCGGGACCGACAGGCCGTTGATGGTGCAATACTGGGACTACCTCCTCGGATTGCCGCAGGGGGATCTCGGCAAATCATTTCATGGCGGGCACCCTGTCCTCGGCGAGTTGTTGAAAGTCTTTCCCAACACCGCCATGTTGGCGGTGGCTACGATCCTGTTCTCCTCGACTGTTGCCATCCTTCTGGGCATTGGCGCGGCCCTGCGCGCCAATGGTGCGTTTGACCGGCTCGTGCTGGTGTACGTGTCGGTCGCATTAGCCACCCCAAGCTTCTGGCTGGCGATCGTTCTCGTCCTGATCTTCTCGGTACACTTTGACTGGCTGCCGGCCATCGACATGGAGGGGCCTAAAAGCTTTGTCCTACCCGTTCTCACTCTTGCCGTGATGCTCACGCCGGTGCTCATTCGCACGGTGCGCCAGTCGTTCCTCGAGACTCTGAGTGACGACCACATTCGAGCCGCCCGAGCCAGAGGGATCCCGGAGCACCGTGTGATCCTCGTTCACGGGCTCAAGGTGGCGGCACTACCCCTTGTCACGCTGATCGGCCTGCAACTCGGTATGATCCTGGCTGGCTCTTACGTCGTCGAGTTCATCTTCAACTGGCCTGGGATCGGGAAGTTGACTCTCGATGCCGTGGCCGGTCGTGACTTTCCAATGGTCCAGGGCGGCGTTCTCGTGGCTGCCCTCGCTTTCGTGATTGTGAACTTTGTCGTCGATCTTGCCTACGCGGCTCTGGACCCCCGAATCCGGATGAGTGCGAAATGACAGATCTGGCGACCGCGGGCATCTCGCCGGAAGCCGTGGCCGCTTCGGCACCGGCCCGAACCCACACTCTGCGGCAGCTTCTGAAGCGCAGAACCTTTGTGATTGGGGCTGCAGGCCTCACCATCATCGTCTTGATCGCCCTGGCTGCGCCGTTCCTCGCACCACACGACCCGATGACGCAAGACCTTGGCAAGGGCCTCGCTCCACCGTTTTGGGCCAAAGGAGGGTCGCTCGACCACCCCTTGGGCACGGACACCCTCGGACGAGATGTCGCCAGCCGGCTGATGTATGGAGCCCGCAACTCCCTTGTCATCGCATTGTTCGCGGTCTTGATCGCTTCAGTCCTCGGCCTGGTCGCTGGATTGTCGGCCGGGTTCTCTCGTGGCTGGTGGGATTCGCTTCTCATGCGCTTTGGGGACGTCCAGCTCGCCTTCCCGTTCATCCTGCTGGCGATCGCCATCCTCGGCGTCATCTCTGATCGCAGCGCTGTCCATCTGATCCTCGTTCTCGGCATTCCCACCTGGATCCTCTACGCACGGGTGGTGCGATCCCGGGTGCTGGCGGAGCGCGACAAGGACTATGTGCTGGGTGCCAAATCGATCGGCGCCAGCCGGATGCGGCAGATGTGGAGGTACATCCTGCCATCCGTGTGGTCGGCCGTCTTGGTGATCGCCATGCTGGATTTCGGCTTTGTCATCCTCCTCGAGGCAACGCTGAGCTTTCTCGGTTTCGGTCTGACCCCGCCCACGCCGTCGTGGGGCTCGATTCTCGCTGAGGGCAAACGGAACATGATCATCTCGCCCTGGCTCGCGGTCCTTCCGGGGTTGGCCATCATGTTGACGGTCCTGGCCATCAATATGACCGCAGACGGCGCTGCCGACGTCCTCGACCCAAAGCTGAAAATCAGCGTCTTCCGCAGGACGCCTTTGAAGAAACCAGCGAATGCGACTTGGACAGACCTGGAAGGCAGGGCCGCCGCATCCACCCGATCCCAGCCAGTCGCCACCAAGGATGAGATGGGACCGCCGACGCTGCTCGAGGTGAGCGACCTGAGCGTAGAGTTTCCATTGCCAGACAAAGTCGTCAAGGCCGTTCGCCACGTGAGCTTTGATGTCCACCGAGGGCGGACGCTCGGAATCGTCGGGGAGAGTGGGTCGGGCAAGTCGGTATCCGCATTCTCCATCATTCAGTTGATCGAACCGCCGGGGCGGGTGACCAGCGGTGAGGTTCTATTCGAAGGGCGGGACCTCACCCGCATCAGCAACTACGACATGGCCCAGCTCCGCGGCATAAAGATCGGTATGATCTTCCAAAACCCAGCGTCGTCTCTCAACCCGGTCCTCAGCATCGGCTCGCAGATGGTCGAGACCATCCGGCTGCATCTAAAGGTCTCGCCTGCCGAGGCCAGGGACATTGGGAGCCAAGCGTTGCTCAATGTGGGCATCGGCAACCCGCAGGCCATCCTGTCGCGATACCCGTTCCAGCTCAGTGGTGGGATGAACCAGCGGGTCATGATTGCCATGGCGATGCTCACCCGGCCTGACCTGCTGATTGCGGATGAGCCGTCCAGCGCGCTCGACGTAACAACGCAGGCTGTGGTGCTCGAACGGCTGCGAGAGATCACACGCGAGCATCAGACATCGCTGATCCTGATCACCCACGATATCGCGCTCGTGGCAGAGTTTGCCGATGAGATTTTGGTCATGTACGCCGGTCAGGTCTGCGAGGTCGGGCCTGTCCGGAGCGTGATCGACGATGCCAGGCACCCCTACACCAGGGCACTTCTGCAGTCGGTACCCCGAGCCGAGATAGAGAGCGGCAAGCGTCTGCAGGCCATCCCGGGCGAGCCTCCGGACCCAGCGGAACTGCCTCCAGGTTGTCCCTTTGCGGACCGTTGCGTGTCGGTGATGGGCATTTGCCGGCAAGTTAATCCGAGTCAGGTGCGCGTCCGGCCTCATCACGACGTAGCGTGCCATCTCTGGTCGTCCGACAAAGATGAGGAGAAGGTGTGATGGCACATCTCCTAGAAGTTCGGGACCTGAAAAAGCATTTTGCCGGCCGCTTGGGACTCTTTGCTGGTTCAGCAAAGAAAACGGTGCGGGCCGTTGATGGCGTGTCGTTTACCGTTGATCAGGGTGAGACATTGGGTCTGGTCGGCGAGAGCGGCTGTGGCAAGTCTACCCTGGTGAAGACACTGCTGTACCTTGAAGTGCCCACCAGTGGCGAGGTATACTTCGATGGCCAACGGTTGACGGAGAAAGAAGCCATGCGGCTGCGCCGGCGGGCTCAGATCGTCTTCCAGGATCCCTACACGTCGCTGCCACCGCGTATGCGGGTTGGTGATATCATCGCCGACCCGCTCTTGATCCATCGCCTGGCTGACCGCCGCTCGGTTCGGGAGCGGGTCAACCAACTCCTCGAGGACGTTGGCCTGCAGCCAGAGACCGCCGATCAGTATCCGCACCAGTTGAGCGGTGGTATGCGCCAGCGGGTTGGGATTGCCAGGGCGCTCTCCGTGCAGCCCGCCCTGGTTGTCGCCGATGAGGCCGTCTCGGCGCTGGACGCATCGGTCCAGTCGCAGATTCTCAACCTCTTCAAGGATCTCCAAGGGCACCTTGACCTGACCTACATATTCGTCTCGCACGATCTCGGCGTGGCCAAATACATGAGCCACCGCATCGCGGTGATGTACCTGGGCGAGATCGTTGAATTGGCCGCCACAGAGGAATTATACGCGCACCCGCTTAACCCCTACACCCGAGCGCTCCTGTCGGCCATCCCCTCCATTCACAGAGACGGACGAGAGCGCATCCGGCTGGAGGGCGAACCTCCCGATCCTGCAAATCCGCCACCGGGCTGCAAGTTTCATCCGCGCTGCCCGATCGCGCAGAAGATCTGTGCGCAAGAAGCACCTCAACTGAAAGAGTGGCTGCCGGGCCGGTACGTGGCCTGCCACTTTGCCCTGGACAGCGATCCCGCCGCACGCGGCGGGCTGGTCAGCGGAGCCTAGTATTTTACAGCCTCACTCGTCATTTTGAGGAGCACAGCGACGATGAATCTCTCGTGCCAACGGCACTCGAATAGGACAATGGGAGGAATTAGATGCGTATCTTGAAAGTCGGAGTCATTGGGCTGGGCTTCATGGGCCACCGCTACAGCGCCATCTTTCGCGAGCTGCCGACGGCCGAGCTAGTGGCTGTGGCCGACGTCCGGGAGGAGGTGGGCCGCAAGGTGGCGGCCGATAACGGAGCTGAGTACCTGTCGGACGGCCTGGAGCTGATTCGTCGGCCCGACATCGAGGCGGTGGCCGTCTGCACCCCGGAGGACCACCACGTCGAATACTGCCTGGAGGCCATCGGTCTGGGCAAAGCGGTCCTCGTCGAAAAGCCGATCTCCCACACCATCGAGTCGGCGGAGCAGATGACCCGCGCCGCGCGGCAAAAGGGCGTCACCTTCATGGTGGGCCACACGTTGCGCTTTTCCCCGGCCTGGGTCCAGGCCAAGGAGCGGATCCTGGCCGGCGAAATCGGCGAGGTCAAGACGATCCGTACCAAACGGGTGGGGCCGATCAGCAACAACAAGGGCTGGCTAGAGGGTCGGGTGTCGGTGCCGCTCTTTTACGGCGTGCACGACCTGGACATCCAGCGCTGGTTCGCTGCCAGCGAGCCAGCTACCGTCTACGCCCAGGCCAATTATGGCATCCTCAGCCAGTACGGCTATGAGGTCGAAGACATCCTGTGGGCTATCGTTCGCTTTCAGAACGGCGTGCTGGGCGTGGCCGAGCTGGGGTGGCACTACCCCGATGCTTTTGGCGGGGACACGGGACCTCTGGTCGAGGTGATCGGCACCCGGGGCAGCCTGGCCATCTATCAGTCGCCCGACCTCATCGTCGTGACGGACAAGGGCGCCACGGCCACCGACACGCGCTACGCCCCCCTGGTTTACGGGCTGACCAAGGGCATCTGGCAGGTCCAACTCGAACACTTTGTCCACTGCGCGCTCACCGGCGAAGAACCACGCATGACGGGCGAGGACGCCACGGAAGCCCTGCGCCTCAGTCTGGCTGGCAGCCAGTCGGCCCGCGAGGGGCGAGTGTTTCACTTCCCGGTAGGCTAGGCCCAGCCGCCGTCTCGCCGATTTGGGAGCTGGCGGCCTGGCAGGGCGCGGCGCCGAGGGGCAATACGTCGAGGACAGATATGAACAATTCTTTGGTCATCAAGAACGGAACCGTGCTCCTCCCCCACGAGGAGCTGCAGCCTTGCGACCTTTTGATCGAGCGCGGGCGGATCCAGGAGGTGGGCCAGTCCCTCGCATCGGACATGCAGATCGATGCGACGGGCAGGTACGTCGTGCCCGGCCTGATCGACGTGCACACCCATGGCATCCGCACCGTCAATCTCCAGTCCGGCACGCTAGGCGAGTACGCCAGCATCGAAGCATCGTGCGGCACCACCACCTTCTACCCCACCTTGTTCGACACCCCGGAGGCCATCGCAGAGCAGATGAGACGGCATCGCGCCGAGACCGACGAACTGCGGCTGGTGCCCCAGGTCGAGGGCTTTCGGCTGGAATCGCCCTATCTGGCCCGCACCGGCGCGGGTCTGGCCAAGGACTTGGGGTATATCACGCCACAGACTACCGAAATGTTGCTCGAAGCGGGCGGCGGCCACATCAAAATCTGGGATGTGTCGCCCGAACTGGACGGCTCGCCCGAGGTCATCGAAAAGCTGTCGCGAGAGGGGATCGTCTGCAGCATCGCGCACACCGATGCGACCATCGAGCAGGGCCGGGCTGCGGTGGACGCTGGCGCCCGGCTGGTGACTCACCTCTTCGACGTGTTCGTCCCCCCGGAGAATACAGGCGGCGGGGTTTACCCACATGGGCTGGTGGACTATTTGCTGATCGAAGACCGCGTCAAGTGCGAGATCATCGGCGACGGAACTCACGTGCCCGACCTGCTCGTGGAAAAAGCCTTCCGCTGCAAGCCACCCGACGGGCTGGTGTTCGTCACCGACAGCAATTTCGGAGCCGGATTGCCACCTGGCCAGTATGAGGCCGGGGGCAGTTGGGGTCGGGTCCAGATCGACGGCCCCAACAACGGTGTAAGGATGGTGGACCGTGGCCTGGGCTTGGCTGGCAGCGCGCTCACGCCCATCGACAGCTTTCGCAATGTCGTTCGCCTATTTCACAAGAGCATCGGCGTCGCCAGCCGGGTGTGGTCCCGCAACCCGGCCCACCTGCTGGGGCTGAACAAAGGCGAGATCGCGCCCGGCCGTGATGCTGACTTGATTATCCTGGACAGGGATCTGGGACTCTGCTACACCATCGTTGCGGGCCAGATCATCTACCAGAAAGCAAAGGATTAAAGGGAGTGAGAGCATGAGAGCAGGAGCAGCCAGAATCGACATTACGCCCACCGAAAGCATCTGGATGGAGGGCATGCTCCGCGCACACCGGTCGGAGGGGGTGCACGACGCCACTTTCGCCAAGGCACTGGTCCTGTCCAACGACGAGCGGCTGGACCAGGCGTGCGCCATTGTGGCGGTGGATGTGTGCAAGATGCCGGACCAGCTCACCGACGAGGTGCGGGGTGCCGTGGAGCGAGAGCTGGGCATCCCTGCTGCGCACACCATCATCGCCGCCAAGCACATCCATTCGGGACCTGACACCGACGGCACCGGCGAGCCTGAGGTCCGCTACACCCACGTTCTGAAGGAGAAGCTCTTCGAGGCGGTGCAAGAAGCAGCCAGCAGAATCCAGCCTGCTAGAGCCGGCTCCGCTTCAGGCCGGGAGAACACCATCAGCCAGTACCGGCGGCTGCTGGCCGACGACGGCCACGTGGTGATGAACTGGGAGCCCTGGCCTCTCGAACACCTTGTTGCCGTGCTGGGCGTGCCTGATCCCGAGGTCGGCGTCCTGAAGGTCGAAGATCTCTCGGGACAGACACTGTGCATCCTCTTCAACCACGCGGGGCATCCCAACGTCCTGTCGGGCGACAACTATCTGATCAGCGCCGAATACCCCGGCCATGCAGAGAGACTGCTGGAGGAGGAGTTTGGCGGCATGGCCATGTTTGTGAACGGCGCCCAGGGGACCATGGATATCGACGGCCTGGGCCGGCGCGATTGGGCTGAGATGGAGCGCCTGGGCGCCAAGCTGGCGGCGGCGGTCGCCGAGACGGTGCGCCGCATCGAACCTATGGAAGGGCTCGCTGTCCGCTGCGCCTATCTAAAGCACGGGCTGCCTGCTCGCAAGGTATCGGACGAGCAACTGGCCTGGGCCGAAGCGATCATCGAACAGACTGGCGGGACCGTCCAGCCTCTGGCCGATGGCGTGGGCGACGACTATAAGGCGCTCCTGCTCAAGCAACTCTACGCGGTGCAGGATCGCGCGATCCTGGCCGAGCAGATCTGCATCGCCGTCGACGATACGGCCTTCCTCAGCTTCCCAGGGGAGCTATATACCGAAATCGGCATGAAGATCAAGGCGGCAAGCCCCTTCTCGCGCACCTACATCATTGGCCTGGCTAACGGCTACGTTGGCTACGTCCCGACACGCAAAGCCATCGGGGAAGGCGGGTACGCAGAAGACGTCAGAAGGGTCGACGCCGACGCTGAAGACGCGATCTTGAGCAAGAGCCTGGAGTTGCTCAAGCAAGTTTATCACTCGTAAGTTGGATAGATCACCCCCATAGGAGGGAGTACGATGGCAGGAAAACTCGCGATCGACGGCGGAACGCCGGTGCTGCAAAGAAGCGACTACAAAAACTGGCCGATCATCACCGACGACGATCGTCGGCTCGTCAACGACGTATTGAACAGCGGCATTCTGGCCGGTGGGACGGCGCCGCAGGTCAGCGCGCTGGAGAAGGAGTGGGCGCAGTACACGGGCGCCAAGTATTGCCTGACCACCACCAGCGGCACGGCCGCTCTGCACATGGCGCTGGCGGCGGTGGGGGTTGGTCCGGGCGACGAGGTGATCACCTCGGCCTTTACCTTCCTGGCTTCGGCGTCTTGCGCCCTGCACCAAAACGCCATCCCGGTATTTGTGGATATCGACCCGCGCACCTATAACATGGACCCGGCGAAGCTCGAAGCGGCGATCAGCGAGCGAACCAAGGTGATCATCCCGGTGCACATCCAGGGCCTGCCGGCTGATCTGGATCCGATCCTAGCGATCGCCCGCAAGCACAACCTATACGTGATCGAGGATGCCTGTCAGGCCCATGGCGCCACCTACAAGGGCAAGAAGGTCGGCACCTTCGGCGATGTGGGGACCTTTAGCCTGAATAACTTTAAGAATCTGTGCGGCGGTGAGGGGGGCCTGTTCATCACCGATAGCGAGGTCTACCTCAACAAGGGCGTGCTGATCCGCTGTTTCGGCGACGAGGTTGACGAAGTCAGCCACCGCCGCATTTACAACGCCTCGATCCTGGGCTACATGTACCGCAACCAGGAACTTCCCGCTGCCCTGGTTCGCGCTCAACTGATGCACCTGGACGAACGGAACGAGGCACGTATCGCTAACGCCAACTATCTCACTCGAGAGTTGAGCAAGATCCCGGGCGTCATCCCACCCTATTGCCCGCCGGAGTGCAAACACGTGTACTTTTTCTACAATGTCCGCTTCGATCCCCGGGCGGCGGGCGTAGACTGCGAACCGCGGCGCTTCCGCATCGCGGTGGAAAAGGGGCTCTACAAGGAAGGGGCGCTCGTGGGACAGTGGCAGACGATGCCTGTGCCGGCGCAGGATATCTTCCAGAGCAAGCTCGGCTACGGCGGGTCAAGTTATCCTTGGGCGGTGAATGAGGCAAAGGGTATCAAATACACCTACCCTATAGACGACTATCCGGTCGCAAAGGAGCTGTGCGACACGTACACCATTGTGCACGGCATCCATCCGCCTAACAGCACTGAGCTGATGGCCAAGATCGTAGAGGCGTTCCACAAGGTGTTCAGCGACCTGGGCCAGGCGCTGGATCACGTCGATGATAAAATCTATCCTGGCGCCGATGGCGCGCTGTACGGTGCCGGATAGCAAGGTCCATCCGAAGGAGATAGCCATGAAAAGCAAAGGGCTTTTCGGCAAGAAATACCTGGACATTCAAGTCCGGGAGATTGAGATAGGCCCACCAGATGAAGACCATGTCATCGTCAAGGTGCGCGCCTGCGGGGTGTGCGGCACCGACATCAACTTCGTACGTGACTGGGATGGCCAACCGATGCCCCTCGGTCACGAGATCGCCGCTGAAGTTGTGGAAGTAGGTAAGAACGTCACCAACGTCAAGATGGGGGATCGGGTCATCGTCGAGGATTGCACCATGTGCGGTCTGTGCGAGAACTGCCGCAACGGGCACCCTGAGTTCTGCCGCACCATGTACGACATGGAGGGTCAGGCCGGCATGGGCCAGTACCTATCGGTGCGCTACAACTCCCTCGATCGATTCGATGGACTGGATTACGTCTCGGCCTGCCTGACTGAACCACTAGCGGTGTGTGTGACTGCAATAGAAAACGCCGATATCCCCCTTTGCGGCAGCGTGGTGGTGCTCGGTCCCGGTCCGTTGGGCTTGATGACCGCCCGCCTGGCCAGACTGAGGGGAGCCGGGTTCGTTGCCATCACCGGGCTCCCAGCTGATAACCCGCGGGAGAAGGCACGCCTCGAGCTAGCCCAGGACTTTGGCTGCGACATGACCATAGAGATCGGCAAGCAGGACATCGAAGAGGAGATCAAGAGCAGGTTCCCCAAAGGAGTGGATCGAGTCATTGTCAGTTCGCCTCCCCAGAGCATGTATGACGCCTTCAAGATCATCCGTTATGGCGGTGTCATCACCTTTTTCGGACTGCATTTTGGGGGACGGAGCGTGATCGAAGTGGACATCAACGACCTGATCTTCAACAAGATTACCCTGCGACCGACCTTTGCAGAACCAGCTATCCACTTCCCCCTATCCAACCGGCTACTGAAAGAAGGACTGGTTGATGCCAGTAAGCTAATCACGCATACATTTGGCTTCAAGGATGCCATGAGCGTCATGCAGACCGTGATAGACGGCAGCGAGCCGATTGTAAAGGCAGTCATGCTGCCGCACGGTCCGTGATTCCGGACTGCGGCTCATACAGCCAGGTCCGTGGAAGGAGGCAGGTTATGAGACCATTGAGCAAAATAGCTTCAAATTGGTGGGACTATACCACGCTCGATAAAGAGATACTAAACGATGCCGCACGCCTGACTGCGGACGACCTTCTGCAGCTCGCGCGCCCTGGATTTGCTGTCAAATTCTACGACACGCTGGAGGACTTTTATCTGGCCGAGGCGTTGGAATACATCACTGCCTGGCGCCAGGCAACTGAAGTCAATCCAGTTGGGATCTGCGGACCCATCGGGCCGACAGAGCAATTGCCACTGGTGGCTAGGCTGGTCAACGAGCTGGAACTCGACCTGCGCTACGCCCATTTTTGGGCTATGGACGAGTGGCTGATCGACGGCAAAGAGGTACCAGTTACCCACCCACTCAGCTTCGAAAAGGCCGATCGAGAACTTTGCTTCAACCGGATCTGCCCGGACCTGCGCATGCCTGAGGAGAACCTTCACTTTCCCAAGGCTGACCTGACCGACTACATCAATAGTTGGAAGAAGGCACGATGCGTGACCATGCAGGGTGGCCAGGGCGATGTCAAACATTGGGCGTTCAACGACCCGGTGCGTCGAGAGGGGGTCTACAGGGACAATCCGCCCACGCCGGAGGAGTATCGCCGGCTTGGCTCACGCATGGTGGATCTTCACCCCATCACCGTCATGCAGAATGCGCGCACGTCGGGCGGTGGCGTGGTGCAGAATGTGCCAAGCCAGGCCCTCACCGTTGGACCGATGGAAACCTGGCAAGCCGAAAAGGTCTCCATTTGGCAGGCCGGCAATCACGACAGCCCATTCGGCATGCGGCTCACCACGCTCATGATCTCGAAAAAGCTTCCCGATAGCGCGGTGCCCATGTCACTGCTGGCCGATCACCCTAACGTGCAGTTCAACTTTTACCGATGTGGCATTGGCACGACCGAGGCTGAGATACACTAGACGGCGGCACGGCCCCACTCCAGCCTAGTGTCCGTTTTCAGCAGGTAATGGACGAGTTTATCTTCAGCGGTACGAAATTTTCGAGGAGGAAAGCATGTCTCAGATGGAACCTGATCTTTCAACACAGAAAGTGTGTCAGGCCTATTCCATTGCACTAAATGAGATCAAGCCCGACTACGACGGCCAATGGCAGGGCATCACCGTGGCATCCGATGGCAACTGCTATTTTGGCTCCTCCACCCATTCCTACCGGCACGGGGCCGGATTCTTCCGCTTCGACCCCCGAACGCGCGAACTCACCATCCTGGCCGACGACATGACCACAATATGCGGCGAGGACCTG
>DASWHG010000292.1:0-1686 GCA_036393315.1 Anaerolineales bacterium | reverse complement strand
GACCTACCGGGCGCACTTCCACGATGGGAGCAGCCTGGACCTTTCGACCGGATCTTCCACGACCTGACGCTGCTGGATGAACCGTCTATTTGCACCAATGCACCGGCGCGCACGTCAACACACCCGAGTAGCTGCGCCGCTTTCCCGGGATCTGGTTGAAGAGCCGGAGCCCTTTTTTAAGGTGAATGCAATACAATTAAGACATTAAAGGGGTCGATTGGAACGGTCTTTCAAGGACAGCAGGAGGTAGACATGATCGTAATTACAGGCGCAGCGGGGTACATCGGCAGCCACCTGACCAGGCGTCTGGTCCAGGGGGGTAAGCCCGTCCGAGTGATGGTCCACAACCGGCAGCGGGCTGAAGAAGAGGGCCGCCTGGCAGGGCTGCCGGTCGAATGGGCAGAAGGGGACGTGACCCGGCCAGAAAGCCTGCGGAAGGCTTTCCAGGGGGCGACGGCGGTGATCCACACGGTCGCTATCGCCATCGAAAAAGGCGGCCGTACCTACGAGGAGATCAACTACCAGGGCACCGTCAACGCGGTCGAAGCGGCCAAGGCAGCCGGCGCACGCAGGTTTATCAATATGTCGCAGCTGGGCGCAGACTCCCGCCTGCCTTACCGCTTCCTGGCTTCGAAAGGCCGGGCCCAGGATTACGTCGCCGCCTCCGGGTTAGATTGGACGGCCTTCCGCCCTTCGGTCGTCTGGGGGCCGGAAGACGAATTTGCCAACACCTTTGCCCGCCTGGTGCCGCTGACGCCGTTGATCTTCCCCATCATCGGGGACGAGAACGCTCGGTTCGAGCCTGTGTGGGTCGAGGACGTGGCGGCCAGCTTTGCAACCGCGCTCGATGATGAGACGACCATCGGGGAGGAGTACGAACTTGGCGGGCCGGAGGTACTGACGCTGGAGGAGATCGAAAGGCGGACGCTGCGGGCGATTGGAGCCCGGCGCTGGATGATTCGCTTCCCGATGCCACTGCTGAGGGTGATCGTTGCGCTGATGGAGAAATTGCTGCCGAACCCGCCCGTAACCCGCAGCTTGCTGGAGCTGCTGGCAGTGAGTAACGTGACCGAGAACAACGCCATCCACCGGTTCGTGCCGGACCCACGGCCTTTCAATGAAGAGAATATCGCGCCTTACATGCGGGAGTTCCGCGTGCGAGAGACGCTGGCAAGCTACCGGGGCCGATGAAGTACCGTCACACGTTCCGCCTCAAGGCGCCCGTAAGCCGGGTGGCCGAATTTCACAGCCTGCCGGGCGGGCTGGGCGCCCTGACGCCACCGCCGGTCTTCGTGCAGCTGCAAGCCGCGCCGGAGCGCATCCAGGCTGGAGCAGATCTGTCTTTCACACTGTGGTTTGGCCCGCTCCCGGTGCGCTGGTCCGCCCGGTTCGAACGCGCCGACGAAGGCGGTTTTACCGACCGCCAGGTGCGCGGCCCCTTCCGGGAGTGGGTGCACCAGCGGACCTTCATACCGGTCGACGAACGAACCACCGAAATCCGCGAGGAGGTCGAAGGCAGGCTGCGCCCGCACCTGTTGTGGGGACCGTTCGGGCTGCTGATGTGGCTGAACCTGCCCGCCCTGTTCGCATTCCGCCAGTGGAAAATGCGGCGCTTACTGGAGAAGGGGGAGGCGTCGACGTGAGTGCGGACCCGAAGATCGTCGCGATCGGAGCCGGGCTGGGCGG
>DASWHG010000291.1:0-2623 GCA_036393315.1 Anaerolineales bacterium | reverse complement strand
AACGAGACCGGCCTCGGCGCTCACCGGTTGGAAGAGATCGGCGTCGCTGGAGCTGCCATCGAAGAAGTGAGGTTCCCATTCAAAGGAGTCCAATGACCTACACCCACGCGATCGTACGCACACCTGCCGAGAATTTCGCCGCAGGGCTGACCACCGTCGACCTGGGCTCCCCGGTCTACGAGACCGCGCTGGCCCAGCACCGGGCATACTGCCAGGCGCTGCAGGCCTGCGGGATGGCGCTGACCGTTCTGCCGCCCGACCCGCAGCACCCGGACTCGACCTTCGTGGAGGATGCCGCCATCGTCACGGCCCGCTGCGCAATCCTGACCTATCCGGGGGCCGAGAGCCGCAGGGGGGAAGTCGCCGGGGTGCGCACGGCGCTTTCGCCGTTCTACGACCGCTTCTACGCCATCATGTCTCCCGGTACAGTGGATGGCGGCGACGTCTGCGAGGCAGACGGCCACTTCTTCATCGGGCTGTCGGAGCGCACGAACGAGGCAGGCGCCCGGCAGCTGGCCAGCTTCCTGGAAAGGGAGGGATACACCGCCAGCTTCATCCCGGCTACCGGCATCCCTGGCCTGCTGCACCTCAAGAGCGGGATCGCCTACCTGGGCGAGGGCAACCTGGTCTTGATCGACGAATTTGCCGGGATGCCGGCTTTCCAGGACTACCGGATCGTGCGGGTGAGCCCGGAGGAGGCCTACGCCGCCAACTGCCTGCGGGTCAACGAGCGGGTGCTGGTCGCGGAGGGGTACCCGCGCCTGTGCCAGGCGATCGAGGAGCTGGGCTATTCCACGCTCCCGGTAGAGATGTCCGAGTTCCAGAAAATGGACGGCGGGCTGAGTTGCCTGTCCCTGCGCCTGGCAAGGCCGGCAGGGTGAGGGGGCAAATCGGCCGGCGGCTGGGCTTCACCCGGGAGCGGGCCCGCCAGCTGGAGGCGCAGGCGCTGAAACGGCTCCGCAACCCGGATCAGGAGCCTGAATAGCTTGCGATTCCGGAAGGAAGCGGTAAAAACCGCCCTGCTGCGGTAACATTTCCGGCGTTTCTTCGTTCTATGATTCATAGTAAACGAACGAGCCTGCCCGTTCGCGCGGCAGGCGTGCTCTCAGTCGCATCGACCGACCATCCGGGAGGGATACCATCATCTTCATGCCTGAGCAGAGTGTTTACTTCGTGTGGATGAAGCCAAGCCATCCCAGCCTGTTCCGGGTGGTCCACCGCGAAGTTAAACTGCGCACGCGCAAAGGCTATCCGATCACCTTTGCCTTGAAAGCGCTCCCGGGTGAATACGAAAGCTGGGAGAAAGCCCAAACGGTCGCCGAGCGGCTGAACCGGGGGGAACTGCCGGGCAACGCGATGGATTGGGGGGAAGAAGAGGAGATCGATTAGAAAAGCCCGGCTCTCACCGGGCTTTTTTTCTTTTAATTCAAGGCTGGATCTCGACGATCACCCCCTCCTCAGCCCAATCGTACAGGAACTCGGCGGCCTCCAGCTCCATGATGATGCAACCGAAAGAAGCCGGGCGGCCAAGGATGTTCCCCCATAAACGCGTGCCGTTGGATAGGGTCGGCAGCCCATGAATCCCGTTCATAAACCCGGGCCAGGCCTCGTAGATACCCAGGAAATGCGGCATGTGCAGGTCCCAGACCGATGCGTAGGCGTTGATCTCGTGCGTCTGCACCTGGAAGACCCCCGGCTGGGTCGGCGACCGGTCGATCCCGGTGCTGATCACGTGTTCGGAGAGCAGCTCGCCATCCTGGTAAACCCGCAGGCGCTGTTCGCCGATGTTGATGATCACCCGCTTGTTGGGGATCACAGGGAGGGGCAGCATCTCGTCTTTGGAAGGGATGGTCAGCTCAAGGCCCGCCCACAGGTTGTCTACGTCCAGGCCGGGGTTGGATTCGATAATTTTCCAGTAAGGGATACCCACCTTCCACCCGATCGCCGTGAGCGTATCCCCGCTCTGGACGGTGTAAGAAGTGGTCCGGTGGCCAACAAGAACGGATAGAGGCGCTCCATCCTTGACAGCCTGGTTCAAGGAAGCGCTGTATTTCGAAACGTCGATCCAGCGTTCAGGCGCAAGGGAATCGCTCAAACCGGACAGGTACGCTACCACCTGGTTCTCGTCGACCGATACCCGAGGGCCGGCTTCGCCATTCTCGATCACCAGCCAGGAACGGATCGTTTCGGCCGGGATCGTCCATGAAAGATTTTCGTCGCGGACCAGATCGTAGCCCGAGATGGTGGCCGGCGTGTTCAACAACCTCTCTGCCTCGGCTGCAGCAGCGGAGACGTCCGTGATGCGGGGCGCGACGGGCTTCAGGTTCACCGCCAGGTAGCCGTCACTCAAAATGGCGAGCGGCTCCGCGGCCAGGGCTGATACGGCAGCCTCTACGTCGAGGACGTATCCGGGCGCGGCAGGAATGATGAGCACCTGGTTCCCTTCCAGGAGCAAGGTGGCATCCTGAGGAGGCAGGCTGACCTGGGCCGAAAGCGCATCAAGTCCGACCCGGGCCGCAGCCAGGTCGAATTGGGCGGCCGGGACGACCTCGCTGGTATTGAGCAGGCTGGATGCCATGCGGTCGAATGCGATCACGCCGCGTTGGCTGCGGCCCACCTGGTA
>DASWHG010000290.1:0-3699 GCA_036393315.1 Anaerolineales bacterium | reverse complement strand
CATCGAGGAGACCATTGCCCAGGCACAGGCAGCCGCCGTTAGGGTGGTCGCCCTGCTTGCCAAGCCGCGGCTTGAAGCGACCCCGATTGTCGCCAGCGTCAACCCGAAGCTGTGTGCTGCCTGTGGTCTGTGCGTGGAAGTCTGCCCATATGGGGCCCGCGTGCTCGAACCGGGCATGGCGCACGCGGAGGTCATCGAAGTCCTTTGCCAGGGCTGTGGCGCCTGTGTTACCGCCTGTCCCAACAAAGCCAGCCAGCAGAAGGGTTTCGAGTTTGCCCAGCTGTTTGAGATGATCGAAACTGCCGTACAGTAATGAGATCCGAGCCGCAAGTATTACGCAGGCTAACAGAGCGAACATGTCGAGTGCTTATTTTGACTGATGAGGCAACCCAGATGAGCGACAACCATTCCTTCGAACCTCATATCGTAGCATTTCTCTGCAACTGGTGCACATACACCGGGGCCGACCTGGCAGGCACTTCCCGCCTGCAGTACCCGCCCAATATCCGGATCATCCGGACGATGTGCAGCGGTGCAGTCGATCCGGTTTACGTCCTGAAACCGCTGATAGACGGCGCTGACGGCGTGCTGATTGGGGGCTGCCACCCGGGCGACTGCCACTACCAGACGGGCAACTATAAGACTCGCCGGAGAGTCGTGGCGCTGAAGGAAATATTGAAAGCGTCCGGCTTTGACGAACAGCGAGTCTGGTTGAGGTGGATCAGCGCAAGCGAAGGCCAGAAATTTGCAGAAACTGTGACAGAAATGGTCTCGGCAATTAGAGAATTGGGCCCGAACCCGAATCGCACGATCTGGGCAATTTGAGAGGGCAGTCCTATGAATACGATGATCCCGACAGAAAACGGTGACGTTCTCACAGGCGTACGCAGGTTCCTTGGGCAGCTGCTCGAGAACGGCGTCGTCGACGCCCTCTTTGTCCCCTTAGAGGTCGATGGCGGTGCGGTCCTTCCCGCCCTGGTGACCGATCCCGAACGCCTGGAGCGGGCTAACCCTTTGGCGCCAGCGATGCCGATCAACGCAGCCCGAGCGGTTGGCGCCTTGACCGGTAAACATGCCCCCGAGCGCCTCGGGGCCATTCTGCGGCCTTGTGAGATCCGCGCCCTCATCGAGCTGGTCAAGTTACAGCAAGCCTCACTGGACGGTGTCACCCTGATCGGCATAGACTGCCCTGGCACTTACGAACTGAGCGATTATGTCGAGAAGAAGCGCCTTGGGGAGATCAGCCTGGACGAAATCCTTGTGGCCGCAGGTGAAGGCGAGATCCCGACCCTGGATGGGCTCGCCCCCAGGCCCGCCTGCCAGATGTGCACCCAGCCGGTCCCGGAGCACACCGCCATACATCTACAGATTTTTGGGATGAACCCGGATGAGGGTATTCCCATTGAATTGGACAATGAGATCGGGAGCCGGGTTCAAGGGCTGGTAGATGCGAATGGGGCTGGCGCGAAACGCCGGGAGTTGATCGAACCACTGCTGTCCAGGCGCAACCAGGCGCGGGCGCAGGAGATCGAGGCGATGCAGCAGCAGATGGCATCCAATGGTGGAATTGCCAGCCTTTTCGCGACCTGCATCCGCTGCCACAATTGTATGACGGCCTGCCCGATCTGCTACTGTAAAACCTGCCTCTTCCGGACGGCTGCCTTCGATCACAAGCCTGAGCATTACTTCTCCTCTGCCCGCCGCAAAGGCGCGCAGCGCATGCTCGACGACACGCTCCTGTTCCACATGACCCGCCTCAACCACATGAGCACTTCCTGCGTGAGCTGTGGGATGTGCACATCGGCCTGTCCCTCCGATATCCCGGTCGGCATGATCTTCACCGCCGTGGGGACGCAGGTCCAATCCGCCTTCGATTATCTGCCAGGCAGGGACGCAGCCGAACCCCTACCGTTGATCACATTCCAGGCAAATGAATGGACAGAGATAGGCGAATCGCAATGAGCACGTTGCAGAGTGATGAATTGCAGCAAGAAGCCATGGCCCCGCCAAACGGCAACGGCAAGTCCCGTGCTGCTCTGGTCATAGGTGCAGGCATCGCCGGGATCCAAACGGCGCTCGATATCGCCGAAGCCGGATACGAGGTCTATCTGGTCGAACGCTCGTCCAGCATAGGTGGGCGGATGTCACAGTTGGATAAGACCTTCCCAACCCTGGACTGCTCTTCCTGCATCCTGACCCCAAAGATGTCGGATGTGGCTCGCCAGCCCAACATCCACCTGCTGACGACCACCGAGCTCGTCTCGATTGCAGGTGAAACCGGGGCATTTCAGGTGACCCTGGAGCGGCAGCCTCGCTACGTGGACGTGGAGAGCTGTACCGGTTGTGGCCTGTGCAGCGATGTGTGCCCGGTCGTCATCCCCAGCGAGTTTAACACCGGGCTGGATTCGCACAAGGCCATCTACCGGCGATTCCCACAGGCCATTCCAGCCGCCTTCATCATCGAAAAGAAGCCTTCGCCCTGCAAGAGCGCCTGCCCGGCGCACATCCCCGTGCAGGGATACGTCGCCTTGATCGCGCAAGGCAAGTTCAAAGAGTCGCTCGAGCTGGTGCGGGCTTCCGGCGTTCCTTTTGTCGGGACACTTGGCCGGGTTTGCTACCACCCTTGCGAGACCATCTGCAAGCGGGCGGACTGGGATGAGCCTTTGTCGATCTGCGGGCTCAAACGCTTCGCTTACGATGCCGGCATCGCCGAAGATAACCCCCAGCCGTTACCGGCCCAGTGGGAGGAACGCGTGGCGATCGTGGGAGCAGGACCGGCCGGGATGACGACCGCTTATGAACTGGTCCGCCGCGGTTACCAGGTAACGGTCTTCGACGCGCTGCCTGTCGCAGGCGGGATGCTGGCCGCGGGCATCCCGGAATACCGCCTGCCGCGAGCAGTCCTCAACCATGAAATCGACTACATATGCAAGTTAGGGGTGGAAATCCGATTGAACACGCCGGTGGGCAGGGACGGCGGCCCCAGCCTCGATGATCTCCGCCGGGAGTATGGCGCAGTCTTCCTGGCTGTAGGGGCGCATGGCAGCAGCCGCTTGAATGTCCCAGGGGAGGACCTCCCCGGCGTGTTCCAGGCAGTGCCCTTTTTGCGGCACCTGAATATCGGCCACTCGGTCGAGATTGGGAAGCGGGTGGCAGTGATCGGTGGAGGCAACTCCGCGATCGATGCAGCCCGCTGTGCATTACGGCTCGGCTCCCAGGTAACGATCCTTTATCGCCGCTCGCGCGCCGAAATGCCGGCGGCTGCCTATGAGGTCGACGCAGCCGAAGCCGAGGGCGTGCAGCTGAATTTCCTGGTTGCCCCGGTCCGGGTCCTGGAAAAAGGTGGGCGAGTTGATGGGATCGAGTGCATCCGCATGGCGCTGGGCGAACCGGACGCCAGCGGCAGGCGCAGGCCTGTCCCCATCGAAGGTTCCGAATTCACTGTGGAAGTGGACACGGTGATCGCCGCGATCGGCCAGACGGTCGAATCAGAAGGCATCGGCGTGGAGACGAAGTGGGACCGACTGGTTGCAGACCCGGTCACCCTAGAAACGTCCGTTCCCGGGGTGTTCGCCGGCGGTGATGCCGTGCTTGGCGCAGCTTCAGTCGTGGAAGCTGTCGGCGCAGGCATCGATGCGGCCGAGTCGATCCATCGCTTCCTGCGCAAGTCCGATCTCAGGGAAGGGCGGCGGACAACCT
>DASWHG010000289.1:0-1624 GCA_036393315.1 Anaerolineales bacterium | reverse complement strand
AATCGAGATCGCCAGATCATCCGCAATTTCCCCGTATGTAGCATCTGCGCCCACCAGTCCAAAGATCTGTAATTCTCTAGGAGTTAAATGATCTAATTGGCTTTGGCAGTCATTCCAGGTATTCGCCAATCGCTGGAATTCTCTTACCAAGGGGTTCTCCAGCTCTCTGGGTATCAGCGACTCACCCCTGGCCAGAGCATGCAGCGAAGCGATCAAATTTGAGATGGAAATATTTTTTAAGAGATATCCAGCCGCGCCATTTCGGATGGCAGCTAAGAAGATTTCTTCTGACGTCTCGTGGGTAAGAACGACCACCCTGATTTCTTCGCTCACCATCCTGATCTGTCGTATCGCCTCCATTGCATCCCCGTCGGCAAGATCGGCCGCCATCAAAACCAATTCTGGCTTAAGTGTCTGGCTCTGCTCAATTGCTTCTCGAATTGTGCCGGCCTCCCCAACCACTGTGAACTCAGACTGGTGGTCGAGAAGGCTTTTCAACCCCTCCCTGAACAATGCGTGATCGTCAACAAGCAAAATCTTCATCCGGGGCATCCTCCTCCTGGCGTATTTAATCCAATATTAATACATAACGCATCCGGACCAGTTTTGTTACAGGGCGGCGTCCCCGCCGTTTCTACTCACTGTTTTAGACGTCCTTCAGTGCCTTCACACCTCTCATCTTCTCAGTGATTCAAAAACCTTTCACCTCTGTTAGTTGGCGCCAGCAGGATTGGGCTAGCGTGATCTGCCCGAAAAGTGATAGATTATACAGGATGCCCGAGGTCTCCCGACCGAGGGAGGTGTCTGGCCCGGTCCGGAGACCAGGCCGGTCGAGCAGGTCGCTGCTGAAGGCTGATGGCTGAACGCCGACCGCTCCTCCGATGCCCGACGTCTCCCGGCCGAGGGCGTGACACGAACTACTGTCCACAGTCCACCGTCCACCGTCGACCATGAATGAGGATCAAAAACCCCTGCAACTGCTCCAGCTCCTCAACCGGGACGAAGGCGCCGCCGGCGAGCGCCTTCAGCGCTGGGCCCAGGCCTTCGAGGCATGGCTCGCCTGGCGCCGCACCCGCTTCAGCCCGAGTGTGGGGCTGGATTCCTATTCCGCCTGGCGTGAGTTCCTCGCCTTCACCCACAAGCCGCCCTGGCAGGCGACCGTCCCGGATGTAGATGTCTACGTCGCCGCGTTAACCAAAAAAAGGCTCCGGCCCGGCACCATCAAACGGCGTCTGAGTGGATTGGCCCAGTTTTACAAATACTGCCAGGAAAACGAAATCGATCCGCAGTGCCCGCCGGGCTTCAACCCGGTGGTCGGCGCGCGCCCGCCCGAAGAAGACAAATACGGGAAGGCCAATTACCTCAGCCGCAAAGAAGAAGCCGTCCTGCTGGAGACCATCCGCCAGGATCCTTCGCCCATGGGCAAGCGCGACTACGCCCTGTTTTTGATGCTGCTGAGGACCGGGTGGAAGGCCGGCGAGGTGCGCCGGCTCCGCTGGGGAGACTTGGGCGCACGGTTGCAGGGCAGCGGCAGCGGAGAGCGCTGCCTGGGAGAGGGGCTGGTGGAGGATCTATGGCAGGCGGTGCGGGAGTATTTGCAGGCCTCTGGCAGGTGGGAAACCAT
>DASWHG010000288.1:0-2415 GCA_036393315.1 Anaerolineales bacterium | reverse complement strand
GGAATGATGCCATCTTCAACGTAGCCGCAGATGCCCGGGACGATGCGCTCTTCCTTCGAAAGGATCATGTGGCAGGTGCTGGTGCCCATGACCATGACCATGCGACCGGGCTCGGTCACGGTCACAGCCGGGACGGCCACGTGAGCGTCCACGTTGGCGACCGCCACTGCCGTGCCGGGTTGGAGCCCGGTCCAACCGGCGGCCTGCTCGGTCAGGCCTCCAGCCCGTTCTCCGGCGGGATAGATGTCCGTCGAAAGCTTTTCCGCAACCACGTTTTCGAGGCGCGGGTCGAGCGCGGCAAAATACTCTTTGGGAGGGAAGCCATCGCGCTTCGACCAGATGGCCTTGTAACCGGCCGTGCAGGAATTGCGCTTCTCTTCCCCCGTCAGCTGCCAGATCACCCAGTCGGCAGCTTCGATCAGTCGATCGGCTGCCCGGTAGATCTCGGGCGCTTCATCTAGTATTTGCAGGGTCTTGGAGAAAAACCATTCCGAGGAGATCTTGTTCCCGTAGCGTTCGAGCCAATTTTGACCCATCTGGCGGGCCGTGGCATTGATCTTATCCGCCTCTGGCTGAGCAGCGTGGTGCTTCCATAACTTCACCCAGGCGTGCGGGTTCTCGGTGAATTCAGGCAGGGCAGCCAGGGGGGTGCCATCGGCTTTCACCGGCAGCATGGTGCAAGCAGTGAAGTCGATCCCAAGCCCGATGACGTCCGCCGGGTCGATCCCGGTACCGGCAAGCACGGCGGGGACGGAGTGCTGCAAGGTGCGGATGTAATCCAGCGGGTCCTGCAAGGCCCAATCCGGGTCCAGGCGGATCGTTTTGCCGGGAACCGGCAAGGTCTCATCGATGACGCCGTGCCGGTAAGGATAGACCGAGCTGGCCACCTCTCTGCCTGTCCCGACCTCTACCAGGACGGCCCGCCCGGATTCGGTGCCAAAGTCAATCCCGATGGCGTATTTGGTTTTGCTCATGGAAACCTCCAAGCCCGAATCAAATGTTAATCGGCTAGCGTTCTTCGCTGCCTCAGCATCTCACATGAGCCGGGATCGAGACCCTTCTGCGCCAGAGAGCGGCGCCTCAGGGTGACAAATCCCGACTTTGAGAACGCCATGAGCCAGCCGGAGAAAATTCTGGCTGTTCTCTGGCCAGCTGGATAAAGGCTAACATATTCTCCAGCGGCACGTCTCCTTCCACATCATGAGCCGGGGCCAGGATATAACTTCCAGCCCTGCCGGATGAGAGCAGGCGTTCGGTCTCCTCGCAGACATCGGCCACCGTCCCGTAGGGCAGAGTCTTCTGGGTGGAAAGACCGCCGTGGAACGTCAAGCGCCTACGGTACTGCTCCAGAAGAGTGAAGACATCCATCACCTCCGGCTGGAAGGGGTTAAAGCAGCTGACGCCTGCAGCGATGAGCTCGTCGAACAGTTCGTCCACATCTCCGCAAGAATGGATGAAGACATACTTGCCGGCCCGCCGCACGGCTGAATACATCCGCACCAGGACGGGATATATAAACTTGCGCCAAAGGACCGGCCCCATCTGTAAGCCGCGCTGCTGCCCCCAATCGTCTCCGAAATAGACTGCGTCGATGTCGTACTTCAAGGCTTCCTGTATTTGGGCGATGTTGTAATCGGCGATGGTGTTCAGCAGGTCGCGGACAAAATTCGGGTGGTCGTAGAAATCGAAGAGCAGATTTTGTATCCCTCGTAGGGTCCAGGCCCGCTCGTATAGCGAGAAGCCGATCTGGAACACCCGGAAGCGGTCGCCGTAACGAGCGATCTTACCAGGGATGTCCGCGAAGAAGCGTGGATCGAGGGGATCGGGGAAATAGTAACCGCGGAGAGTCGGCTGCGCCAGTACGCAGCCCTCGACGTTGCCGATATCCTTATCGACCGTGCGATCCCAAACGACTCCGAAGACATCCTGGACGCGATCGTTGCCCAAACCGGTGAAAAAACCGATATCACTGCCCAGCTTGAGGAGATGGTTTTGGAGGTGACTTTCCAACAGATCCACGTCGATAGTATCACCGCAGGTGGATGAATCTTCAGACTGGGCGTAATGACGGTGGAGCTTCAGCCTGGCTTCGTAGGTGAAGCCGAACGACCAGGGAACGTACGGTGGTCGCTCTCCATCGAGCACCTTTCGAACCACGTCTCTTTTGGTCATACGTATCCTGTGAAGGCTCTCCGGCTCAGCTCGATCCTCCTCCAGAGGCCGGGGCCTTCAGCAAAGCCGAGCTGTCCCGGACGATCAATTCCGGTTGGAGGGTAACGACCTCGACCCGGGATTGGGAGGCATTCTGGTCTTCGATATCGATCAACTCGGTCAGCTTCTCCACCGCCTTGCAGCCGAGATCGACCAGCGGCTGCTCCACCGTCGTTAAAGCAGGCCAGAAATAGGCAGACTCTG
>DASWHG010000287.1:0-8784 GCA_036393315.1 Anaerolineales bacterium | reverse complement strand
TCCCGCTCGCAGACGACCACGCCGGCCTCGGTTGCCAGCAATAGTAAGGTACCCATTTATCCTCCTACCAACAACGCTAAATCCGATCGAACGCTCTCAGGATCAATAAATTTTGGACCGTCACCCAGCCGCGCCAGTGAGTGTCGTAAGGAGTTGGCCAGCCGCCATCCTCCTCCTGTTCCGCTGCCAGCGAGTCCAGCCGTCCGGCAAGGATCGAGGCGGGCAACTGTTTGCCAATATAGGTGTGCGGGCTGCGGACGTACTCGAAGAAATGCCCATTATCCGCAAGTTTCCCGGTGCTGTGCTGGCGGATCAACCACCACAGCACGCCGGAGAGATAGAAATCCCGCTGCGGGTGCTCCTCCTGCGGGAAGAAATAGGTTGCATACTGGCCGATCTTGTAAAACTCGTCGGATACCAGGTCGAGCGGGTCGGCCAGCCGCTCGAAGAGCCGCGCAACCCGGCCATGCAGCCTTTCGGAGCCGAGGCCCAGCTCCTGTAAATGACCCGCGATCGGGCAGGCCGGGTTCAGGTTCGGCCACTCCCAACCCTGAAACCAGGGTGCCAGGTCCTGGGCGTAAACCCCTTCCGTGAGACGCCACTCGCCCTCCTCCGTTTGCGTGCTCTCGAGGTAATCGACGGTCCGGCGGAGCAGTTCGTGCTCCCCAGGCACCCGGGCCTGGATGCAGACCTGCAGCGCCAGGTCGATGGCAAAAGGATTGCTGTCAGGGGCCGAGATATCGGGTTCCAGGCCGTTGCCGAAGCCGCCGTCCGAGTTTTGGTAGCGTCCGAGGATGGACAAGAGTTCTTCCAGAGACAGGTCCCCGAAATGATGCTCGAACCTGGCCCGGTCGATATCCCGGCCGTTCGACTGGAAAAACGAGCGGGCCTGAGCGATTGCATCCATCCTCAGTTCCTTTCCTCTGTTAACCGGGCGATCTCCGCACTCCTTTCTACGATCTGCCTGGCCACTTCCTGCTGTCGTTCAAGGCCGGTACCCGGCGCATTCAGGAGGGCCCCTTCCGCTTCGGCCAACGCGGCGTAGATCAGGCGCAGTAGTCGCCGGGCTTCGGAGGGCGGACCGCCGAGCGCATCCAGCGCCTTCTCCACCTGGATCGTATGCTGTCTCAGGTGCGAATCGAATCGGTGCAAACGGAACTGCACGGTCATGGGATTCGTTTCCCAATAAACAGACGGTAAATAGATTTCATCTTCCGAGATATCGCCCAGCTCCCGCAGCACCCGCCGGTGCATCCGTTCGTAGTATGCCAGCAGCTCCGAGAGTTTGCCGCTCTCGCTCGCCTGCCGGTAATCATCCCCGGCCCAGAATGCGATCCAGGACTCTTCTGATAGCTCCCGGGGCTTGCTCTCCCCCGCGCGGATGCCCTGAAGGGTATACGAGATGACCGCAAAAAAGCCACGGGTGGCCTCGACGACATGGTCGACGATCGTCACGAGCGGCCATTCCCCCTCGGCGGGAGGCACGCGGGCCTGTTCGTCGCTCACGCCGGTCATAAGCGCCTGCAGGTCCCGGTAGGCCGCGTAGTAGACCGCCAGGGCGCGTTCGGCACTGGAAAAGGGAGGGCCAGCCTGCCCCCGCTGGACTACTAGATCCGCGGCCAGCTGGCGCAGTTGCTCGTAGGTTCGGAAGAAGGCGAACCGGATCCCCTCGTCGTAATCCTCCCAAACCCAGCGGGTTTCCAGGTCCGCATCGGAAAGGGGGTGGGCGACTTCAGCGAACTGTTCTACAGATTGAAACAACGAAAGCTCTGGCATGGGTCTACCCTCCTTCAGGCGGCCCGGTCTAACGAGTCCATATCCTCGGCGGTGAGTTCGAGGTCTAGCGCGGCGTAATTCTCTGCAAGGCGATTTCGATTGCTCGATTTTGGAATGGTGATGACGTTCGTTTGCCGGACCAGCCAGCTCAGGGCGACCTGGGCCGGCGTGGCGCCGTGCCGAGCAGCAACCCGCCGGACGGTTGGGTCGCTCAGCACGCCCCTCTTCAAGGGTGAATACGCGGTCAACAGGATGCCGTTCGCCTGGCAGTATCCCAGCACCCCGTTTTGGACGTATTCCCGATCGCGCACGCTGTAAGGCACCTGGTTGGTGAGGACCGGCGTGGCAGACAGCGCCTGGGACTGCCTCAACAGCTCTAAAGAGAAGTTGCTCACCCCGACATACCCGACCGAACCGCGTTCGACCAGCTGGTTGAGGGCCTGGAAAGTTTCCTCGAGCGGGATCTGGCGGTTGGGCCAGTGGATCAGGTACAGGTCCACGTAATCCATCTTCAACCGTTTCAGGCTTCCCTCGAGCGCCCGCAGCACGTCCCGGTAGCGCAGGTGGCTTGGGCTGACTTTCGTCGTGATGAAGAACGATTTCCGGTTATATCCGGCCAGCACCTCCCCGACCAGTTCCTCGGTGTGGCCGCCACCATAGGCTTCCGCCGTGTCGAAATGGGTGTACCCGATCTCGATCGCGTCACGCAGTGCCTGTTTGGCCTGTGCATCCCGGGAGCGGTCTGCTGACATCCCTCCGCCGATGTCCCAGGTCCCCAGGCCGAGCACCGGGATCGCCTCGCCGTTGTAAAGCGTGGCATACTTCATCTCAGCCATGAATCTCTCCCCTGCAGAAGGGTTTCCCTAATCCCCGTGGGACGGCGACGGCCGGGAGCTCAGAAGCCGAGCTCCCTTAAAATATCGGTCTCGGTCCTCTTGGCTTCTTTTTTCCCGAGCAGCTGCTCCCAAAAAGCCTGGTCGTAGCGGCGGGAGCGGACAGGCAGGGGCATCGGCACGCCCCAGCCCAGCAGGAGCACTTCTTCCTTCGGCTGCAGCCGGGCGAGCATGCCGCGCAGGGCGTCTCGCCCGGCCAGGCCGGACAGCACCGCGTGGATGTCGTCGTCGTCGCCCAGCCAGCCGGAGATGCGGGTGCCTAACTGGGACATGACCTCGTCGTAGATCTGCGACGGGCGCTGGTCGACGATGAGCAGGGTGACGTAGTACTTGCGCATCTCGCGCGCGATCGTGCTGAAGCTGGTCTGCCCGGCCATCTCGCGGTTGAGCAGTTTGTGGGCCTCCTCCAGCACGACCACGAGCGGGCGCGGCTCGTCCTTGCCGGAGGTGCGGAACTCGTTGGTGCGCTTCTCCCAGGCCTGGCGGATCCGCCGGGTCAGCAGGTTGCTGACCAGCAGGTAATCCAGGTCACTTTCATGAGTCCCGAATGATAGGACCACGTGCCGCCCGGCTTCCAGCGTCCGGATAATCTCGCCGATCCCATCCGCGGCCGGGTTCTCCTCGACGTAGGGCAGCCGGAAGACCCGGCCGAGCTTGTTGTGCAGTCCTTCGGCTGCCATCACGTTGACCCCCTGGCTGTTTGCCCAATAGGCCACGCTGTTGAGAGCTGGGGTGCGCTTGCCGTTGATGTCCTCGACCATCGCCCCATTTTCCATTTCGCGGAAGGCGGAAAACCAACCTTCTCGACCGAAATAATTCACCAGGGCTTCCAGGGTTGTGGGCGTGGTCTCCTTCAGGTTCAGCTCGCGCGTGAGCAGCTCGATGTCCTCCGCCTGGATGTCACGCACGTCGATCTCCAGGTTGAAATCCGGGGTCTGGCCGCGAATCTGCGCGCCCTTTCCCAACCCGACCACCCGCACCCGGCTGGAGAACTTGGTCCGCAAGCCGATGACGCGTTCGCCGGTATCCGAGGCCGTGTCGTCCAACCCGTACTCGTTGTGCATATCGAACACCAGCACGGAGGCGCGGTTGTACTGGATCAGCCCGGCCAACACCAGGCGGGTCAGGAAGGATTTTCCGGTGCCGGTCGCGCCGAAGACGCCCGAGGAACGCTGTACGAATTTATCCAGGTTGATGCAAACAGGGAGCTCCTGCTCGCGGGTGTAGCCGAGGACGAAGTTCCCCTCTTCTTCCGTGCGACCGAAGATCTCAGCAATGTCGCCGGGCCCGGCCAGGTGGACCGGCGCGTGGTGCGGCGGCACTGTCTTGACGGGCAGCGGGCGGGGGGTCCTGTCCCCCAACCTGTCGAGCCAGGCGGCGTACTCAGGGGTGCCTATCTCAGGGCCGATTTCGAACATCAGGGCCGGTAAGACCTCGAGGTTAGTATACAGGGTCTGGCCATGCAGGAGCTGGGCCAGCTTTCCCGGCAGGCGCGCTTCGCTCTGTTCGTCGGCGAAGCGCGGGTCGGTCGCGCCGAGCTGGAAATCGGTTACCAGGCCATAGAATTGCCACTCGCCGCTCTTGATGACGACAAAGGCGCCTTCCTGGACCTCCTGGGAGGGCACTGTGAGGCGGACGCGCAGGTTCTCTTTTAGCCCGCCCCCAACCACGTATCCGATGCATTTCGGCTCGGCGCTCATGCTCACAGCCCTTTCATATCCCAGATCTCGGGGATGGCGTCACCCAGCGTGCTGATGGCCGTCATCAGGGTCGGGTAATCGTCTCGCAAGAGCACGATCAGCTCTTTGGTGGCCGAGATGGCCCACTCGTAGTCCCCTGCCCTCTGGTGGGCGGCCTGGGCCTGGAGCAGGTGGGCGGCCAGCAGCTCCCCGACCGGCAGCTCGGCGGCGCGCAGGATGTGGCGGAAGTACCCATAGCGCCCGGAACCGGTAAACCCGCACAGCTCCTCGTCATCACACAGGTAGATCACGTCCAGGCACAAGGGCGGGCGCGGCGGCAGCAGGTGGCTGACCTTTCCATTTTGCCGGTACCCGACCGCCAGAACGCTCATCTCCAGCGGCACGTTGCGGTTGACCCGGTTATCGGCGATGATGGCCTCGTCCACCCCCTCCGCGGTGATGAGCTGGCGCACCAGCCCGTCGTCGTCGATGCGGATGTCATGGATCAGGCCATAGATTTGGCAGCCATCCTCGAGCGAGACGCTGACCAGTGAGCCGAAAGACGGGGTGTTCAGCTGGGAAACCCGGCACCCGACGACGAATCCGGAGGTGCCGGCGCGCAGCAGGCGACCGATCTCGATGGTCCTCATGTTGGTAACCTCCTCACCCTTTGTAGCTGGTCCTGCCAGCGGTCTGCTTCATGGCCTGCTTCTGCGAAACCTCGCCAATCTGGACGCCCCGCCGGCGCAGTTCGAGGGCGATCATCTGCGTGACCTGCTCCTTCTCCTGCAGGCTGACGACGGCGGTCTCGTGGGCGCGGTGCAGCAGGTAGGGATACGGGCGGCTGCCCATCGTCCGGCACTGGGACACCAGCACGGCGTGCAGGCCGTCCAGCATCTCTCTACTGTCCACGACCCAGGCAGGGACCTCGACTCGGGCTAGCCAGGGTTTCCCCGGGCGGCCAACGTTCAGGTAGAAGAAGTGCAAGGCCAGCGCCTGGGTATAGTTCCGGGCCGATTGGGACTGGAGCGCGTACACCGGCGACCGCTCCCCGGATCCAAGCAGCTCCCGGTACAGGTCGGCGTCGGTCACGCCCCGCAGCGGGCGCCTCCTGCGGATCTCGGCCAGCTCGGCTTCCGGGACCAGGCCGACTTCCAGCAGGCGGACTACCAGGTTCGCTCCCGGCTTGTCGACGTACCCGGCAGTGGCGGCCTGCAGGTCGCACAGCTGCGCGAGCACGCCCAGGTATTCTTGCAGGCTTTTCTGGAACTCGCTTGCTTCCCCGTCTCCATCTTTGCCGCCCCACAGCTCCATCGGCCCATCCGTAAACGTGACGACCGGCGGCTCCGCCTGGGCGGCCAGCCTGGCCAGGATCGTACGCTCGTTCAGGTCGCGCATCAAAGCCAGGGTGGCGTCGGTGATCGTGCCGGATGGGGTGTAAAGCTGCTCGTCGTAAAGCAAGCGGCAGGAAACCGTTGGCTTCGGGGGTTCGGGGGAGGCCAGGCGCATCTGGATGGCGCCCACGTTGATCAGGCAGTAATCCGTCTCTGCATGCCGGTCGAGGCCGATCTGGGAGCCGTCCGCGGCCAGGATGGTGGCCCGTTCAGGCAGTGCGGGCAGGGCGAAGTGGGCCGTCAGGGGTTCCTGCACCGGCAATGCGCAGCGCAGGGAAGGGTCATGCTGCTGGACGACTCGCTGCACCTTCGCCCGCAGGCGGTCCAGGTCGTGTGCGTTTTGCTGCAGCAGCTCATGGGCCTGGTCTCGCAGCTCCTTGAGGCGCTGCTCACGCTGGGGCGCATTCTCGCCTAACTGCCGGACTTGCTCGCGGACTTGCTGGAAATCCAGGGCCATAGGCTCTCCCTTGATGGTTAACAGAACAATTGTTTGGCAATTGTACAGGCTTCGCGCCCGGAGCGCAAGGGGCTTTCGCAGGATTGGTGGCTCGGGGATGTGATAGCTTGAAAGGCTATCACAACCTCTCTCGGCTTAACGATCAACCACCCTGTGGGCGGGTTGCGATGGGAGCGGGTGGCCGGCGTCGAGCGGCAGGCCGGCCGACACCGGAGAGGTGAAGGTCACCGTCGTCCCTTTCCCGACCTGGCTGTCGATCCAGACCTGGCCGCCGTGCGCTTCGACCAGCCGCTTGACGATCGCCAGCCCCAGGCCGGCGCCGCCGGTCGAGCGCGTGCGGGATTGGTCGGCCCGGTAGAAGCGCTCGAAGACGTAAGGCAGGTGCTCGGGAGCGATGCCCTTCCCGGTGTCCTGTACGCTCACTTCTACCTGCCCATCGCTCGTCCTGGCAGATACGCGGATCTCCCCGCCGGCCGGGGTATTGGTCAGCGCGTTGTCGAGCAGGTTACGGATGACTTGTCCCATCCGCTCGGCGTCGGCCTCGACCGGGGGCAGGTCTTCCGCCAGGCAGACCTCGACCGCCAGGCCTTTCTCCCGGGCCTTGGGTTCGAGCAACTGCACCGCTCTTTCGACCACTTCCTCGACCTGCACCGGCTGGCAGACCAGGTTGATCTGCCCGGCCTCCACCAGGGCCAGCTCCTGCAGGTCGTCGACCAGCCGGTTCAACAGCATGGCCTCTTCATGCAGGGAAGCGATGGTTTCCGGGGTGGGCTGGATCACGCCATCACGCAAGGCTTCCAGGTAGCCCCGCACGTTGGAAAGGGGAGTGCGCAGCTCGTGAGCCACGTCGGTGACCATGTTCCGGCGCAGCTGTTCGAGCCGGGCCAGCCCATCGGCCATCGCGTTGAAAGCCTTGGCCAGTTCCCCGATTTCCCCCCTGGCTCTCACCGCCACCCGCTGGCTGAGATCCCCCTTTTCCATCGCCTGGGCTGCGGAGGTCAGCGCCCCGATCGGGCCGAGCAGGCTGCGCGAGAGCAGCAAGGTCAGCAGCAGCGCCACCAGGCCGGCCGCGAAGATCGCGACCAGCAGCGAGCGGTTCACCGAGGTGATGAACCGCGCTTCGATACTCTCCAGGCCGGTGTCCTCCAGGGGGACAAGATAGGCCAAAACCGGTTCTCTCTCGATCAGGAAGGCCGCAAACGGATTGGAGCGTTCGGGGTCGATCTGCGTGCCGACCAGCTCTCCCAGGGAGTCGGCCAGTACGTTCCCCTCCAGGTCGGCCATGACGAAGCGGGCTCGGGAGGTACGCGCCATGCCTGATAGCAGGTACTGCATATCCTCCCACAGGTCGCGATCGCCACCTTTCTGCGCCAGCAGCTTGTTGATCGCGTGGATGCGGGTCTCGATGCTGTAGTTGGGGATGCTGAGGATCCCTTCCACCGAGCGGCGGAACTCGCTGGTCGTCGCCCGGCTGGCAAATAGGGCCACCGTCCCGACGGCGACCGTGACGACCACGGCCATCGTCAGGAGCAGGCGGACCCGCAGGCTGCTAAATCTCATGCCCGGCTTCCTCGAATTTATAGCCCAACCCATAGACCGTCTGGATGTAGGTCGGGCGGCCAGGATCGGGCTCGATCTTCTTGCGCAGGTTCATGACATGGACGTCCACCGTCCGTTCGAAACCCTCGTAGTCGAACCCAAAGGCGTGTTCGAGCAGCTCCAGGCGCGTAAAGACCCGGCCAGGATGCTGTACGAGCGTTTCCAGCAGCGTGAACTCCTTGGGGGTGAGATGGACGCTCTGATTCCCCACACGGGCTTCGTGGCGGATAAAATCGACGACCAGGTCGCCGAAGCGGATCTCGGGCAGCCCGGCATCCTTTTTGGCGTGCGCCCGCCGCAGCACCGCCCGCACCCGCGCCACCAGTTCGCGCGGGCTGAACGGCTTGGTGACGTAGTCATCCGCCCCCAGGTCAAGGCCTTCCAGCTTATCCTCTTCGGTGGTCCTGGCAGTCAGCATAATGATCGGGATTTCGAATTCCGCCTGCAAGGTCTTGCACACGTCCAGGCCGTCTACCAGCGGCAGCATCAGGTCCAGGATGATGAGGCCGGGCTGCCTGCTCCGGGCAATCTCGAGGGCCTTGAGCCCATCGTAGGCGGCCAGAATCCGGTAGCCGTCCTTCTCAAGGTAAAGGCGGATCAGGTCGACCGTTTTACGATCGTCGTCTACAACCAGGATCGTGGGTTTCATTCGTGATCCTATTCGTGGATGGTCTTTTCCCAGGCGAGTTACCGAACGCTATCAGTATAACAAAAACTTTTAAAGAATTGATGAAGAAACTGTCAAGCCACGGTAGGAACAAGGGTGCATGTCAATTTGAGGGCGACTTTTCGACATGTCTCCCTGAGCGGAGCGGGGTGTGCGGAGCGAAGGGTCTCGCACGGCCTGGCAAGAGATGCTTCGGTCGCACAAACCGCTCTCTCAGCTTGACCCTCTGTGACTATAATAGTGAGACAACTCCCCGCCGAAATTTAGTGTCGAGGGCGAAGGAGGAAGACTTATGTCTCACCATTCGGACGGTAAGTAT
>DASWHG010000286.1:0-4015 GCA_036393315.1 Anaerolineales bacterium | reverse complement strand
GGGCTTCGCCCCCAAACAACCCCCACATATGGCCCCTACCACGGCAGATCCCAGAGAGACGGATATCTTTCAACTCTAAAAAAATACCAACGAATCACCTGATTATGATGATATTTATCACTATTGCATTATTCCGGCATTTGGTATATTTCAGATACAACTCCTTACCGAATGAGGGCCGTACAATGGCAAATCGCCTCCGAATCCCCTTCTTTTCCCTGCTTCTCCTGATCCTGCTGGCTTCGCTCGCCGCAGGCTGCTCCGGTTCTCAGGATTCAGCCACGGAACACTCCTTCCCGATGGCATCCATGCAAGATATGCCCGCCGAAGTAAAGCAGGCGCCCGTGACCGTTCAGCAGTCCTACCAGTTCGCGGCGGCCAACCCAGATATCCTCGAACAGATCCCCTGTTACTGTGGATGCGGTGCGATGGGCCATAATTCCAACTATGATTGCTATGTCTCTGAGGTCAGCTCGGATGGCAGCATCGTCTACGACTCCCACGCCCTGGGCTGCTCGATCTGCGTCGATATCACTCTGGATACGATGCGCCTGCTTGACCAGGGAAAAGAAGTCAAGGAGATCAAAGCCTTTATCGACCAGACCTACGCCCAATATGGCCCCTCGAATATCCCCTGATTTTGAATCCATTTGGAGTTACGCAGTTCAGGAGAAAATTGTGGGTGTTTGGGCGGGCATCGCCCGCCCAAACACCCACATCCTCCCACCAACTGCGTAAGTCCTGTCCATATTGAGGTTCGTGTTCCCTTTTGATAAGTGGGTTTAGAGAGCTGCAGCCTGTGAGAAATGCGACTTTGCTGAGATGGATAGCAATTGCAGCGGTGGGATTGACCATCTTGCTGGCTCCTTTCCCGGCCCGATCTGCCGCGCCAGGCGAACATACATTCCGGATCGAAGCGCAGAGTTTCGAATTCGACCCGGCAGTGCTGCGGGTCAACCCGATGGACCGGGTGACGATCGAACTTGTCTCCACCGACGTCGTCCACGGGATCTATATCGATGGCTATGGCGTGGAGGTCACTGCCGATCCCGGGCAGACCGCTTCCCTCTCTTTCCTGGCCGACCGGCCGGGTACCTACCGTTTTCGCTGTTCGGTCACCTGCGGTGCGCTGCACCCCTTCATGATCGGCAAGATCCAGGTCGGGCCGAACCAGCTGCTGTGGCGGGGGATCGGCCTGGCTTTCCTGGCGGTCCTGGCCGGTTTTTGGAGCATCCGCCGGTGAGCCGCTACGACCTCCTGCAGCTGCCGCTGCTCAAGCTCGGGCTGCGCAGCCGTTGGCCGCAGTTCCTTGTGCGGGCCATCGCGCTGGGCGGGTTCATCTTCGCCATCCTGGCCGGGCTTCTCGGCACCCCGGTGGGCAGCCGGAATTTCGGGATCGTTTTCGTGTGGATTGCATGGTGGGCGTTGCTCATGCTGGTCGCCGTACCGCTCTTCGGGCGCGGCTGGTGCAGCATCTGCCCAATCCCCATGCCCGGAGAGTGGCTGCAGCAAGGCAACGTACTGAAACCGGGCCTCGGTGGGCCGGCCGGCTTCTTCCGGCGGTTCGTGTTGGGACGGCGCTGGCCGAATGCCTGGCGCAATATCTGGCTGCAGAATGGAGCTTTCACCCTGGTCGCCCTGTTCAGCACGGTTGTGCTCACCCAGCCGCGCACGACGGCCATCGTCCTGGCAGGCTTCCTGGTAGTGGCAATCGGCACCAGCCTGGTTTTCGAGCGGCGCGCCTTCTGCCGCTACTTGTGCCCGGTGGGCGGCTTTATCGGGCTATATTCCCAACTTGCCCCAACCGAATTGCGCGTTAAGGATACGACCGTGTGCGCGGCGCATACTGTGAAAACCTGCTACACCGGAAGCGCCGAAGGCTATGGCTGCCCCTGGCAGGTATTCCCCGGCGGCCTGGTGAAGAACACGTACTGCGGGACCTGCATGGAATGTTTACGGACCTGCCCCCATGACAACATCGCCCTCAACCTGCGATCGTTCGGGGCCGATCTAACCATCCCCGGCGGGCGAAAGCTCGACGAAGCCTATAAAGCGTTCATCATGCTGGGCAGCGCGATCGTCTATGCAGCGGTCCTGCTCGGGCCTTGGGCTTTCCTCAAGTCGGCCGCTTACGGCGTGGGCAGCTGGCCCTGGCTGGCTTACGCCCTGGCGTTCCTGGCGTTCGTATTCGGGCTGCTGCCGGGGTTCTTCTTCCTGGCAGTCGCCCTGGGCAGGAGGATTTCTAAAGGGAGGCAGCCTCTCCAAAAGCAGTTTGTCGCCTATTCTTACGCGCTCGTCCCCCTCGGTCTGGCTGCCTGGATCGCTTTCAGCCTGTCGTTCGTGCTGACGAACTTTTCTTACCTTTGGCCGGCGCTTTCGGATCCGTTCGGCTGGGGCTGGGACCTGGTGGGTACGGCCGGCGTGGGTTGGACCCCTTACCTGACCGGGACCATCCCCGCGCTGCAGGCGCTGGTCCTGTTGGGCGGGTTAGGCTGGGCCGCTCTGACCGCCAGGCGGATTGCGGGTGAAACGCTGCCGCAAGGCGGAGAGATCCGCCAGGCACTGCCGGTGGCAGCCTACTGCCTGCTGGTCACTACTGCTCTCATGGTACTGTTGGTCGGATGAACGCTGAACGCACCGCCCGTCTGTTTGTATTGGGTCTCTTGATCGGGATCCCACTCTCCATCCTGTTGGCTCGCTGGATCGCGCCCGGTGCTGCAGCCGGGCGACCGGTAGAAATCCATGCCAGAATGCCTGAAGCAGGCGGCTGGAGTCCAGCCGATCTCAGCATTTCTGTTGGCGTGCCGCTTCACCTGCGTCTGGTCTCGGATGACGTCGTACACAGCTTCGCAGTCGGCCAATCTGACCAGCCTGCCATCGATATCTACCCGGGAGAAGTGGTTGAGACCACGCTCATCTTCGACCGGCCCGGGAAATACGTCTACTACTGCACTCGCTGGTGCGGTCCCAATCACTGGCGGATGCGCGGAACGATCGAGGTCCTCGGAGAAACCGGCGAACCGCAGGCGGAGGGACCTCCACTGTTTTCGACCCTTGGGATCGATATCGACGTGCCGCATCCGGCGGATGTCGTTCCTACCCGACGACCCTCTGCCAGGCGAGGCGCAGACCTTGGCATCCACATCCCGGAGAAATATCTGTCCCTGGACTACCTGCGACGTACCAGCCCTGCAGGAGCATGGCAGGATTTACGCGCCGAACCTTTCTCTCAAGATTTGAACGACGAACAGGTCTGGGACTTGGTCGCCCTGGTGTGGAAGCTGAACACCAATCCGCAGGCTATACAAACCGGCCAGCAGCTTTTCGCTCAAAATTGTGCAGCCTGCCATCGATATCTATCCGGGAGAAGTGGTTGAGACCACGCTCATCTTCGACCGGCCCGGAAAATTCGTCTACTACTGCACTCGCTGGTGCGGTCCCAATCACTGGCGGATGCGCGGAACGATCGAGGTCCTCGGAGAAACCGGCGAACCGCAGGCGGAGGGACCTCCACTGTTTTCGACCCTTGGGATCGATATCGACGCGCCGCATCCGGCGGATGTCGTTCCTACCCGACGACCCTCTGCCAGGCGAGGCGCAGACCTTGGCATCCACATCCCGGGGGAATATCTGTCCCTGGACTACCTGCGACGTACCAGCCCTGCAGGAGCATGGCAGGATATACGCGCCGAACCTTTCTCTCATGATTTGAACGACGAACAGGTCTGGGACCTGGTCGCACTGGTGTGGAAGCTGAACACCAACCCGCAGGCTATACAAACCGGCCAGCAGCTTTTCGCTCAAAATTGCGCCGCCTGCCATGGCGAATCGGGGGCGGGGGATGGGGTCATTGCCCCGTCATTGAGCGCCCAGGGCCACCCCGGCAGCGAGTTCAACCACGATCTGCAGCAGCCCGCAGACTTCACCGAGGCAGAATCGATGCTTGGCGCCAGCCCGGCGCTGCTGCAGGGAAAGATCGTTCGCGGCGGGATGGGGACAGGGATGCCTTACTGGG
>DASWHG010000285.1:0-3425 GCA_036393315.1 Anaerolineales bacterium | reverse complement strand
GGCGGTTTCGCACGTCTTACTGGTAAAGAACGATCACGCGACCGTACAACCGAGAAGAACAGGATGTTCAAGCATAAATTGCCCTTTCCCGTAATTCACCTGCTGATCCTGGTCCCCGCGCTTCTGTTATCCGGCTGCGGGCAGCTGGACCCTGCCCCCCCGATCGAGCCAACGGCCGCTCTGACCGGAGCACCCGTATTGCTGACGCCAGCCGCGAGTGAAGCAGCCGAACTTCCGGCGGTCGATGCGTATCCTGCCGGGGTTACGCCAACCCCGTTCGATTACAGCCTGGAGGAGGGCTACCCGGCGCCGGAAACAAGCAGCCCACCGGAGGAGCTGCCTGAATCCCTGGATATCCCGGAACCAGCCAGTGACCGCGGCATCGTCACAGGGCAGCTGCTCACGCCCGGGCCCGGAGGCAGCCCGTATATCGGCTCGCTCTACCTCGCCAGCACGATCACCAGCGATCAAGAGGGTTTCCCCCCCATCGTGGCCTTCTCGGACCAGACCGACCCGCTGGCGATCCAGGACCGGACCGGGCGCTTCCTGTTCAGCGACGTCCCCCCTGGGACCTACGCACTGGTGATCTGGAACCCGGTTTCCAGCACCGTCATCGAAGAACCGGGAACGAATGATTATTTGGTGTTCGAGGTCGAAGCAGGTGAAGTTACAGACCTTGGGGTGATCGGGATTCCCTAGGGCTGGATCTCGCTAGCGGATCACCGGCAGGGAGACGACGTAGATCGCCTGGTAAGCCAGATTGCGGCCGGTTGGTGCGCCCTGAACGGCGCCCCCCAACAGGTACACTCGGGTGCCAAACGGCGCCAACCCCAGGAGAGACCAGGGCTCATCGAGAGGATTCTCGAAGGCCTGCCAGCTCAGCGTCTGCGGAGGGTACTCGAGCGGTGGGAGCGGGTCGCTCCCTAACCCCAGACCTCCGAATACGTGGATGATATCTGCGACGCTGGCAACCCCCATGCCGTAGCGCGGGTCGGGCATGGGCGGGCCAGCTGCCCAGGCCAATTCCGCGCCTTGTCCACCGTCAAGGTCCGGGTGGTAGACTTCATTCACCGCCAGAGGCTGGTTCCCATCGAAACCCCCGAAGACGTAAATCTTGCCGTTGGCTGCGGCGGCCCCGGCCAACGATCGCGCCGTGGGCATGGAGGCGCGCTCCAGCCATTCCTGGCGGTCCGGGTCGAATTCGTAAACGGTCGGCAGAACGGACTGCCCATTCCAACCACCAAACAGGTACAGTTTGCCTTCGAACGCTGCCATGGCGTAGCCGCTCAACGGCACCGGGAGGTGTGGCCCCTTCTCCCAGCGATCCTCCCGGGGATCGTAGATATCGAGCACATTGGTCAAGGAGCCTGAGACGGTGCGGCCGCCCGGGACGTAAATCTTACCGCCGATCACCACCGCGCCCACTTCTGTGACAGGGACTGGCTTGGGAGACAGGGTCGTCCAGCTGTCCTTTTCCGGGTCGTAGCATTCAAGCACCCCGGTCACGCCCGCTGCGCTCTCCCCGGCAATGGTGTAGATCAGGTTCTCGTAGGCCGCCACGGCCAAACCCTGTCGGGGGGTTGGCAGCTGCGCACCTTCCTGCCAGCGCGGCGGGGAGGTAGGGGCCGGCTGGCTGGCCGAAGCCGGGACCGCCGAACCGGGGTTGCGCATGGCCAGCACGCCATAGATGCCAAAGGTAAGTAGCAGGATAAAACCGGCCAGGAAGTACCAGCGTGACCAGGAGCGCGGACCAGGAGAGTCATCCGGAAGGGCTGGAAGAGTGGCTGTGGCCGCTTCTCTGGACAGGCCGACCGGGGGCAGCCCGTTCATCCCTTCACCCCGGGCTTCACCCGCTGGATCGACCAGCCCGGCGCCCACCGCAAACATGGCCGCTTCCGTGCGCGAAGCGACCTCGATCTTGCTGAAGATATTCCGCAGGTGGACTTTGACGGTATTGGTGCTGATGTGCAGGGCTTGTGCAATCTGCTTATTGCTTACACCGGTCGCAACCAGGTATAAGATTTCTCGCTCGCGTTCACTCAGATTGTCAATATCAGGCATAACCAGAATCAGACGGAAGACAAGATATCATAGATGAACCCGCAGCGACACGCCTTCAAGCCCATACATTCGCGTGCCCGTGCTCATCAAAGGTTTTCCAACTCAAGGATTCGAATTATAACACCTGAGCAAACCGCGGAAAGTATATAGATCTGGGGTCTTTGGGAATCGCCGTGGTAGGGGCCAGAGAGACTAGATCTGATAAAATCCAGCCAGCGGAAGCCTATGACCGACGAACTTGCGATCCCGCTGCGGAAAAACAAGGCATCGATTTAGACACTCATGATCCAGATCACGCCGTATGGCGAGGTAACCCGCTTCGACTTGAGCCGCACGCTGTTCGGACGCGGCCGGTACTGGACGACCGCCTACCTGGTCGACGATATCCTGATCGACACCGGCTGCGCCCACTCCGCGCCGGAGCTGCTGCGTGCGCTGGATGATTTTCGCCTGGTCCGCATCGTCAACACGCACACGCACGAGGACCATATCGGCGCAAACGGACCGCTGCAGCGCAGACAACCAGGCCTTGAGATCCTCGCACACCCGTTGGCCCTGCCAGTCCTGGCAAACCCGCGCGGCCGGCAGCCGCTGCACCCATACCGCCGTCTTTTCTGGGGCTACCCCGATCCCTCCACAGCCCAACCCTTGGTGGACGGCGCCGAGATCAAATCCGAAAAATACTGCTTCCAGGTGCTCTATACGCCCGGCCACAGCCCAGACCACCTCTGCCTGTACGAGCCGCGGGAAGACTGGCTGTTCACCGGCGACCTGTTCGTCGGCGGGCGCGACCACGCCCTGCGAGCCGGGACCGAGATCTGGCAAATCATCGCCTCGCTGAAGCTTCTCGCCGCGCTGCCGGCAAATATGCTCTTCCCCGGCAGCGCCAGGGTACGTGAGAACCCAGCCATGGAGCTGGCCGGTAAAGCCGCTTACCTGGAGGAGCTGGGCGAGCGGGTACTGGAACTCCACCACGAGGGGCGCAGCGAGTCTCAGATCGCCCGGGCAGCTTGCGGTGGACCAATGTGGATCGAGTGGATCACTCTCAACCATTTTTCCCGACGGCAGCTGGTGCGCGCCTACCTGGCCGGGAATGGGGATCGTCGCTAGCGGCTCGAAGGGGGATAAAAGACTCTTTTTTACGCGGGGGACTGTAACAGCCAGGGACTATTATGCGTTAAATATGGAAACTGTGTTAACCATTTGCAATACTTAATGAAGAATGACCATACACCGGGAGGGATGCAGTGCAGGCGAACCAGGTTCGAGAAAAACCCCCAAAGCGCGCAAATCGAAACTCACTCCAGCCCGCCCCCCTCAAAGAGGTGAATGGGAGGAGATGTCCATACTGTGCAGCCGCAATT
>DASWHG010000284.1:0-2330 GCA_036393315.1 Anaerolineales bacterium | reverse complement strand
CGGGTCGATGATCGTATCCTTGGCGTGTACGTGGAAGATGGCCTCGCCCAGCTCGCGGACGGCGAAGATCGGGTCGATACCCTGCCAGAACAGGTGGCTGGGATCGAAATTGGCCCCGATCTCCGGGCCGACTGCCTGCCGCAGGCGCAGCAGCGTCTCAGGGTTGTAAACCACGAAGCCCGGGTGCATCTCCAGCGAGATCATATCCACCCCGTGGTCGCGGCAGAAGCGCACCTCCTCCTGCCAGTAAGGGATCACCTTTTCTTCCCACTGCCATTCCAGGATACGCAGGAAATCGGGTGGCCAGGGACAGGTGACCCAGTTCGGGTACTTGCTGCCCTCGCTGTCGCCCGGGCAGCCGGAGAAGGTAACGACCCGTCGCACGCCGATTTTCTCGGCGGCGAGCACCGTGTCGCGAAAATCTTTACGGTGCAGGTTTGCAACGGCCGGGTCCGGGTGCAGCGGGTTACCGTGGCAGCTCAGCGCGCTGATCTCCAGCCCGCAGTTGTCGGCTTTCTGCTTCCACGCTTTGAGCAGGTCCCCGTCGGCCAGCAGTTCGGCCGGTTTGCAGTACGACTCGCCCAGCTCCGCGACGTAACCACCCGAGCCGATCTCGACCGCTTCCGCTCCCACCCCGGCGATCCACTCGAGCGCCTGATCATACGAGAGCAGATCCTGAAAAACAAAGCTGAAGACGCCAACTTTCATGGTTTACCTCCTGGTCGAATGATGTTGTGTTCTTGGGCACCTATCCGAAAAATCATTTTTCGGAAAGATACTTAGAGCACCCGGTCGATGAACTCGCGGGTGTGGACCTCGACGGGCACCTTCATCAGCTCCAGGACGCCCTTGGCGACGTGTTCGGAAAACCGGCGGAAGGCTTCCTCGCCTTTCTCTTTGGTGGCGCGCAGCGGGTTGCCGATCACGCCGCTCTCGATGAACTCGTGGTGGTCCATCGGGAAGGTAAAGTACTTATAGCCTTCGAACTCCACGTCCGGCATGCCGTCTTTCTTCTCGAAGGTCCTTGGCAGGAATTCAGGGATGTGAGCCCGGGTGAAATTGGCCCGGTCCATGCGGACGTAGTGCTCGTTCCAGGCCAGGTCCTGCGAGGTCTCCAGCTCGCTGGAGTGCCAGCCAGGCGTTTCATCCAGCGGGTTTTCCATCAAACCTGCCAGGATGCCGACGTAATTCTCCATGTAGGGCTTGACGAAGCTGATCAGGGCGCCGGTCTCGTAGCGCAGCTTCCGCAGCACCGGATCGATCACCTTGACGTTGGAGCCGTGGCCGTTAACGAAGATGATGCGGTTGAAGCCGTGGTGGATCAGGCTCCGGCCGACATCGTGGATCAGGTTGAGCAGCGTGCTGCTGCGGACGGTGATCGTGCCGCGTCCCATTCCCGGCGCATACATGTGCTGGGGCGAATAGCCCATCCAGACCGGTGGGGTGTGGATCACGCCGATCATCTCCGCCACCCGCCTGGCAATCTCGACCGCCGTGATCGTATCGGTGTAGATCGGCAGGTGCGGGCCGTGCTGCTCGAAGCTGGCCATCGGGACCAGGATCACGTCCTTTTCCTTGAGGTATTCCTGAACGTCGACATAGCTTAATTCGCCCAGATCCCAGGAAAGGAACTTCTGGCGGAACTCCTCGTCGCCTTCCGTCAGGTGCGGAAGATGTTTATAGCTCTTACCATTTTCGGCGATCATTGTTTTTGCTCCTTGTACGATCAATTTCTATAAATCATTTCGCGTGGGCGCTGCAGGCGCCCAACCCTTGCGCATCAGCTCGATGAAAAGGTCAGCGACCTGCTCTCCAAAAGCAGGGTCGTTGACATGACGTTCGAAAGTGAGGATGGGGATGCCTTCTTTAATGTCCTCCCGCAACGTGGCGAGGAAGGCGGCATCCGCATCCGGATCCCAGAACGGCCCCCCGGGCACGTTGGGGATCGACAACCCCTGGGTGGGGACGGCAATGAGGGCCGGTCCCGTGCACAGGTTCAGCCGCTCGGCAAAAAGGTGGCCCAGCGCGACCATTTCTTCGTAGGACGCGCGCACCAGCGTGTATTCAGGGTTGTGGTCGTAGACGGGACGTCCCTGCAGTTGGGCTGGGATGGAGCCGGCGTGGAACACGCAGAAATCGATACAGCCAGGGACGATCACCTGCGGCAGCCCCAGCAGCCCGACGCGTTTGAGACGGTCGGGGCCGCCGTCGTGGATGCCGCCGGTCATGGGGTCATAGGTCTCGTTGGTGGTAAAGTCGATGACGCCGGCGAACTGGCCGCTCTCGGCCAGCTGCTCCATCGCCGGGCCGCCGACGCCGTTCGAGTGGAA
>DASWHG010000283.1:0-7658 GCA_036393315.1 Anaerolineales bacterium | reverse complement strand
TGCAGAGAGCGCAGAGATTATTTTATTATTTTGTTTTTCTCCGTGTCTCGGTGTCTCTGTGGTTAGATCTATTTCTCGAGCAAGGACGCAGAGATCGCGGAGTTTTTAAATTTCTTTTGTTTTTCTCCGTGTCTCGGTGTCTCTGTGGTTAGATCAATTTCTACCACAGAGCCACAGAGAAGTAGCTCCGCATTTATCCGGAGATGAGGTTTTTTCGTAGGGCAATTTGCCAAATTGCCCTACAGGAACCACGGTTTGCTGGAGTCAGTTCTTTTGCAGTTTTAACATAAGTCCCTGGAAAACCACAGATAAACTCAGATGGACACAGAGTTCGACTATTATTCTGGTTTGTTTCTTATCTTTTATCTGTGTTTATCGGTGTGCATCTGTGGTTTCAGCGCTCGTTTTGTTAAAAGTGCAAAACTACTGCTGGAGTGTTACCTGCAGAGAGCGCAGAGATTATTTTATTATTTTGTTTTTCTCCGTGTCTCTGTGTCTCTGTGGTTAGATCTATTTCTCCCGCAGAGCCGCAGGGTTGGCGGGGGTCAGGGCAATTTGATCCGGTGAGGAGCAGAGGGGGATTGGTATAATAGTCGCAGGATGAATTCTGCAAACTTACCGGAACCTGTATTGATCACCCGGCCGGGGCCGCTGCGGGACCTGGTCGAGCGGCTGGGGCGCGAGCCGATCCTGGCGGTGGACACGGAGTCGAACAGCCTGTACGCTTACCAGGAGCAGGTCTGCCTGATCCAGTTTTCTACACCCGGCGAGGACATCCTCGTCGACCCGCTGGCGCTGGACGACCTGTCGCCGTTGGAGGCGCTGTTCGCCAATCCGGAGATCGAGAAGGTGTTCCACGCGGCCGAGTACGACCTGATCACGTTGAAGCGGGATTTCGATTTCACGTTCGAGAACCTGTTCGATACGATGGTGGCGGCCCGCATCCTGGGATGGGAGGAGGTGGGACTCGGGTCGATCTTGAAGGCCGAGTTCGGGGTGCACCTGGACAAGCGAAACCAGCGGGCCAACTGGGGGCAGCGGCCGCTGCCGCGAGAACTGTTATCTTACGCCCGGCTGGATACGCGTTACCTGATCCCGCTGCGGGCGCGCTTGAAGGAGGCGCTGCGGGCGAAAGGCCTGCTGGCGCTGGCGAAGGAGGATTTCAGCCGGCTGCGGCACGTCAACGGTCGCAGCCCGGATGAGCTGCCGGAGGCGTGCTGGCGGGTGAGCGGGTCCTACGACCTGAGCGGGCGGGAGGCGGCGGTGCTGCAGGAATTGTGCCGCTACCGGGACCAGGTGGCCCGGTCGCTCAACCGGCCGCTGTTCAAGGTGATCGGCGACCGGACTCTGCTCTCGATCGCGGCGGCCGCGCCGGAAGACGTGCGGGAACTGCGCAGGTCGGGGGCGCTGAGCCCGAGGCAGCTGCAGCGGCACGGGGAGGCGCTGGTGCGGGCGGTGCGGCGGGGCCTGAAGGCGGATCCGATCTACCCGCCGCGCACCTCCAGGCCGGAGGAGGCGTACCTGGTGCGGCTGGAGGCGCTGCGCAACTGGCGGAAGCAGCGGGCGCGGGAGATGGGGGTCAGTTCGGACGTGGTGCTGCCGCGCGACCTGATGTTCACGCTGGCGGCGGAGAACCCGCGGGGGGAAGAGGCTTTGGCGCAGGTCCTGAAGGACGTGCCGTGGCGCCTCGAGCGGTTCGGGAACGAAATCCTGGCTGTTCTGGCGGGTGGGTAAATAATGAAAATATCTTTCCACGGGGCGGCACGGACGGTGACGGGCTCGCAGCACCTGCTGCAGGTCAACGGGCACAGCCTGCTGCTGGACTGCGGGCTGTACCAGGGCCATCGCCAGGAAGCGTTCGAGCGCAACCGCACGTTCCATTACGATCCGGACGAGGTCGACGCGGTGATCCTGTCGCACGCGCACATCGACCACAGCGGGAACCTGCCGAACCTGGTCAAGCAGGGCTACGAGGGGCCGATCTACGCGACGCGGGTGACGGCGCACCTCTCGAATACGATGCTGCTGGACTCGGGGCACATCCACGAGTCGGACGCGGCGTACGTTAACAAGAAGCGCAGGAAGCGGGGGGAGAGGCCGGTCGAGCCGCTCTACACGCTGGCAGATGCGATGCGGGTCGAGCAGTTCTTCCAGGGGGTGGATTACGACGAGGCGTTCGAGGTGATCCCCGGGGTCCAGGCGAGGCTGGTCGAGGCGGGGCACATCCTCGGGTCGGCGGCGGTCGTCCTGGACGTCGAGGAGTACGGCCACAAGCGGCGGATCTGGTTCTCGGGGGACGTCGGTCGGCGGAACCTGCCGATCGTCCGGGACCCGGTGCTGCCGGGCGAGGTCGACTATCTAATCATGGAGACGACCTACGGGGACAGGGACCACGAGTCCCCCGAGCAGGCGATCGACGAACTGCGGGAGGTCGTGACGGAGACGGTGCGGCGGGGCGGGAAGGTGATCATCCCGTCCTTTGCGGTGGGGCGGACGCAGGAGCTGGTGTTCGACCTGCACCAGATGATCGACCGGCGCGAGATCCCGCTCATCCCGATCTACGTGGACAGCCCGCTGGCAGTGAACATCTCGGACATCTTCCGCGAGCACCCCGACTTCTTCGACGAGGAGACGATGACCTTCATGGCGGAGGACACGAGCCGGCACGCGCTGGGGTTCGAGCTGGTGACGTACGTGCGCAGCGTGGAGCAGTCCAAGGCGCTCAACCGGGTGAAGGAGCCGGTGGTGATCATCTCGGCCTCGGGAATGGCGGAGACGGGGCGGATCCTGCACCACCTGAAGAACAACATCGAGGACCCGCGCAACACGGTCCTGATCGTGTCGTGGCAGGCGCCGGGGACGCTGGGGCGGGCGCTGGCGGACGGGGCCAAGCAGGTGAAGATCTTCGGGGAGGGGTACGAGCGGCGGGCGCGGGTGGCGAAGATCGACGGGCTGTCGGCCCACGCGGGGCAGTCTTTCTTGAAGGAGTACGCGCTGGCGGTGAAGGGGCGGGTGAGGGATGTGTTCCTGGTGCACGGCGAGGCAGTCCCAGCCCTGGCGCTGACGGAGAAACTGGAGGCGGCTGGGATGCCGAGGGTGGCCTACCCGGACCTGCACCAAACGTTGGAATTTTAGCGGGGAAGAGGTTATAATGCACCCCCGGAGAGGTGCCAGAGTGGTTGAATGGGACGGTCTCGAAAACCGTTGTGGGGCTTGTCCCCACCGTGGGTTCGAATCCCACCCTCTCCGCTGAACGTATAACCGCGAATGGACGCTAATTTTTTGTGAGATCGCCCAGGCACGGCCGGGCGATCTGACTTTTTCAAGTTATGAGCGTCGAAACCTTCACCCCCCGCCAACAGTTTATCGCAGCACTCGAGCGCAGGCAGGCGGGTGCCCCATTTCGAGCTCGTTTTTTTACCTCACCATGGAAGCCCTGAGCCGGGTCCATCCTCTACACCGTGATTACACCCAGTGGCTGCAAATGGAGGAGAAGGAGCGGGAGCTGCACCGAGGCGACATGGCGGACGTTTACATCGCGGTCGCCATGGCGCTTCGAACACAGCGCCATTTTTGTCCATCCCAACCCGGGAACGTTCGAGGAATGTGCCCGGTTGATCCACCGGATCCGCGAGAAGACTGGGGACCGTTACTTTCTGATGAAACATGGCGATGCAACCCTCGGCATCCCGGATGGTAGCCAGATGTTCGAATTCAGCTACCGGCTGGCGGATGAACCGGGTAAAGTGAAGGCCGAGGCTGCCCAGCGTGTCGAGGAGGCTCTGGAGAAGGCAGCGCGCCAGAAGAGGCTGGGGGAGATGGACGCCAGTCCCCACGTCCTGCACTCGCTCGACCCACTGGCCGGGGTGGATATCGCCGAAGTCAAACGCCTGTACGGCGACCGGGTGTGCCTGATCGGCAACGTGAACTGCGGTTTGATGGACAGCGATACGGAGGATGAGGTGGTCGAGTCCGCCCGGTACGCCCTGCGCCAAGGGATGCCCGGCGGCGGGTACATTTTCTCGACCAGCAACTGTATCTACACCGGCATGCCGCTTTCCAGTTACGAACGGATGTTGGAGGTGCGGCGGGTTGAGGGGAACTACCCGGGGACCGGCAAAGATTAGAGAGGGGAAAAGCGCAAGAGGTGGGACGCGGATGAACGGGGAAGAACGCTGAAAAGAAGTGAGCAGAGATTAGAGAATGGAGAATAGAAAGAAGGTAGACCGCTAATGAACGCGAATGAACGCTAATAATCGAGCGGTCCTAACGTTCCAACGGCTTCAGCGTACTGGAGAGCAGGATCCCGTTCGCCCAGTAGAAGCCCGTTTCGCCAGCCGGGAGCAGGTCGTAGGTGGCCGAGCCCGTGTACCTGACACGCTCGGCGGAGAGGATGATCCCGCCTGAGAGCGGATCGCCAGCCTGCAATTGTCCGACTGTAAGCCCCTCAGCGGTGGGATGGCCGGGTGAAACCCATAATTCGCGCCCATTGTCCAGTACCAGGTGGAGGACCTGGTGGCCCGCCGGCACGATCGTCTTCCCGATTTGGACCAGGGGCCGGGCTATCCGCCCACCTGCCGCGTCCAGCGTCCATACCTGCATCCCGAGGCGCAAACTTTGCACGGGAAGGGGGCCGGCGGGGGTGTCGATGAGTGTTCCAGCGGCAAGGCAGATGGGGCAGGTGGCGATGGAGGCGGTCCTTTGCAGAACGGTGATCGAGCCCTGCCCATCCACCAGGCCGGTTACCAGCTCGCCTTCGCCCTCCGTTTTGGCGACCTGGATCTGGAATTGGTAGGCGTCCCCGGCGAGCTCCAGCTGGATGGCAGCCAGTTTCTTGTGTTCTCGATAAACGAGCAGTTTCTGATCGTCCGTAAAGGTTGATACGCCAACTAAATTGTTATGAGCCAGGATGGCGTCGAATTCTTCGGAATCAGACTGTATCTCAGGAAAACGCTGGCGGGCGAGCTCCAGTTCGTCCTCGCGGGGAACGGGGTAGTAATCGGGGTCGCAGAAGAAGAAATCCGGGAACTGGTCCAGGATGCGGTACTTCAGGTCGGTTGGCCCCAACCCGCCGGGCAGGGTTGGGATCGGGGTCGGCGTCGGCGCGGGAGGCGGGGTGTAATCCGGCGGCAAGGGGGTGATGATGACGGGCTCGACGGTCTCGACGGTCTCGATCGAGACCGTGCTGAGGATGGGCGTGGGCGGGCCGGAGGTGAACGGGGCACAAGCCGCCAGGATGAGGGCAAGGCCAATGGTAAGCGCTAAGGCAAGTCGAGTCATCGCATTTTCTCCCAATCAGAATAAGACGGTAAGGATAAGACGTTGGGAGGGAGGTAAAAGTTTCCGCGGCGGACGGGGGTGTGTAGGGAGGGGAGAATAGTGAGTGGAGAATGGAGGATAAGGAAGAGAGTAAACCCCACCCTTCTATCCGATTTCGGACAAATGCAAGAAATTACCCTCAAGACAATCGCAAGCGATTACCAGCTTACTGATTGAAACATCTGCCTGTCCAGCCTCCTAGAATGGTACCTGCCACTCGCCAGGGTCGTGATTGACAGTGCCTCTGCCAGCCTCGGAGTGAGCAAATTTACTGCCTGGTTTTTTGCAATTCATCCATTTAGAGCGCTATACTAAAACACCAGCAAATACGCAACCTCCTCCCTAGCTGTTACTTACCGGGCAGAGCGGAATCGGCGATCAGGGCTACAAGGAATGTCCGAATAGCCATCGGAAGAATATCATCCAGTTACTTCATCCGGCAGGTCGAAGGCGGGGAACAAGCCTGGAGTGCCGAAAGTGGTCACATCGGAGAGCAGCTCGCCTGCGAAGGTCAATACCTGAAGCGCAAAGGGCAGATAAATGCCTGTATTCTCGTCCCGCACGTAGAAGGCAAAACCGGGCTGCCCGTTGGCGCGAATGGGCAGCAGCCTCCAGCGACCGGCAGCCTCCCCGGCCAGGCTGGTCGCCAGGATAAACGCGCGGATCGCAGCCCGTCCCTGGTACCAGGAGGGCAGCGGCGGCATGGGGAAAGTGGCCTCCTCGGTCAACATCGAAACAATGACGTCGATATCCGCAGTCTCCCAGGCGCGCAGGTAGCGTTCGAGCAGCTGTTTCTGCCGCTCTTCTGTTGGATAGGGCTTTTCCACGGCTTTGTGCGAGTAGCGCTGCTTCAGGGTGGAGCGGGCGCGGTGGAGCAGGCTGTTGACCGCCGAGACCGAGATATCCAGCGCTTCGGCGATCTCCGCCGCCTGCCAGTCCAGCACATCGCCCAGGATGAGCGCGCAGCGCTGGCGAGCCGGAAGCTCCTGCAAGGCGATCATGAAAGCGAAGGAAATACTCTCGCGAGATTCATAGCGGGCTTCAGGGCCGGCTTCCAGCGGAGCCAGAAGTTCGTCCGGGTACGGCTCGATCCACACCGGCTCGTACACCGGCGGCCCAGGCGGTATGGAGGGGTCAACCGGTGGGGACAGCTCGGCTGGCAGGCTGCGCTTCGGGCGCCGGGAAAGGGCATCCAGGCAGGTATTGGTGGCGATTTTGTACAGCCAGGCCCGGATGGAGGCCCTACCCTGGTACGTTTCGAGCCGCCGCCAGGCGCGCAGGAGGGTCTCCTGCACCTGGTCCTCGGCGTCGTCCAGCGAGCCGAGCATGCGGTAGCAGTGGGTTAGCAGTTCCTTGCGGAAGGATCCGGTCAGGGAAGCGAATGCTGCCGGGTCGCCAGCCAGAGCGGCTGCCAGGGTGTCCGGGTATTCTTCACCCGCCGGGGGGTGAGAGGAGCGAGCAGATGCGTCAGGAGCCATTCTTAACCGGGCCTTTCTGAAGGCATATAGAGCAAATATATCCGATTTTCAGGGATCTGCGCGAAGTTTGGCCTGTTTTTCCCGTCATATTGTATAAAAGGCAGCCGTTCAGCTTATCGAGAGCGGATACGGCAAAACTCAAATCCATTGGAGGTGTCTCGTGAGATACGTGGTTGTCGTTCGTGGAAAGTTGAAAGGCAGCGCGGCCGAGGCCGGCAAAGCGCACGACGAGATTGTTTCGAAAGTCTCGCCGGTGGGTAAATCGATGGGCAATACCAGCCACCAGGCTTATTTGAACGTGCAGGATGGGGAAGATTTCCTGGCCATCGATTTCTGGGACAATATGGAGGGGATCCAGAAACTGTACAGCGATCCCAACCTGGCGACCGAATTCGCCCGGATGTTCGCTGGACAGCCAGAAGTCACCATCTGGTCCGATTCCGGGTGGGTGCAGTTTTAGAAATTAGAAACCTGGACGGTCTCCCTGTCCAGGGTTGATAACCGATGGGATTGACATTTGAACCACAGAGACCCAGAGAGCACAGAGAAAGTGTGTATAATCTCTGTGTTCTCTGTTTCTCTCTGGTGGAGTTCCGGCGGATTTTACGTTTGAGTTTGTTATGAGTAAAAACCGCCGAACCCCCATTGATCCGCCAATACTCAAGAAGGTGACGATCGAAAATTGGAATGGTTGAAAAAAGTCGTTCAACTTCGTAAGAAGGGTAACCTGACCCTTCCGGTTGCGCTTCGCAACAAGTACGGGTTCAAAGAGGGGGACATATTTACTTTAATTGACCTTGGCGAGGGAGCGATCCTGTTGACTCCACGCGCTTCTCAGGTTAACCGACTTGGCTATCGGGT
>DASWHG010000282.1:0-1729 GCA_036393315.1 Anaerolineales bacterium | reverse complement strand
GAAAACCCTGATCCGCGCCATGGAGCAGTACCACCAGGCCGGGACGCGCCGCTTCCAGGGAGTGGAAACCGCCGCGGGTCACCTGAATTGGCCCGTAGTGATCGACCACAAGAACGGACTGGTGGAGGAAATGCGCCAGTCCAAATACGTGGACGTGCTGGCGGCTTATCCTGAAATCACCTACATCCAGGGCCGCGCCCGCCTGACCGGAGAAAACGGCGTCGAGATCGACGGGGTGGCCTACGCCCCTGGAAAGATCGTGATCGCCACCGGCGCGCAGCCCTGGGCGCCGCCCATCCCTGGATTGAAAGAAGCCGGCTTTCTCACCAGCACCACGGCCATGGAACTGAAGGAACTTCCCCGCTCCCTGATCGTGCTGGGCGCCAACGCCGTGGGCCTGGAGCTGGCGCAGACCTTCGCTCGCGCCGGGACCCACGTGACCTCGCTGGAACTGCTGCCCCGCATCGCTCCCTTCGAAGACGAAGAGATTGGCGAGGCGCTGGAAGGCTATCTGGAAGAGGAGGGCCTGGAGAGCTTCACCGGCTTCCAGACTTCCCAGGTCGAGGAGCGCGAGGGGCGTTATATCTTAACCGGCTCCCAGGACGGCCAGGAAATCACCTTTTACGCTGAGCAGTTGCTGGTGGCCACCGGCCGCCGGCCAAACACTCAAGGGATGGGGCTAGAAGAAGCCGGGGTGAAGCTCGGCCAGCGCGGCGAAATTCTGGTCGATGAGCGCTTGCAAACAAATAATCCCAACGTGTACGCAGCCGGGGACGTCACCGGCCAGGATATGTTCGTGTACGTAGCTGCCTATGGTGGCGGGCTGGCGGCCGAGAACGCCCTGACCGAGGCCGGGCGAGTTTACGACGCCTCCTACATCCCACGCATAACATTCACCGACCCACAAATCGCCAGCGCCGGGCTGACTGAAGAACAGGCCCGCCAGCAAGGGTACGATGTAAGGGTTAGCTCCCTGCCAATGACCTACGTGCCCCGCGCCTTGGCCGCCCGTGACACGCGCGGACTGATCAAGATGGTGGCAGACGCCCAAACCGACCGCCTGCTGGGCGCCCATATCCTGGCCCCCGAAGCGGGCGAGATGATTCAGACCGCCGTGCTGGCCATCCGCTTCGGCATCACCCTGACCCAGCTGCGCGAGACCATGTTCCCCTACCTGACCAATGTGGAAGGCATCAAGCTGGCGGCACTGGCTTTCGAGAAGGACGTTGCCATGTTGAGCTGCTGCGCCGGGTAAGATGCGAACTCATTCTTCTGGTTTTCTTTCCCGGGTACACTTTGCTTTGGCTGCGTAAGCCGGCTTCGATCAGGTCATGCGCTCGAAAACCACGGTCCAAACCCGGGATGAAGTGGAGCGAATAGTGATGTTCGCGACCGCCAGCGAACTGATGGCAGTATCCCTGGTCCCTCCCGGCTTGATTTTGCGCCTGCTGCCTTATTTTGTGCCCAAGGTATACCATTGGAAACGCGCCAACCAGGAGTGGACCGATTTTAGTAGGGAGATCAAGGGGGGATGTTAGTGAAAAAGTTAATACCGCCATGAGATGCGCTGGCAGAATCGGATTGGACTGTGATTACCCGATAACCAGATCAGGAGGAGTGCTATGATCTCAAGAGGATCTGAGACGAAATCTCAACCAGAGACGGATCTTAGTTGTCCGCACTGCCTGAAGTTCCTAGGTGTGAACAAGATTCACATCTGTCCGGTCGC
>DASWHG010000281.1:0-7519 GCA_036393315.1 Anaerolineales bacterium | reverse complement strand
TTCTACCTACCTTCCAACGGTGGGGTTTGACCATATACTTCCTTGCTGTTCGTGTAGGCGCGCTTCTCCAATTCCAGTACCGCCGCACGGGCCTGCGCCAGATCCTCTGGGCTGAGATCGACCAGGTCGATCAGCTCCAGCCTCTCCCTGGTTGCATCGAGACCTTTCCAACCGACTCGCACGTTACCCACGCCAGGAGCGTAGTACTTGAGCTGGAAAGCGTCCGGTTCCTCCCGGTTGAACTCCTCGATCACTATGACGTCCTCGTAGCAGCCGAAGGGGATACAGGTTTGCTGGCCGATCTCGGATACCTGCGCGCGGTCTGTCCAGTTGACCGCCGGCCCCCACCCCTGGGAGTAACTGGGCGTACCCAACTGCGGCTCCGCCTTCATGGAGATGCCAGCGGTCGCCCCTTTGAGGCCGGTGATCCAGGCTGGGGCCACGACCAGCTTTCCTTCTTCGTATTCTTCTGGGTACTGGCCCAGGTGCCAGACGTTGCCGTCGTTGTCCTGGGCAAAGAAGGCCAGCTCCGTCTCCTCCAGAACGCCCGCGCTATAATCCTGATCCCAAACGACGACGGTGCGCACACCCGCGATCACCTTGGTCAGATCAGTCACGGTAAATATCACGCGGTGAGGAATGCTGAGACCACTCTCTTCGGTGACGCCCTCATAGATCCACTGCGTCCCCGGTTTCAGGGGGAACCAATGGTTGTCGATGTCGGTCGGATTGTCGAAATTGCTGGGGTCGAAATCCTCCAGATCTTCAAAGATCTCGCTACCGCTGACCGCTTCCAGGGAGGGTTCCGTGGCGATGGGCGCTGCCGAGGTCGCCTCACTCCCGGTGATCGGCACCGTAGCGGGCGTTGCCAAGGCGGGCGCGTTCGCGCAGGCCGAAACCAAAATCAACACAAGCAACACAACGGGTACCAAGACGATGTGAAGAGAGCGCATCTCTATCTCCTATTTTGATCTGAACCGCGAAGAAGCAAAGAATGCTAAGTTTTCCACTAATCGCACCCGTTCAGGCTGCCGGCAATGGGCTGCCAGCGCTGGGGCCGGAAAGCTCCTTCCTGGACTTCCCGAAGCGCAGGTACAGGGTAGGCACGACCAGCAGGTTGAGCAAGGTCGAGGTGACCAGGCCGCCCAGGATAACGATGGCCATCGGGTGCTCGATCTCGTTTCCGGGGATACTACCGGCGATCGCCAGAGGCACCAGGGCCAGGCCGGTGGTTAACGCCGTCATCATGATCGGCGCAATCCGTTCGCGCGCCCCGCGGATGACCAGCTCAGGCCCAAAGGGCTCGCCTTCCTCCTCTTCGAGGTGCTGGAAGTGACTGATCATCATGATCCCGTTGCGGGTCGCAATTCCAAGGATGGTGAGCAAACCAACCAACGAACCGAGTGAGAGGACGCCTCCGATGATAAACGCCGCCAGCAGGCCGCCGACCAGCGCCCAGGGCAAGGTGAAGAAAGTCAGCGTCGCCATTCGGAAGTTCCCAAAGGAGGTCACCAGGAGGAAGTAGATGGCGACCACTGCGACGCTGCCGGCGAGGAGCAGATTGCGCGAAGCAGCCTGCCGCTCTGCGAACTCGCCGATCACCTCGGCGTGGAACTCCAGCGGGAAATCCACTCCTTGCAGGGCAGTTTCGACGTCGCGCGCGACGGAGCCAAGATCCCGTCCTTTCACGTTGGCCGAAACGTCGATTTTGCGCGACTGGCCTTCACGCTCGATGACGTTCGGGACCGGCGCAATGCGGATGTCGGCCACCTCTTCCAGGCGCACCTGCCCACCGGTGGGTGTGTCGATCAGCAGTTCGCGGATATCGCTCAGGCTGTTGCGCGTTTCCGGGGTGCTCCACACGTTCACGTCGTACGTCTTGCCGCCAACGAAAATGTCGCCCACTTCTTCGCCCTGCAACAAGAAGGCTGCCGCCCGGCGGATGTCGCCCGGTTTCAGCCTATACTGCTGGGCTTTTTCCAGGTCGACCTTGACTTCCACCTGGGGCGTGTCCATGTGGAGTTCCTTTTTCAAATCCACGATCCCCGGGATCCCCTCCAGGGCAGCCAGCACCTCGTCTGCTTTTTCACGCAGCACTTCGAGTTCGGGGCCGTAGATGCGGATGACGACGGTATCGCTGGAGCCCGTCAGCACCTCCCGGATCCTCTCTTTCAGATAGGTCTGCACGTCGCGGATCAGCCCGGGGTAGCCGTCGACAGTCTCCTGAACTTTGGCCAGCGTGTCGTCGTAATCCACCGAAGGATCGACGCTGATCCAGTTCTCGGTGAAATACACGCCGTAGGGTTCATCCGCCATGATAGCCTGCCCGATATGCGAGCCACAGTTGCGCACGCCGGGGATGGTCAGGAGCTCACGGCAGGCCTGGGCCGTGATCCGCCACATTTCCGGGTGGGAGGTTCCGGGCTTGGTGATCCAGTGCATCAGGAAGTCACGCTCTTTGAACGACGGCAGCAGTTCCTGCCCGAGCATGGGCCACACGATTACGCCGGCCAAGACGATGCTGCTGACCGTGCCGTACGCCAGGGGCGGTGTGCGCAGCACCCGACCCAGAACCCGGTCGTAGACACGGTGCATCCAGGGGATGATCGGCGACTGGCGGTGTTCGATCGGCGCATTGGACAGCAGGATCAAGACCATCGCCGGCGTGACCGTCAGGGCGATGAACGGGGATACCAATCCCGCCACCACGTAGGCGGTAGCCAGCGGCTGGAAGAAGGCCCCAGACAGGCCTTGCAGGAAGAAGACCGGCAGCAGGGCCGAGATTTCGATCAGCGAGGCGTAGACGATGGCGCCGCGCACTTCGAGCGAAGCCTCCAAAACAATGCTCGCCGTCGACTGGGTGCTGCCTTCCTGCCGCAGCCGGCGCAGGCGCCGTACGATGTTTTCGACGTCGACGATGGCATCGTCCACAACCGCGCCGATGGCGATCGCCAGCCCGGCCAGAGTCATCACGTTAATGGTTACGCCGCGCAGGTTGAGCACCAGCATGGCGGCCATCAGCGACAGCGGGATGATCGTGGCGCTGATCAAAGCGACGCGCCACTCGTACAGGAAGAAGAGCAGCACGATCACCACGAGAACCGCGCCGATGAGCAGCGACTGGGTGAGATTGTCGATCGACTGCTCGATGAAGGTCGCCGGACGGAAGATGGTTGTGTCGATATTGATGCCCTTCAGGCCGGGCTTCATCTCCTCGATGGCGGTTTCCACGCCACGGGTCACGTCCAGGGTGTTGGCCCAGGGAAGCTTTTCGACGATCATCATCAGGCCAGGACCTTCGTTGATCACCGCGTCGCCAAAAAGCGGCCAGGTATCCCAAACCACATTGCTAATATCCTTGATGAGCAGTGGCGAGCCATCGGGTTTTTTACGGTCGTAGATCGGCACTTCGCCCAGCTTGTCCGGCGTGATGACGGGCAAGACGGACTGGATGTTGAAGCGCTGGTCGGGGGTGTCGATGAAGCCCCCGGTGCCGATGACTGAGCCTTCGGAAAACTGTAACAACCCCACATCCAGGGCGTCGGCTGTCACGTCCATGACCTCTTCGAGCGTAACGTTGTAGGCATGCATCCGTTCCGGGTCGACCTGCACCTGCGGCATCTTGATCCGCTCGCCCCAGATGGGCGCGTTGGCTACGCCGGGGACGTCCAACAGGCGGGCGCGGATCTTCCAGTAGGCGATCATCGACAGGTCCATCAGGTCATATTGATCCGAGGAGATGCCGATCTTCATGGCCCGGCTGGTCGATGACAGGGGTTGGATCATCACCGGTGGCGCTGCCCAGGTGGGCAGGGTAGGGTAAATGGCTTGCATGCGCTCTGCTACCAACTGCCTGGCGAAGATGAGGTCTGTGCCAGGCTTGAAGATGAGCACGATATCCGATAGGTCTGGCACCGATCTGGAGCGCATCACGTCCAGACCCGGGATCCCATTGAGCGCGTTCTCCAGCGGGACGGTGACCAGTTCTTCCACATCGGCCGCGGAAAGCCCGAGGGATATGGTCTGGACCTCCACTTTGGGTGGCGCGAACTCGGGAAAGACGTCTACCGACGAGTTACTCAGCCGGGTGATGCCGAAGATCATCAATACCACGGCGGCAAAGACCACCAGGTATCGATATTGCAGGCTGGTTTTAACTATCCAACGCATTTTCGTTTCCTCCGGGCGCCGCGGCTAAGTCAGCCCACGCAGGCGCGCCCCTGCGCAATTCTTGTCCAATCCGGTCAACCGGTTATTTGGAAACCCCGGTCTCGGCGCCGTACAGCTCCGCCACTCCTACCGTCACGATCTCGGTGTTGACAGCGGGACCTTCGGTTAGATAGGCCAGGTTGCCCTTGATGAAGTCGACGGTGACGTTCTGGCGGACGAAGGACAGGGCGTTGGGTTCTTTTACGTACACATAGGTATTGCCTTCTGTGTCGTAGATCAGCGCCGCGTAGGGGATGACCTTTTGCAAGGTCCCGGTGCCCGTCAGTGGAAGATTGACAAACACGCGTTGCCCAGATGTCAGGCGGATCTTAGAGGTGTCTGCCAGGTAGTACAGCGCTTCTTCGTCATCGTCAATTCCCGAAGCCTCATCCGGCTCGACCTCCCAGCCATTTTCGTCTTCGTCGTCTGAGTCTTCCTCATCATCGGGGTCCAGAGGCTGGACCGCTGCGGGCAGATCTCGAGCCACCAGCTTGATGTCCGTTTGGTTCAGGGGCACACGTACCCACAGCTGGTTGGCCTTGGCGGACATAGCTCCCCGTAGCGCCACGACCTCGCCCACAACGGTTTGATTCCGGGCGGCCTGCTCTTCGCGAACCAGGGCCGTTTGGATATTTAGCCTTTGAGCGGCTTTCTCGGTCACCGTCACCCGCTTGAATTCCGACCCTTCGATCTCCTCCACCGTGGCGGGGTCGACTTTAGTTGGCGTAGCTGGCGCCTGGGCGCAGGCCGAAAGCAACCCGGCAGCCATCAGGGCTATCATGATCCATTGTATGTTGTGCTTCATCCCTTCCTCCCACTCTATGGATACTTCGCCGCTTCTCTATTCAGGATGGCATTCCAGTAAAGCCCACGTTTATCATCCCGAATTCACTTTGTAACTGAATACTCTCTATTCTTTCAATCCATAGCTAACCAATAATAGGGATTGATCTTGGACTAATCCAATCCCAGGGCAATGGGTTTTGCGTTCGGTGCTCGCTTCAATCTTTGAAGATTCCTCCGTAATTAAGCAATTTTCAAATACACCAGCTGGAGTTGTGAAGGTTTCGGAAACACTGACCACTTCAGCGCGATCCATCGCTGCGCCAGGTGCCAGCTCTTGGTAATACTTCATGCCCATCCCGGGATCTCCGGGCATGATCAAACCAGGTCTATTTCCACTTTCAAAAGCCAGCCATTCTCCTTTATGACCGACGATTGCGCCATTTTCATAAAAATCTACTTCCTCCCCGAAATAAAACGCATCGCCGGTTTCTTGATCGATCGCATAAAAGTTTCTCGATATTTCATATAGATTCCCGTTTTTCTCCTCTCTTTCTTCGACTACTCGGGTGGTAATCCCATGGATCACCTTGGTTTCCTCCAGCACAGTGATGATGAGCTGCGCGCTTTGGTTTGCTAAGATGGTCTGAAATCCAGGGGTTAGGATGAAATATTTCGATTCTCCACTATCGGATAGATTTCGATCAGCAAGGTTAAATTCTTCTTTCCAATCCTGGGCGGCGACATTCGCGTCTTGGGGAGACACATCCGAACCTTGGGCTGAGAAAACCACACATCCGATTGAAATTAGGAACGCTGTAATGGCTAGAACCACGGTCATTCGATGCTGAGATCGCATAGAGCTGGCCTTATTAAATTTCAGCCGGGCAGGTGCGAAGCACGGTGAACATCCGCTTCGATGGAAGTGCCTCGCACCTGCTTCTCAACCGGTTAATCGCCGGCGGGTACCGGGAGAAGCTCAAGTTCGAGTTCCGCTTCACGCCTGGCCCCATACCGCAAGTACAGGGCAGGAATGACGAACAAATTGAGCACCGTCGTTGTGACCAGGCCGCCCAGGATCACGATCGCCATGGGGTACACGACCTCGTGACCGGGGGTTTTGCCGAAGAGCACGATGGGCAGTAAGGCCAGCCCTGTTGAAAGTGCGGTCATCAAGATCGGAGCGATGCGCTCGCGTGAGCCGCGCAGCACCAGCTCAGGCCCGAAGGTCTCACCTTCATGGACCTCAAGATCCTGATAATGCTGGATCAACATCATCTGGTTGCGCAAGGCAATGCCCAGGATTGTGATGAAGCCAGCCAGTAACCCGATGGAAGACAGGCTGCCGCTGCCCAAAAGGGCTGCCAGCACTCCGCCTGCCAGGGCTATGGGCAGGGTCAAGAGGGCGACAAACGCCAGGCGCCAGCTTTTGAAGCCGGACTGAAGGAACAGGAAAACCCCGAAAACAGCTACGATCACGGAGATGAGGATGCGCTGTTGAGTCGCCTGCTGCGCCGCGTTGTCACCCAGCACCACCGCGTGGTATTCCAGCGGGAATGCGAAGATCTGGATGGCAGATTTGACGTCACTGGTCACCGCGCGGGCATCCCGGCCCTGCACGGTGAAGCCAATGTCAAGGTAGGGCGAGACGCCTTCACGCCAGATGACGGCTGGGGATGAGACGGTGCGCACATCGGCCACCTCTCCCAACCGCACGTGACCGCCACCGGGCGTGTCGATCAGCAGTTGGCCAATATCGTCGATGCTGTCGCGTGTTTCGGGCGTGCTCCATACGACGACGTCGAACACCTTCTGCTGCTCGAAAAGGCTGCCGACCTGAATGCCGGAGAGGAGGGTGGCTGCTGCCCGGCGGACATCCCCGGGTTTGACACCATATCGTTGGGCCGAGGCCAGATCGACCTCGATCTCCACCGTGGGATCATCGGCTGGGAGTAGAACATGTGGAGCGACGATGCCGGGGATCCCCTCCAGGGTTTGCCGCAGCTGCTCAGCCTGGGTACGCAGGACCTGCTGGTCCTCGCCCAGGACGCGCACGGTAAGGGCATCCCTGGCGCTCGTCTGCGGCTGTTCGAGCATTTGTTGCAAATAGGTTCCCACCTGGCGATCCAACCCTGAGAAGCCGTTCATAGTCTCTTCAACAGCGGTTACTGTGGCGTCATAGTCGGCCTGCGGATCGATGCTGACCCACAGCTCGGCGGAATTGACGTTGACCACCTGATCCCCAAACACGGCCCGCCCCACGTGGGCGCCGACGTTGCTGACGCCTGGAATGGCCCTGACCTTACTGCTGGCCTCGGTTACGATGCGGTTCATTGCCGGGAGGGATGTACCCGTCTCGGCCTCCATCTGGACCGTAAGATATGGCTCTCGGAACGCTGGAAGCAGTTGATCCTGCCTGAGGAAAGGTAGCCCTACGATGCCTACCACCACCAGGAGCGCGACGACCAGATAAGCCAGTCCCGGCTTCCGGGCTGTCCGCGCCAGCATCCTTCCGTAGACGCCCTGC
>DASWHG010000280.1:0-8742 GCA_036393315.1 Anaerolineales bacterium | reverse complement strand
AAGAGTTAAGGTTGGGTTTGCGAACGATTGGGACAAGTTTAGCGCGGCCTTTAAAATATGTCAAGGAGGAATCGCGCTTGAAGCCGCCCTACCGTTCTCCGCACGATCGGGTATAATATGGGCGATTGGCCGGAAGAAATGGAGAAAAACCAGGCGTCGAACGGCCAATCGCCTTAAGCAAACAGCCGCAAACAGCCGTTCAGGTCTTTGTTATCATCAAAATACTTTCGGCGGTTTGCCGGCGACCGGCCGAAGTGGCGGAACTGGCAGACGCGCACGACTCAAAATCGTGTTCCTTCGGGAGTGTGGGTTCGATTCCCACCTTCGGCACCATCTGGCCTCAGGCTCAACCCTCCTTGGTATGCAGGAGGGTTTTTTCGTTGCAGACTATCTGGAAGGCTGTGAGGCGAGATCCTTCACTTCGTTCAGGATGACCGGCAGGCCGGGGCAGGCAAGTTACCAACTTGCCCTACTGAGCGGCGCTCGCTCTGGCTGTCATCCTGGCGCTCAGGATGATGCGAGGAGATTGGGATGACGGCCGATCGGTCCGGATGACCAGGTCTCTTTATGCTATGATTGAAGCATCTGCGGATCTAAACCTTGGAGAGAACACATGCCAGTCATGACAGACATCCTGGGGGTGATTTTAGGGGGCGGGCGCGGCGCTCGCCTGTACCCATTGACCCGCGACCGGTCCAAGCCGGCGGTGCCGATCGCCGGCAAATACCGCCTGATCGACATCCCCATCAGCAACTGTATCAACTCGGGCATCACCCGCATCGCCGTCCTGACCCAATTCAACTCGGTCTCCTTACACCGGCACATCGCCCGCGCGTACGTGTTCGACTCCTTCCACGGGGGGTGGGTGCAGATCCTGGCGGCCGAGCAGACCCCGCAGAGCGACGCCTGGTACCAGGGCACTGCCGACGCGGTCCGCAAACAGCTCATCGAGATCCAGACCACGGGCGCGGAGTACGTGCTCATCCTGGCCGGCGACCACCTGTACCGCATGGATTACGAAGCCCTGGCCCGCTTTCATTGGGAGAATGAGGCGGATATCACCGTCGCCGTGCAGCCCGTGCTGCGCGACGAGGCCTATCGCTTCGGCCTGCTGAAGCGCGCCGAGGATGGCCGCATTACGGATTTCGTGGAGAAGGTTCGGGATCCGCAAATCCAGGAGCGTTTCACCAGCCGGCCGGACCCGCAGCGCCCCTTCCTGGGTTCGATGGGGATCTACATGTTCAGGACCCCGGTGTTGGTGAACCTGCTGCAGACCACCGTCGACGACGATTTCGGCGGCGAGGTGATACCCAGTGCGATGGGCTCCCAGCGGGTCTTCGGTTTCGACTTTGAAGGTTTTTGGGAAGACATCGGGACGATCCGCTCGTTCTACGACACCAACCTGCTGCTGGCAAAGCCCGATACCCCGTTTCTATTCCACGATCCTCGGCGGCCGATCTACACCCGGGCGCGCTTCCTGCCCGGCTCCACCATCGACGGCGCCTCGCTGCACAACGTCTTACTGGCCGATGGCTGCCGCATCCAGAAGGCCGAGATCCGCGACTCGATTATCGGCCTGCGCAGCCACATCGCCAACGGGACCCGCATCGCCGATACGATCCTCATGGGCGCCGATTTCTACGAGAGCGGCGATTATGCTCCGGACGGAATCCGCCTGGGGGTTGGCGAAGATTGTGACATCCAGGGCGCCATCCTCGACAAAAATGTCCGCCTCGGGTCCGGAGTTGTGATCCGCCCCTTCCCACGCGGCACCGAGCTGGATCACGAGGATTGGGTGGTGCGAGATGGGATCGTCGTCATCCCGAAAAACACGGTTCTCCCAGGCGGGTATTTGATTGGACCGGAGGAGTAGATTCTCCATTCACCTGGCCCTGCGCTGGCTTTCGCTCAGCCTGCTCCTGGCAGCGGCGATCCTTATTGCCCTGAAATACCGAGAATATAAAAACCTGCAAATGGTCTCCCCGCCGGGGAGCACGCTTGGCGGGATCCCGGTTGGGGGGATTGATTTGCAGCAGGGCATGGAGCGGCTGCAGGAGGCCTACGGCACCCCGGTGGCGCTGCTGTACGGCGAATCCACGATTTATTTGATTCCTTCCCAGGCCGGTTTCGATCTCGATACGGAGGCAATGCTGGCCGAGGCCGGACGAGCCGGGCAGTTTCGCCCGGGTCTGCCGGGCTTTCTTGACTACCTGTTCGAGCGGCGGCCCGCGCCTTTCGACGTCCCTCTCCAGGGTTCTGTCTCCCCCGATCGCCTGCGCGCCTACCTGGTCGAGGAGATCGCCAGCCGCTACGACCGCCCACCGGACCCGGCCCTGCCTTACCCCGGGACGGTTCATTTCTCCCCCGGAACAGAAGGCCTCATCCTGGACGTTGAACGGGCCACCCCACTGGTCGAGGCTGCCCTGCTTTCGACCGGTGAGCGCAGGGTGCCGCTGCCCGTGCTGACGATCGCGCCTCCCGGACCGAGCTTCGAGAACCTGGAAATCCTGCTCCAGCAAACCCTGCAGCTCTCCGGCTTCGACGGCACGGCGGCGCTCTACCTGCTGGATCTGCAGTCCAACCGGGAGGCTTACTTCGCATACCGGGAGGGAGAAGCCCTGCCGGTCTCCCCGGACGTTGCCTTCACAGGCGCCAGCATCATCAAGATCCCGATCATGATCTCCGTTTTCCGCAGGCTGGGGGGGAACCCCGATCCTGAAACCGACCGCTTACTCCAGGCCATGATTGCAGAATCCGGCAACGAATCGGCGGACTGGGTGATGGAGCGTGTCATCGACCCGGAGACTGCCCCGCTCGAGGTGACGAACGACATGCGGTCACTGGGGCTGGAGAACACGTTCCTGGCCGGATTCTTTCACCTGGGCGCGCCGCTGCTGGACGTTTACGAGACTCCCGCCAACCGGCGGGCCGATTCGGGGATCGACCCTGACGTCTACAACCAGACGACCCCGGCTGAAATCGGCCGGCTGCTCGCAGAAATCTACACCTGCAGCCGGTCGGGGTCCGGCCGGCTGGTCGAGGCGTTCCCGGGAGAGATCACCCAGGCCGAGTGCCAGGCCATGCTGGCATACCTGGCCGGCAACAAGACCCCGTACCTGATCGAAGCAGGCGTGCCAGAGGAAGTGGAGGTGATCCACAAGCACGGCTGGGTGTCGCTGTTCGGGATCATCAACACGATCGGCGATGCGGCCCTGGTCTCCAGCCCGGGAGGCGATTACGTGCTGGTGGTCTACCTCTACCACCGGGAGCTGCTGCTCTGGGATCCGGCTTCTGCGCTGGTCTCTTTGCTCTCGCAGGCGGTTTTCAACTACTTCAATTTTCAATAAAGGAAGAGATCTTCTTAAATCATTGTCTCGTACCAAAATTTGCGCGATAATATGTTAAGTGTTATAAAAATGTTATGTAAATTTAAGGAATGAATCTAGGGTCTTTGGGAATCGCCGTGGAAAAAGGGAGGGCCCTACCACGGCAGATCCCAGAGAGACTGAATCTATTTCGGTCAATAAGCGGATGAATTTGTAATACTTTTGACCGTTGCGCGTATTAACAGGCGAGTGAACAATCCAGCTTTTATGAAGACTTCCATCGCTCTCTTTCCGGAAGACAGCCTGCTGGCCACGCAAGAAGCCTTCACGCCGGCCGCCTTTGCTGAGATGTACCAGCTGTACTACACTCGCGTGTTCAACTACGTGCGCTACCGCTGTGACGACACGGCTACAGCCGAGGACCTGACGGCCCAGGTATTCGAGCGACTGCTGGACCGGATCCACACGTTCTCTCCGGAGCGTGGGCCGTTCGGCGCCTGGCTGTTTGCCATCGCGCGCAACCTTGTCAGCGGTCACCGGCGGGCTCAGCGCTACCGCACCTGGCTCTCCATCGACATCCTTCACCGATGGCCGAGCGAAGAAGCCAGCCCGGAAGAGGCAACCCTCCAAAATGAGGCGGAAGCGGAGCTATTGGCAGCCATCGGCAGATTGGATGAACGAGATCGAGACCTATTAGGCCTCAAGTTTGCCGGCCAGCTGACCAACCGCCAGATTGCAGAATTGACCGGTTTGAGTGAGAGTAATATTGGAGTCATCCTGCACAGGACCATCCACCGGCTGAGAGCAACCCTGGGAGGGCACGCGGAAGAGCATCACTCCAAACAGCAGCAAGGAGCAATGCCATGAACGAGCGTGAATGGGTGGAGCGCTTTAACCAAGACCTCGACCTGTTAGTACAAGGGTCCGCAGCGCCAGACTCTGAGGATACCCCTGCAGAGTGCCGCCAGGACCTGGAACTGGCCCGGCGGTTAATTGAAACCGATTTCAGCGCAGCCAGCGCCAGGGAGACCCTCCTGCAGCAGCGCTTGATGCCGTACGCCGAGATGCAGCTGCAGAGACAGGCGCGCTGGAAATCCATCCTGGAACCACTGGTTGGAATGAAGCCGACGCTGGCCTGGGTCGCGCTGACTGTGTTTATTCTCGTCGTCCTGAACTGGACATTACGAAACGTGATCCCGGTAATCCAGCCCGGGGAGGTTGAGCCGGTCGTCGTCGAGGAGAATGCGGTGCGCGGGTCGGATTACGTGCAGTTCCGCTCCGAACGATACCATTTGAACGTGGCTTTACCCTCCAGCTGGGCAGCCGTCGAAGGGAAAGAATCGCTCGAACCTGGCTTTTCTGGTTGGGTGGCCTTTAACAGCTGGGGAGAAGAGGGTTTTTGGGCCAGAGCAGCGGGCTACACGCCGGGGTCGGTGCTCGACCAGTTGCCGGCCGATGGCGCCTACATCGTCCTGGCAGTCCAGGAGAGCGAAGCCCCCGAAGAAGGTTACGGGCCGGAACAAACGGAACCCGAGCTCGAAACCTTCTGGACAGGGAAAGGCTGCCAGGAAGCCGGCGAGCCAGCCGGGTACAGTCCCGCCCGTTTCTTCAAGTGGGGTCGCCTCATGCGCCTGGAAGTAATCTGCGGCAGGCGGGTCTCTGAAGAGACCGCCGGGGCCGTCACCGCTCTTCTAGAAAGCTGGAATTTCGATCCTGCTCCGGCGGGAGACGCGGGATGGGCCACAGCCTCCACGCGGCTGCTGCTGCCGGAGGAGGCCGGCCCGGAGGCCTTCCCCATCATCACGAGCGATTTGGTCACCGGGAGTCCGGTGGTGCGTTCGGTTCGAGACGGAGAGGTTCTCCGTACGACCCAGGCCGAGATCCTGGATGGCTCGGTGGTCGCAGTCACCCACCTGTACCGCCGAGGGATCAGTGAAGCGAACCCCGTGACCCAAGACTGCCCGAAAGAAGACTGTCACCGCTGGGACTTCGAGGCTCGCCCGGACGGCAGCCTGGTCCTGGTGAGCCAGGAGGGGGCAGCGCTGGCAGTCGCGGCCGAACCAGCACAGGACGAGGAATCAGCAAGCGTTTCCGGCGTCCAGGAATCTCAACCGGATCCAACCGCGACCGCGGTCCCGCCGGTCGAACCGCTCAACTCCTGGTCGCACCCCGACGAGATCCGGGAACGCCTGGAGGAAAGTTGGGCGCTGTGGAAAACGCTTTGGGTCGACGCCCTGGTCACGACCACTTATGACGGCGAGGTTCAAGTCAGCCGAGAACAGATCTGGATCGAACAGCCGGACGAGGGGCTGTGGCTGTCAGGCCCTCCCGATGGCTCCCCGGTGGAGATCAGGATCACCTCGCAGGGCCTGTCTGCGATTTACGACCTGGAAAAAAGCGCCCTGCGCGAATTCGATCACCCCAATCTGGTGCCTTCTCTGCTCAACAAGATGGTCTACCCATCCTGGTCGATCGCCCTGCGCAAAGGCAGGTTCGAGGCAATCCGCAGAGATGAGGTCGCCGGGCGCATGACCCTGGTGGCCGATTATACAAACGTGGAAGGGCAGGTTTCCGACCGCTTCTGGGTCGACACCGTTACCGGCGTAATCCTCCGTTGGGCGCATTTCACGCCTCAAAGTGGGGGCAGGGGCGTTTCGCAGGAGGTCGTGGTCAATGCCATCGCCTATGACGTCGAGTTCACGGAAGGCTTATTCGATCCCGAACTTCCGCCTCCACAAGCGTTTACGTTTGATTATTTCCTGGACAGGAAGAAGCCCTGAAATTGCCAGGGGAAACGGATGACAATCATGGATAAAACATCTCCCATCCAGAGCCAGCCTGGCAAACCGAAGAAGACCGGCGCGTCTTCCCGCAACGGACGCCCGCACCCTCTCCCTGCCGACCGCCAGCGGTCAGGAAACGAGGAACAATGGCTGATCCACTCAGCCAGGCAAGGGAATCTCGATTCATTCAACCAGCTGGTGCTGCTCTACCAGGACATGGTCTACCACCAGGCTTACCGGATGCTTGGCGAGTGCCAGGCTGCCGATGACGCGGCCCAGGAAGCGTTCATCTCGGCTTACCGGAACCTGTCCACCTATCGCGGCGGCTCTTTCCGGGCCTGGTTGTCTCGCATCGTCACCAATCTCAGCTACGACGAACTGCGCCGCCGCAAAGCGAAACCGACGATCCCCTTCGAGATCCACGACTCGTACGGCGAAGAGATCGAGTCGCCCGATTGGGCCACCGACCGGGAAGAGACGCCGGAGGAGCGGCTGCTCCAATCCGAATTGGAAGACACGATCCAGTTCTGCCTCAACCGGCTGCCTGATGAACACCGCAGCGTCCTGGTGATGGTCGATATGCTTGGACTGGAGTACGGCGAAGCGGCCGAAGCCCTCGGCCGGCCGATCGGGACCGTGAAGAGCCGCCTGGCGAGAGCCCGCACCCGGATGCGCTCCATCCTGAAGTCTGCGTACTCGTCTTGAGAGACAGGACGACCTATAAAATGGTCAGTAGGCCAGTTCGACCTCTTTCGTCGCGATCTCGATCTGCGGCGGGCGTTCGAAGTGCTTCTTCACCGCGCACAGCTCGGCCGCGCGCACCAGTGAAGGCCGGTACTTCTCTGGGAACGAAGCGGGTACCTGGATCTCCAGCCCGATCTTTCCGACCATCCCGGTGGAAGGGTCTGTGTAAACCTGCTGGATGATGCGGATGCCTTCCGTTGGCAGGCCGCGCTGCTGGCAGAAACCGAGCACATATATGCCGGCGCAGGTCCCGATCGAGGCCAGGAAAGTGGCAAACGGTGTGGGGGCCAGGCCCTGCCCGCCGCCCTGCAAGGGTTGGTCGGTGGTTACGGTGTAAGGTCCGAAGTGGGCGTCGACGCGTGCCCCTCCAGGGAAATCGATGATCATCTCCATCCGAATCAGGTCTCCTTAACGATGAGTGTCACTTTACTGCCTGCCGCAGCGAATATCGACTGCCAGCAGCCAGCCAATAGTTGCGTTTATTAGATGCAGACCCCCTTCAAAGGTTACATCAGTCGCCGGGGACCGTTGCCGGTATGATTTCCGTTTTTGCGCGCCAGAAAAAGGCCCAATAGAGCACGACCGAGACAACGTATAAAACGATCGTCCCCAGGAAAGGCGGGCCAAAGCCGTAGCGGACCTGAAGGATGCCGCTGATGGTCGGGCTGAAGGCCCAACCAAAGTTCCAAGACATGCTGACCAGGCTCGCCACCGTCGCGCGGGCGGATGGTTCGACGTGCTCCATCACGTAAGTCTGGTACACGGGCCCGCTCATGTTCATCAAGGCCAGGCGCACGTAATACGCCAGGGCGCCCACCCAGAAGATTGGCGAAAAACCGAGCAAGATCAAGAAGGGGATGGAAAGGCCCTGGGTGATGACCACCAGCTGGATCTTGCCCATCCGGTCGGCCATGGGCGGCGCGACCAGCAGGCCAATACCCATGGCGAGCGAGCCCCAGGCGAACAGGGAGCCGATCACCGGGTCCGGCTGGTTGTGAAACACCCTGAAAAAGACGTTCATGAAGGGCATGATCAACCCCGCCCCGATCGAGGTGAGCAGCATGGGCAGGATCAGCTTCCCCAACAGGACGGGTTGCTTCGCGGCGTAGGCGATGGGGGCAAACACGGTGCGTTCGGAACGCCCCAGGCGCGGCGTGCGCAGAAAAGCCAGGGGGACCAGGCCTGTTGCCGCGACCAGGGCGATGACCAGCAACGCCCCGCCGTAGGCCGGGCTGCTGGTCGGCGAAACACCGCGGAGCAGCGAGATCCAGGTCGGCAGGTAGCCCCCGATCCAGGACCCCACCGAGGCGATGGCCATTTGAAGCCCGGATGCGAAACTGAAAAGGTAGGTGCGCTCCTCTTCGCCGCTGTTTTCCATCAGGAACGGGGACATGGTGACCGCAGCCAGGGCCTGGCCCAAGCCCGAGACCACGTTCATGGCGTAGAACATGCCCTCGAAGGGCCACAGGACGATGGCGACGATCGAGGCGCTGACCAGCGCACCGGAAATCAGCAAGGAGCCTTTCCTTCCTACGATGTCTGCCAGGTAGCCCATGGGCAGGGCGGCGATCAAGGCGGTAAAGCTGCTGGTGGTGATCAGGCTCCCCAGCAGGGCCTCGTCAAAGCCCAGGCTGAGCACGTAAAAGTTAAACAGCAGGCGATAAACGCCCATCGAAGCGCCGACGATCAGGACGTTCGACAGGTAGAGCCTGGCGTTGGGCCTGAAGGCGCGCAAGCGAGCTCCATATTCGCCGATCGCCCGGGTAAACGGGAAAAGGAAGTTTCGTCTCATCCGTTAGATTTCATTCTCTCGTTCTGCTTCTTCAGAAAGGAATTCACGCAGGTGATCGAACGTCGTCCGGACCGCTTCCGGCCGGGCAGCGTAGCGC
>DASWHG010000279.1:0-5762 GCA_036393315.1 Anaerolineales bacterium | reverse complement strand
AATAGGAAAAATGGGCTGTTGACAACCGGCATGATAAGCTCTATTCTATTATGGCGACTCGTTGCTAACCGGTCAAAACCTGTCGTAATAGGGGATAACATGGGTCATCCGGCCGGAAATGTGGGGGTGTTCAAACACGATCGTCCGCGATGGCTTTCGAGGATGGTCGCGTTTTATTATTTCAGAAGGAGGTGGAGATTCAAAAACTAGCGGATATGCCTCATGGCATTGGCCTGACCTGAAAATTCCTGAATGAAACGTGTAGGAGGATAAAACCATGAAACGCTACAGCCGCTATCTGTATCTGGCTGTCGTTCTAGCTCTGGCTTTAACCTTTGTCCTTCCGGGGGTATCGACGGCAGTGGCCAGAGGGACGATCGATAAACAACTTTATGGTGTAACTGCAGATGGCATCGAGGTTGATGAATACACCCTGACCAACGCAAAAAAGATGGAGGTTAAGATCATCACGTTCGGTGGGATCATTACCTCCATAAAGGTGCCAGACCGCAGACATCAATTCGAAAACGTTGCACTAGGCTTCGACAATCTCCAGGATTACGAAACTAAGAATCCCTATTTCGGCTGCATCACGGGACGATACGCGAACCGCATCGCCGAGGGCATGTTCACGCTCGATGACGTGACCTACCAGCTGGATATCAACAACCCTCCGAATCACCTGCATGGCGGTGTTAAGGGGTTCGACAAGCAGGTTTGGGAAGTTACCCAGGAGATCAACGATGGAAATGAGGTAGGCATCGAACTGCACTATCTCAGTCCCGATGGCGACCAAAATTATCCAGGCAACCTGGACGTTTACGTCATCTATACCTTGACCGACAAGAACGAAATCCGCATGGATTACCGGGCTACCACCGATGCGCCGACCATTGTCAACCTCACCAACCACACCTATTGGAACCTGTCGGGCGAAGGCGAGGGCGCCATTTACGATCACATCCTGAGGATCAACGCTGACCAGTACACGCCGGTCGACGAGACCTTGATCCCGACCGGCGAGATCACACCCGTGGAAGGGACCCCACTGGACTTCCGGAAATCGAAACCCCTTGCCGATGGGATCCGGTCAGACCACCCGCAGATCGTCATTGGCAGAGGCTTCGACCATAACTGGGTGCTGAACCGGCCATCCTTCGAGGACAAGTCGCTCATCCCCGCGGCGCAGCTGTACGAACCGGAAAGCGGTCGCTTCCTGGAAATCTTCACGACCGAGCCAGGCATCCAATTCTACTCTGGCAACTTCCTGGATGGCACCCTTTACGGCACCAGCCACCGCGCTTACCGCCAAGGGGATGGTCTTGCATTGGAGACCCAGCACTTCCCCGATTCCCCCAACCAACCGGACTTCCCGTCCACCGTGCTGCGACCCGGCGAGACCTATGAGACGACCACCATCTTCAAACTCTCGGTAAGACCCGTAAGGCCCAGGCCTTAAATCGACCTGGCTGAACCTGAACGCTGTCCGTGTTAAAGGCGTGCGCACGGTGGTTGCAATCGCACAAGACCGGTTCGTAACACCCTATCCCTGACAGGCGTGTGACCCAATCCGACAACCTGACAGCGTAAATTTAAACTTGAATCACCCCAAATTTAATTTTAGAGTGATTCACACCCATAGTTCACCCCCACCCCCTTGAAGGGGGTGGGGAGAAAATTTAAACAGGGTAATTTTGGGCAGCATGCTGCCCAAAATTACCCTGTTAGAAGAAGCTCGGGGATGGGGTCTTATCACCAGGCCACTTCCCGAAGATTAAATCTGGGATGTGTTTTGTTTCGGTATTAAAATCTCTTGAGAAAATCCGTCCGAGAGAAGCGGACAGTACGCCGTGTTTACCACGCGTTGAAACCGCAACTCCGGCCTCCCCTTACTTTGACGGAAGCGCCCGCCTCGGCTATACTTATATTCGACCAACCTATTTCACCTGCAACCGGATTAAAGAGAGGAGGTCAATCTATGTCAGATACAGGTTTCAAATTGACTTATTCGACCATGTTCAACCCGCCGGAGGAACTGCACACCCGCTTCGAGGAAGCCCTTGAGGGCGTAAAAGCGAACCTGGGGAAAGAGCACGCCATGATCATCGCCGGCCAGGACCACTTTGCCGAGGAGAAGTTCGAAGACCGCTCCCCCGCGGACACGGACGTGGTACTGGGAGTCTTCCAAAAAGGCACCGCCCGAGACGCCGAGCAGGCGCTGGCGGCCGCGCGGCGGGCTTTCCCTGTTTGGAGCGGGATGAAGTGGCAGGACCGCGTGACGCTGATGCGCAAAGCTGCCGATCTGATCGACGAACGCACGTTTGAGATCGGCGCGGTGATGGCGATGGAGGTGGGCAAGAACCGCATGGAGTCCCTCGGCGACGTGGCCGAGACTGCCGACCTGATCCGCTATTCCTGCTACCAGATGGAGAAGAACGGCGGCTACATCGTGGAGATGGGCCGCGACCCGCTGGTCGGCTACACCTCCACGAACACCTCGGTGATGCGCCCTTACGGCGTGTGGCTGGTGATCAGCCCGTTCAATTTCCCGGCCGCGCTGACGGGCGGCCCGGCCGGCGCCGCGCTGGTGACCGGCAACACCATCGTGATGAAACCCGCCACGGATACCCCCTACGTGGTCCGGCTGCTGGCGGAATGCTTCCGCGACGCCGGCCTGCCGGATGGCGCATTCAACTACGTGACCGGCCCGGGGAGCACCCTGGGACAGGCGCTGATCGACAGCCCGGAGGTGGATGGGGTCACCTTCACCGGCTCTTTAGACGTGGGTATGCGTATCTACCGCGATTTTGCCGGGGGAAGTTATCCCCGGCCCACCATCCTTGAACTGGGCGGGAAGAACCCGGCGGTCGTCTCGCGCCACGCCGACGTGGAACGGGCTGCAGTCGGGATCGTGCGCTCGGCCTTCGGCCTGCAGGGGCAGAAATGCTCGGCCTGTTCGCGCGTTTACGTGGAGGAGCCCCTGTACGACACGCTGGTGGACCGGGTCGTGGAACTGACGGAGAAGCTGGCCATCGGCGATCCCACCGACCGGGCCGTTTACCTCGGACCGGTGGTGAACAAGAGCTCTTACAAGGATTTCAAGAATTACACGGAAGAACTCTCCCAGGCGGGCACCTTCCTGACCGGTGGAAAGGTTCTGGCAGAGGGGGAGTACGCCAGGGGCTATTTCTGCGAGCCGACGCTGGTCGCCGACATCCCGCTCGAGCACCGGCTGTGGAAACACGAGATGTTCCTGCCGATCACGACGGTAGCAAAAGTCGAGAGCCTGGAAAAAGCCATGCAGCTGGCGAACGACGTCACCTACGGCCTGACCGCAGGTTTCTATGGCACCAAAGAAGAAGCCGACTGGTTCTTCGAGAACATCCAGGCCGGCGTCACCTACGCCAACCGACCGCAAGGAGCCACGACCGGCGCCTGGCCCGGCTTCCAACCCTTCGGCGGCTGGAAAGGCTCCGGCTCCACGGGAAAGAACGCCGGCGGGCACTATTACCTCCCGCTGTATATGCACGAGCAGATCCAGACGCTGGTCGAATAACCACCTCAGGGAACCCGGCGGGACGGCGGTGAAACTTCGAAAGATCACCGCCGTCCTGATGGATAAACACGCTCGAGGTCGTAATGAGCATCAGGAGACGGATTGGACGGTTTATTTTCTTTATCGGCCTGATCATGCTGATGTTTCTCATGGCCTCATTCCTGACCGAGGACCCCCAATACTGGGTCTTACCCTTCGGCCTGCTAGGCGCCGTTGCAGGCCTGCTGCTCATGCTGCGCAGCCGTACGCCTCCAACCCCCAGCGGGCGCTTCCGGACGATCCGGACGGTGCAGCAGAAGCTGACGGAAAGGGGGAGTAGAAGAGACGAGCAAAGCGAAAAAAGATAGCATGGACAAAATCATCCCTCTCTCTGAAGCCATCCGGCGCTACGTGCGCGCCGGGGATACGGTTTACGCGGCCGGGTTCACCCACCTGATCCCATTTGCCGCCGGTCACGAGATCATCCGCCAGGGGCTGAAAGACCTGGTGCTGGCAAGGGCCACCCCCGACCTGATCTACGACCAGATGGTGGCGGCCGGCTGCGCCCGCAAAGTGATCTTTTCCTACATGGGCAACCCGGGGGTTGGCTCACTGCGCTTCGTGCGGGCAGAGATCGAGGCCGGGAACCTCGAGTGGGAGGAATACTCGCATTTCAGCATGATCTCGCGCTTGCAGGCCGGCGCGGCTGGGTTGCCCTTCATGCCTATGAACCCGACCGCAGCCGCGGACCTGGAACAGGCCAATCCCCTCTACCGCCGGGTGATTGACCCGTATTCTGGCAATGAGGTGGTGGTCGTCCCTGCGCTGAACCCGGACGTGGCCATCGTGCACGTGCAGCGCGCCGACGCGGAAGGCAACGCGCAAATCTGGGGCATCATTGGCGAGCAGAAGGAGGCGGCCTTCGCCGCCGAGCGGGTGATCCTGACCGCGGAGGAAGTCGTCGACGCAGAAGTGATCCGCTCGGATCCGAACCGGACACTGATCCCCGGGTTCATCGTCGACGCGGTCTGCGAGGTGCCTTACGCTGCCCACCCATCCTACACCCAGGGGTACTACGACCGGGACAACGCCTTTTACCTGGAGTGGGACGAAATCAGCAAGACGCCGGACTCGATGCGGGCATACCTGGACGAGTGGGTGTACGGGGTGCAGGACCGGGCCGAGTACTGGCAGAAGCTGGGCCCCCAGGTGCACGAGCGCCTGAAGACCGGCAGCCGCCTCAGCGCAGCGGTCGATTATGGGAAATACTAATGAAGGGGATAGGGGATAAGGGATAGGGGATAAAGGGATGGATTACCGGATTCCCCTACCCCCTCTCCCTTTTCTAATGTTGATGAGGCAACGCAATGAGTCAATACTCATCTTCCGAACTGATGACCATCAACGCCGCCCGGTTGCTACGGGATGGGGACGTCGTCTTCGTGGGCGTGGGGCTGCCTAACCTGGCCTGCAACCTGGCCCGGCATACCCACGCTCCCAACCTGGTGATGATCTACGAGGCCGGGGTGATCGGGGCGCAGCCGGCGCGCCTGCCGCTTTCTATCGGGGATCCTACCCTGGTGAGCGGCGCGCTGGCAGTTTGCAGTATGTACGACATCTTCGCGCTGTATTTGCAGCGCGGCAACATCGACGTTGGCTTCCTGGGCGGGGCGCAGATCGACCGGTTCGGCAACATCAACGCCACTGTAATCGGCGGGTACGAACAGCCCAAGGTGCGCCTGCCCGGATCGGGCGGATCGATGGAGATTTCGGCCTGGGCCAACCGCTGCTACGTGCTCACGCCGCACCAAAAACGGCGCTTCCCAGAAAAAGTAGATTTCCGCACCTCGGCCGGCTTCCTGGGCGGGCGGGCCGAGCGGGAGGCGGCAAACCTGCGCGGGGCCGGCCCGCAGGCGGTGGTGACTGACCTGGGCATCCTCGAGCCGGACGAGAACGGGGAACTGGCACTGGTTGCCCTGCACCCGGGAAAGACCGTTAAGCAAGTGCAGGAGAACACCGGCTGGCCGGTAAAGACGGCTGTATCCCTGCGGACGACGGACCTGCCTACGGAGGAGGAGCTGCGCATCCTACGCCAGGATCTCGACCCACAGGGGATTTATTTGAAAGGTTCCGGGGGCTAGGCGAACGAGGAGGTGGGGCTGTTGGACAAACTGCCTGCTTCTCTCTCCCGTCTTTTCTTATCCCAGCGTGAGCGCCGCTTACGATC
>DASWHG010000278.1:0-4029 GCA_036393315.1 Anaerolineales bacterium | reverse complement strand
TGGCTTTCTCAAAAATGGGGTTTGGGGTGGGAGAAGGCGGCTTTGCCGCCTTCTCCCACCCCAATTTCCTCTTTGCCCCCGCCCTGGGGCGGGGGTTAGGGGGTGGGGAAAAGCAGGGCTTTCGACTTTGAGAAAGCCATGAGGTCTACGACGCCTTCACGACTGCCGAGAGCCTCGACGGCTGGTTCACCTCCGGCGCGGAAGTCGATCCACGGCCAGGCGGCGAGATCCGCTTCCGCTGGGTCGATTGGGGCCCGGACCGCTTCAGCGGGGAAGATGGCGGCCCCGTGCTGGAAGCTCGCCGCCCAGAGCGCTTCGTGTTCCAATGGTTCCCGGATGGCCCCTCTTACTCCACCACCGTCGAAGTGGATTTCGAGCCCGTCGCGGATGGGACGGTCATCCGCCTGCGCGAGCACGGATATCAGGATACGCCTTCCGGACGCCTGGCCTGCCTGAACTGCGCGGCCGGATGGGGCGAAGCGCTGACCCTGCTCAAATTCTTCGTCGAGCACGGCCTCCGTTATTAGCTGCACTCGTTCGCCAATCGATCCACATCACCTGTCACAGGTTTCCGCCTTCCAGCGAGAAATGGAGTGAGCGTAGGTAGGGGCGCTGCTCAGGATCTTCCCGGCTCGGAAGCGCGTTAACCGCAGGCATCGAATCTGCGGTAGAATCAAAACTTGCTGTTGGCTGAAGATTCGAGGAGGGCTGGTAGTGAACGAAGGATCTCCGCGCCTGTCCATTCACACGGTCACGCCCGAACGCTGGGAGGATTTCGAAACCTTATTCGGCCCGCGCGGCGCCGTCGGAGGCTGCTGGTGCATGTGGTTTCGGATCAGGCGCGCCGAGTTCGACCAGCAGAAAGGTGAGGGCAACCGGCAGTGCATGCAGGCCATCGTCGCGACGGGGGAAGTCCCCGGATTGATGGCCTACCACGAGGGGCAGCCGGTAGCCTGGTGTTCGGTCGCCCCCCGAGAGTCGTTCCCGGTCCTGGACCGCTCGAGGGTCCTCAAGCGAGTCGATGATCGACCGGTGTGGTCGGTGGTCTGCTTTTTCGTGGAAAAGAACCACCGGCGGATGGGGCTGAGCGTGGAAATGCTGCGCGGCGCAGTCGATTACGCTCGCTCACAGGGCGCTAAAATCGTCGAAGGCTACCCGGTCGACCCGAAGCGTGGCCAAACGGCCGATTTGTTCGCTTTTACCGGCCTGCCAGGCACCTTCTTACAGGTTGGTTTTGTAGAAGTTCTGCGCCGTTCAGAGACCCGCCCCATCATGCGCTACTACCTGGAATCGTGAGAGCCGGGGACGCCGACCCCGGCTCTCTCTAAGGAGGAGAAGAAGAGAAATCGCCCTTCGAGGCTTATATTATCAGGTTTCTCTTTTTTGTGCTTGACGGTTACCCTACGCTTACCCTACGATTAGCCCATGATTCCCCATCAATTTTGTCAGATTCAAAAGGTTTTCTATGGATTTTGCCATTCGAACGGAAAATGTAGGCCGAGTCTATAAGATCCGCGGCGGGCGGAAGACCGAGGCCCGAGAACTGGTCGCACTGAACGACGTCTCGCTGCAGGCCGAGCGCGGCGAGCTATTTGGGCTGCTCGGTCCGAACGGGGCGGGCAAGACTACCTTGATCAAGATCCTGACCACGCTCCTGGCGCCTACCAGCGGCCGGGCTCAGGTCGCCGGCTTCGACGTCGAGAAGGAACCCGAGAAGGTCCGGCCGCGTATCAACATGGTCTCCGGGGGAGAGTCCTCCGGCTACGGTCTGCTGACCGTGCGTGAGAACCTGTGGATGTTCGCCCAGTTCTACGGGTTGGAGTCGGGCGAGGCGAACCGGCGAATCAAGCAGCTGCTGGAAGTGGTCGGCATGGGCGACCGCCTGAACACGAAATCATCGGACCTATCCACCGGGCTTCGCCAGAAGATGAACATCGTGCGAGGATTCCTAACCGATCCGGAGGTGCTGTTCCTCGACGAGCCGACCCTGGGCCTGGATGTGGGGGCGGCTCGAGACGTGCGCCAGTTCATCCGCCGCTGGGTCGACGAGAACCCTACCCGCACCCTGCTGCTGACCACCCATTACATGGTCGAGGCCGACGAGCTGTGCGACCGGGTGGCCATCATTAACCAGGGCCGAGTGCTGGCCTGCGATTCACCCAGCCAGTTAAAACACAGCCTGCAGCAGGACGCCATCTTCCGGCTGGAAGTCAGCCCGCTCAACGGTCTTGGGGTGCAGGCCTTGGAATCGCTCCCCGGGGTCAAGCAAGTCGTCCACCACCCCCAAGACGGCAGTGCTCAGCTCGAGTTCGTCTTGGAGGAAGAGCCTGTGTTGGGTTCAGTGATCAACACCCTGACTGCCGGCAACGTCCGCATCCTCAACCTGCAGAAGCGGGAGCCTACTCTGGAGGATGTCTTCGTAGAGCTGGTCGGCGCCAGCATGGCTGAAGTTGAAAGCGCCGAGAAGAAACCCAATGGGAGCTGAACAGAGCCCCATGTTCTTTTCAGGAGTGGCATGGCAGTGATCACCTCTCCGCCCGCCAGGAAAGCCACCGGATGGCGCCTTTTCCTTAAAACCGTCGTCGCCCGGGCTTATCCGCGCGTCGTCGGGCAGCAGCGGGAGAAGTCCTGGATGTTCTTCGACGTCTTCCTGCCCATGCTGGCGGTCTCGGCCTACGTGTTCCTCTACCGGGCGATCGGAGCCCCAGAGGAGTACATCGGCTTCGTCGTGGTCGGTGGCGCCATGACCGCGTTCTGGATGAACGTCTTGTGGAACATGTCCAGCCAACTGTACTGGGAAAAAGAGCAGGGCAACCTTGCGCTATACATTATGGCCCCGAGCTCGATGATGGCCATCCTGTTGGGGATGGCGTTGGGCGGGCTGGTCGCCACAGCCCTGCGCGCTGCGGTGATCATGATCCTGGGCAGCTGGTTTTTCCAGGTCCAGTTCGAGGTCACCAGTTTTGTCCAGCTCTTCGCCGTCTTCATGCTGGCGATGGTGGCCCTGTACGGGATGGGCATGATGGCGGCATCGCTCTTCCTGCTGCTCAGCCGGGAGGCCTGGCACCTCTCGAACCTGGCCCAGGAGCCCGTTTACCTGGTCTCCGGGTTCTACTTTCCGATCCGCAGCCTCAACTTCTGGGTCGCGGCGACCGCCTCCATCATCCCCCTGACCCTGGGTCTGGATGCCATGCGCCAGCTGATCTTCCCCTCGGGAGCCACCCTTGGCTTCCTTTCGGTCGAGGTCGAGCTGGCCATCCTGGCGGTCGCCTGCGTCGTCTTCCTGGTAGGGGCATTTTACCTGCTGGCCCACATGGAAAAGCTCGCCATCCGTGAGGGGCGTCTGACGGAAGCCCGTCGATAGAAAAAGTCAGCGAGAGGTCTCGATGAATTCAGAAGGTGAGGATGATCCATGAGCACGGCTGGCTACAGATCCCGGTTCTCTAATCTCGGCTCTCGATTCTCGTCTCTGGAAGCCTTCTGGCGCTCCTTCCGCACCGCGGCCTGGCTGGGTTGGCAGATCGAATCCAACTGGACCGACCCATTTCTGTTTGCCATCTATTCAATCGTCAAGCCGATCTCCGGCGCCGCCATCCTGGTGGTGATGTACAGCATCATCACCCGCGGCGATTTCGGATCCCCGATTTTCCCATACATCTACCTGGGCAACGCCTTCTACATCTACGTCGGCGCAGTCATGGCAGGGATCTCCTGGGCCGTGATCGACGACCGCGAGCACTATAAGACGCTCAAGTATATGTACATCGCTCCGATCAACATCCCTATGTACCTGTTTGGACGCGGGGTGGCCAAGTTCCTGGTCGGGACGGCCTCGGTGCTGATCACCATCACGGCGGGGATGCTGTTCCTGCACGTGAGCATCGACCTGGCTGCGGTCAACTGGCCCTTGTTCGTGTTCTCCCTGCTGCTTGGCGTGGTCATGTTGGCGATGATGGGCCTCTTGTTGGCCGGGGTGACTTTCCTGATCGTCAACCACGTCTGGTTTATCGGCGAAACCGTAGCGGGAGC
>DASWHG010000277.1:0-15506 GCA_036393315.1 Anaerolineales bacterium | reverse complement strand
TCCCCGGCCTGGGCGGCGCGCGCTGCCATCTGGGACAGGGATTGAGCCAGCGCTTGCTGTTGGGCTGGATCCATCCCGGGCAGCTGTTCTGCTAATTCTTCCAGCGCTCTCGCTGCCTCAGCCATGTCCCCGCTCTGGCTGGGGTCTTCGCCCGCCATGGACTGCAGCTGGTCCGAGAGGGCTTCGAGGGCGGCCTGCCGCTGGGCTGCTCCCGGGTCGAGTCGTTCCCTCAGTTGCTCTTCCATCCGGGAGAGATCGGCCAGTGCTTCTGCCCGGTCCCCACGGTTCTCGCGCAGCTGCCGGGCGAGTTCTTCCAGCTGGCGGAGCAGCTCCTCCCGCTCCTCGGGCGTCAATTCTGCGCTCTCCTCGATCTCGGCGCGCATCTCTTCGACGTGCTGGGCTTGCTGTTCGGCTGCCTGGGCAACCGCAGCTCGCTCCGCCAGGATGGCGTCCATCGGGTTGGGGAGAAAAGCCAGCAGGAGGGTTAGCGCCGCCACGCTGGCCGCCAGCAGCAGCGGGCGTTGCAGCCAGGGGAGCGGGAAATCGGCCCGCGGCCGGATGGTGCGAACGGTTTCCAGGGCATCCGTACGCTGGCGGGACACCAGCTCGGGTTCAAAGGAGGCCAGGTGCGCCGGCAGGCCGCCGCTGCCATCTTTCGAGTAGGCCAGGAGCAAGGCTGTCGAAAGGCGCTCTTTCAAGCCCAGCTCCAGGTCGGTCCGGCGGGCGACGCTCATGGCGGCTTGTGGCCGGAAGAGGGCATAAAGCAGGTTCGCCAAGGCCCAAACCGCCAGCGGGGCCAGAGTCCAGGCCCACAGGCGCTCGACCGGCCAGACCCGGCCGGCCAGCTGCACCACCAGCATGGCCAGCCCGGCCAGCCACAGCGACTGTTGGGCGAACACCCAGCCGGCTCGCAGCCGCAGCCGGCCGCCGATCTGCTTTAGATAAGGCAGCAGTTCGCTCGCTTGCCCGGGGTTTGTGTTTTCCATCAGTTACCTGTATCTCCCGTAACTTGCCAGGCGCCGTCCACTTTCTGTACCGTATAGGATTTGCCCAACCCTTTTGCGCTCCCGGGATAAATGGCGGCCGAGACGAGCACGGCGCCCTCTCCCTGGTCGTGGACGTTGCCTAAGGTGATGATCACGCCACCACCTTCTATCTCCCCGGAGTCCGGCAGGAAGGTGAGTTCGTCGGGATTGCCGATCCAATACACCTGGGCCGGCAGGTCTCCCAACCCGGCGTTGGTGCTGGCCTGCAGCTCCTCCGGCAGCTGGCGAGGATCGCCACGGGCAACCTCCGGGTCGCCGACGCCGTCATCCGTCCACTGCACCAGGTAAATATCCCCAGATGGCGGGGCCTGGTTCGAGAAATAATCAACGATATACAGCTGGCGGATGACCGCTGCGTAGATCGCCGCCTGGTCTTCCGTGGCGAGCGAGCTGGCCTCGACCGGGGCCGGGTAAGCGCTGCCCGAAGCGCCATCCGAGCCTGGTTCAGGGTAGGGAATGACTTCCGGTAGCGGGACTTCAAACACCTGGACAGGCGGTTCCACCATCCCTTTTTCGAAGACCGGCTGCAAAGGATTAACTGCAGCGGATCCGCCAGCGTTCTCGTAACGATCCGCGGTGGCCACGAAAGCCAGCGCGACGGCCCCACCGAATACCAGCAGCAGGATCAAGGCTGCCAATACCTGCCTTATTCCCAGGCGCCAGCGATGGGTGGGGAGAACCAGCCGGGTGCTCAACAGGTACAGGACCAGCGCCAGGCCGATGTAGAGCGGCAGGCTGTAGTGGTAAAGCGGGCGCGGGATGCCGGTGTAGCTCAGCGTTGACCCGCTCAGCACGCGCAGGCTGCCTCCCAGGTTCCAGCCCAGCATCCCTATGAAGCCGAACGCCGAGCCCTCGTAGGGCAGGGAGTTGGAGAGAGCGGAAAAGAGCGCGCTGACCGGGTTAGCCGCCAGCAGCCAGCGGGGCGGTTCGACCTGCCGGATTACGCCGATGGCAACGTAAAGGAAGAAGGTACCGGCCATCAGCATGACCACGATCAGGAAGCTGGCCACCGTCGCGCGCGAGGTGCGTTTCAGCCAGGTGGACATGAACAGGCCGAGGATGCCGAAGGTGGTCGCCACGACCACCAGGATCACCAGCACCTTGAGCATATCCCGCAAAGTGACGCCGCCGAAGATGAAGATCAGGCTGAACATGGGGATGGCGGCGAAGATCAGCAGGAACACGTAGCTCAGCGCCGAGACCAGCTTGCCCCACAGGATGCTCGCCGGGTGCAGCGGAGTTGCCAGAAGCATCTCGTAGGTCAGCTTTTCCTGCTCGCCGCTGATCGAACCGGCCGTGACCGCTGGGGCGATGGCGCACACCATCATCAACTCCAGGAAGGCCAGGGCGAGGAAAAGCATCTGCCCGATCTGCGGGCTGAGCGGGGTGGGCGAGTATCCACCCGCCATCACCATCGCCATCCTGTAGATCAGGTAGCTCACGACCCCCAATGCGAGCAGCACGCTGGTCAGGATGACGAAGGCGCGTGCCTCGCGCATGCGAGCGCGCAGTTCTTTGACGATGATGGGGTTGGCCCCCAGCTGCAGGTTCAACGGCCTGGCGCGCATCTAAGCCACCTCTCCTTTGGTCAGTCGCAGGAAGATCTCTTCCAGGTCGCTGATCGTCTCGCTGAAGGAAGCCACCCGGACGCCGCCGGTGACCAGGGTGCTCAATAAATCCGCAGCGGCGCTCTCGTCACCGACGAACTCGACTTCCAGCTGGCCGTTCACAGGATACACCTGCCCGACTCCCGGCTGGTTCCCTAAGAGGGCCCTGGCCTGCTCGGGCTCCGAGAGCACCTTCAGGCGCAGGGTGCGTGTCTGCAGAGCGTGCTGGCGGATCTCGTCCAGCGAGCCGCTGACCACCAGGCGGCCTTTCTCGATGATTCCCACCGAATCGCACAGCTCGGCCAGCTCCGTGAGGATGTGCGAGCTGAGCAGGATGGTTTTCCCCATCGAGCCGAGCTCGCGCAGCAGCTCGCGCATCTCGACCCGCGCCCGCGGGTCGAGCCCGGAGGCCGGTTCGTCGAGCAGGAGCACCTTAGGGTCGTGGACCAGGGCGTGGGCCAGGCACAGGCGCTGGCGCATGCCGCGCGAGAGGGTATGGACGTAGGCGCCTCGTTTCTCGACCAGATCGACCAGCTCCAACAGTTCGCCGATCACCTGGGCGCGGCGGCCTGCGGAAAGCCCGTAGCAGCGGCCGAAGAAGTCCAGGTATTCCCAGACGAGCATATCATCATATACGCCGAAGAAATCGGGCATGTAGCCGATCTGGCGCTTCAGTTCGCGCCAGTCGTGGTTGACGGCCTGCCCGTTGAGCAGGATCTCGCCGGAGCTCGGCTCCAGCAGACCGGCCAGCATCCGCAAGGTCGTGGTTTTGCCTGCCCCGTTCGGACCGATCAGGCCGTACAGCGCGCCGGTCTGGACCTGCAGATCCAGGTCTGAGACGGCTGCCAGGTTTCCGAACCGCCGGGTGAGCGAGCGTGTCTCGACTGCGATCACCATCTCTCTCCTATCTCCGGGTGCCTTCCAGGCCGATGGCCAGGAAGTAGCAGCCGCCGCCGAACATATTGTTCGGGGCCAGGCGCACTCGCACCTTGCCATCTGCGCTGATCAAGCCTTCGACCTCGGCGATCAGGTTCCGCCCGGCGACGAGTCCCTGCAGCTCGGACCAGGTTTCGCTTTCCCAGTTGTAAATCCCCGTGGCCGGGACCTGGTTCGTGCCCACGTCCGAACCGATGTGCAATACCAGCTGCTCGACCTGCAGCTCTTGCCCCTCAATGGGGCTGCCTGGTTCGATCTCGGACGGAATTTGAAATTCGAATACGCTCTCTTCCCTGCCCAGGTAGACGGCCGGCATGCCCATCGGGCCGCAGAAGCCGCCGTCGTTCAGATCGATCACGGTGCCAGGGAGGAATCCGGGCGGCAGGGACAGGTGGTCGCCGTCGGGAAGATGGTAAGGGAGCGCGGCCATGACCAGCGCGGTCGTCTGCTGGACCGGTGAGCGGCCGGCGACCTGGGGCTCGGGTGGAGCCTGGTCCAGCCAGGCCAGGAGCAGCAGGCGGGAGGTGCTGGCGGGCGAGGTGATCGAAGTGTTCGCTCCCAGAATCGGCCCGTACCAGCTGCCCCAGGGGAATATGTTATCCAATACGGTTTGCTTTAATTGAATGTCCCTGGGCGGCCCGCTCGGGCTCGGCCGCTCCAGCTCTTCCTGGAACAGCTTCCAGCTAATCGAGGGCTCGAAGGGCTGGCCGAGCAGGGTAGGCAGGGTCATGCTCACTTCCTTCTCCTGCCCGGGGGCCAGGTCGCCTAAGCGAGCGAACTGGCTGCCCAGGACGAGCACGGCATCCTTGAGCGTGTAAGCAGTCTCGTTGTGGACCGTACCGGCCAGGGTGGAGTCGCCCTCCCCCCCTTCCAGCTGCAGATCGCCAGTGACCTGGCCGAAGCCGTTCCAGGTCAGCTCCGCCATAAAGGACTGCATCGACCACTGGTTCACGGTCAGGCCGCGCACCTGGCTGGTTTCTCCCTGTAAGAAGAGCATATCTGCGGATTGGTTTATCCCGCCAGTCCCCCAGGGATCTCCCTCCATGTGCAGCGGGCTGAGCAGCCCACCTCCGGACACCTCGATCTCGTACGACTGCTGTGCCGGGGAGAACAAGCCCATGTAGCTGCTCACGCTGGCGTTGCCATCCGGCTGCACCTCGACGATGGCGATCTTGTTGAGGATCAGGTCGGTGCCGTGCAAAGCGTAGCCCAATCCGAACGCTCCTGCAGAGAAGATCAGGGTGAAAAGCGGGGTCGTCACCCAGGCCAGGTGCAGGCGCTTGCGCCAGCGCAGCACCAGGTAGTTGACCGGCCCGACGATCAGGATGTAAACGGCCAGCAGGAGCGCCAGGCTGCGAATCGAGGGCAGCTCCAGGGCCGGCAGGTTGGAAAGTGCGTAAGGCATCGAACTGGCCCGGTTCTGGCGGAGCGACATATCGTATGGCAGCCACTCCGGGTAGTTGGCGCCGGGTGAGAGCAGCGCTTCCCAGAACGAACCAGTCCCCGACCAGGCGTCGAAGGGGGTGCGGGCCAGGTCAAGGGCGACGAAATCGACGAAGCCGCGGTCGACGGCTTGCTCCTGGATCAGGGGCAGCTGCTCCTGGCGCAGAAGGGTACGGCCGGCACGGATCTCCCCGGTCGCTACTGTGAATGGCCCGGGTACGCGCACCTCCTCCTCTCCTCCGGCGAACTCGGCCATGGCGTCCAGCTGCTCCACTTCTTCCAGACTGCGGGGCGTAAACGGCAGCAGGCTATCCGGCAGCCCGGCTGCCGTCCGCAAGGCTTCCGCGCCGCCCCCGATCACCAGGCGCCCGCCCTGTTGCACCCAGCTTTGCAAAGCGGCTTGCTGGCCGGTTGACAGCCCGCTGGTATCGACGGCGTTGATCACCAGGGAGTTGAGCGAGCGCAGCCCCTCGACCCGTTCCGGCAGGTCCGCGAGCGTGAGGTCGATTAAGACGACCGGCCGCTGCTGCCCGGGCAGCGAGATGGTTTGGAGCAAGGAGAGAGCGCCGCGCTCGGGAGCGACCAGTCCTATCAGGTAGTTGACATTCGGTTGGGGCCGGACGGTGATCTTGCGGGAGGCCAGCAGAGTCTCCTCTTCCAGCAGCTGCACCTCCAGCTCGTGCGAGAAGCTGTTCGGCAGGATGTAGACGGGGACGCGCTTGCGCGATCCGGTTGGCAGGTCGGCTGGGGTAGCAAACGTGGTTGCCCCTCCGCCATCGGACAGGCGCACCCGCACCTCGGCCTGCACGTCCGGGCCGCTGTTCTCCAGGGTGACCCAGACCGGCAGCCACTCGCCATACTTGAAGTAGCCGTCGAGGGCGGGCTGGGCCTCCATCGTCAGGCGCACCGCCTGTCCCTGGGCCGGGCTGAAGGGAATCATCGATAGCCCCAGCGCGAGTAGCAGCGCAAGAGCGATTAAGCGGGAAGAAACGATGGGTGGGTACCTCAACACTGCCTCCGGAAAAAGCAGGGACCTGGCCTGCGGCGACGATCCAACCGCAGAAGCCAGGTGAAGACTTCTACGAGCTCCCATTTTACTTGTATTGGACGCATTTGGGCGGGAAAGAGTTCCCGATAATTCGAATCACCAGGTGAGTGATAAAATAGCACCGCTTCTCCCGGCGGCCAGGTTCCACCTTTGCTCGACCGCCGGACAACGATCGTGGAGGTAACGGCGATGAAGACTTACCCAATCCCTATGGTCCCGGGACCGGTCAGCGTACCCCCAGAAGTACTCGCTGCTTACACGCAGGACTTCGGTTCTGGCGACCTCGAGATCGATTTCCTTGAACTGTACAACCAGACGGAAGCGAACCTGCAGCGCATCCTGGGGACTCAGAACCGGGTGGCGATCCAGACCGGCGAGGGCATGCTGGCCTTGTGGGGCGCGCTAAAGAGCTGCATCCAACCGGGGGACCGGGTGCTTTCGATCGCCAGCGGCGTTTTTGGCTTCGGGATCGCCGACATGGCCAGGTCCATCGGAGCAGAGGTGCGCGCCATTGGCCTGCCTTATAACCGCACGATCTCCAATTGGACGGAAGTCGAAACGGCAATCGGGGAGTTCGGCCCGAAGATGATTACGGTGGTGCACTGCGAGACCCCTTCCGGGACGCTGAACCCGCTGGAGGAGTTGGGCCGGTTGAAGAGAGAATACCAGGTTCCGCTGCTGTACGCGGACGTGGTTGCCAGCCTGGGCGGCGCGCCGGTTTTGACGGATGAATGGGCCATCGACCTGGCTCTGGGAGGGACCCAGAAATGCCTGTCGGCGCCCCCAGGATTGTCCTTTGTGGCGGTCAGCGAGGCGGCCTGGGAGATCATCGACCAGGTCGATTACCCTGGTTACGATGCGCTCAAACCATTTCGCAGCGCCCAGGAGGATTTCTACTTCCCGTATACGCCTTACTGGCACGGGATGGCTGCCCTGCACGTGGCAAGTGAGCGCATTCTAAAGGAAGGCCTCGAAAAGGGGTTCGAGCGCCACGCCGGGGTGGCGGCCTTCTGCCGGGAACGGCTGGTCGAGATGGGGCTCTCCCTGTTCCCGGCGCCCGAAGCCGTCCCTTCCCCGACCGTCACCGCAGTCGAAGTCCCGGAGGGTTTCTCGTGGCCACAGTTGGACGCCCTCTTCCGGGAAGGCGGGCTGGTGGTCGGCGGGAGCTACGGCCCCCTGAGCGGAAAAGTCTTCCGGTTGGGACACATGGGCACGCAGGCAGATCAGGCGCGGGTGGAGCGGGCGCTGGAGGTCATCCGGCGGGTGGTGTGTTAGATATCCCCGAGTCTTATGCAGCCTAGCCTGGTCCATGCCCTCACCGCTTGAGCGAGCGCGGCGTGGGCCGGCGCATCGCTCGGGCCGCCAGCACCAGGATCTCGAAGCCGCGCTCGACCAGTTCGTCCAGGTGCTGCCAGTCCCTGGTCTGCATCTCGGACTCTGGCACTGTCGTTCCAGGTGGTGATTCGATCTGTTGCAGGCAGCGCAGCAGCGATCCGCGCAGGCCGCTGGCCTGGTGAGCCCAGTAGGAATCGGCCGAAAGCCGCTCCAGCCGGGAGACCAGGAGCCTGGCGGAGGCGACCTGCCGTTCGGTTTGCATCATCGATCTGGGCCCAGATTCCATTCTCGCTGAGAAGTCCGAATTAAAGATTGGGCGGTCCTTGCCGGATGCGTTCGAGGACCTCTTCCTGGCTTCCAGCTTCCCACAGCGCTTCGATCCACCAGGTTGCCCCGGCTTCCGCGTAAGGCCGGACGGTCTCTGCGGCCCGGTCCGGGTCTCTGCCGGGGGTCTGTCCCTCGACGACGATGTCGAACGGGGTCGCCTCCGCTCGCTTTTCCAGGATGTAAGCGCTCATTTCCCGGATCTCCTCCGGGGTAGGTGGGACCATCCGCACTTTCCCGTCTTCGCCCAGCACATTTGGGAGCAGGCCGTCGTAACGCAGCGCCCGGCCCATCGATCGCTGGCTCGGCCAGGCCCCGACCACCCAAATCGGGATGCGTGGCTGCTGGACCGGCGGTGGAGGTACCTGAAAATCCGTCGGTTTTACGGTGTAGTGATTCCCCTCGAATCGAAACGGCTGCCCTCGCCACAGGCCGGTCAAGATCTCCAGGCCCTCGTCGAGCAGCTCGGCCCGCGCCCGCCGGTCGGTGACCTCGCCAAATGCCTCGAACCCGGAGTCCAGGGCGCCCAACCCGACCGAGAGGATGACGCGGCCGTTCGACAACCGGTCGAGCGTGGCCGTTTCACTGGCCAGCTTCCACGGCCGCATTCGTGAGATGGGTGTGATCATCGTTCCAAGGCGGATCCGCTCCGTCCGCATGGCCGCGGCCGTCAGCGAGACCCAGGCGTCCACCCCCCAGACCGGCTCCCAGACGAAGAAGCCGTCCCAACCGGCGATCTCGGCCTGGTAGGCGTATTCAGCTGCAGTGCGGGCCTCGCCCCCGGGGAAAACAAAACCGTACTTCATCGGCTGCTCCTTGGTCGGCCAGGATTCAGGATAGTCACTGCCTATCCGTTTCGCGGAATGATTGTGGATCAGGCGGGGAATGGTGGATCACCCGTTCACAGGCCAGGCGTTCAGGATCTGTCGTAACAGGGCGAACTCGCCTAAATGATAGGAATTGTGGTCGGAGACTACCAGAATCTCTCGCAGGATATTGTAACCCGGCGCATGCGCGAGCGGAGCGAACAGACCGGTGTCGGGATCCGAGACGAATCGCTCAAGAGCTTTGTGATCCTCCTGGAAACCGACGATGGTCTTCTCCCATCTCAGCCAGTCGGCTTGTTCGCCTTCAGCAGGCCAGTGCCCCTCGGGCCAGGCTGGGGATATATGCTCAGGGTTGCGGATGAACTCCAGGATATCCCATTGAGCGATGCGCATATGCTCCAGCAAGCGCCAGGGTGTGTATGGAATACCGGTGGGAGATGTGTTGATCTTCTCTATCGGGAACCGGTCGATGGCTTTCTCAAAAGACATGTGGGCATTTCCGCCCTGGAGTAGGGAAAGCAGCTGTTCCCGGGTGATCTTTTCGCCATTCATCATTTTTCCTCTCATACGGCCGATCCAGAACCAGTTAACCAAGCCGAAGAAATAGACCAGACAGAGGCGTCGCATCTGTGATGAATGCAACGCTCCTGCCTTCAATCATAGCATAAGAGATCGGCTTCGAGATATGATGCACGGAAAACGGCTCCCCCATGGCATAATTGACCTGTCAGGGGGAAGAAATAAAGGCTGCTTCAATTTTTTATGAAGCAGCCTGGGCACGAACAGTTTATCTTACAAGGCTGGACCAGCGGGGAGGGCGGGATTCGAACCCGCGGTCGAGGTTATAGCCCCGACAATCGCTTAGCAGGCGACCCCATTCGACCACTCTGGCACCTCCCCAATATTCCTGTTGTTAATTCGGCCCGTCCGGGCCAGGCGGAGGGAGAGGGATTCGAACCCCCGGTGGGCTTGCGCCCACAGCTGTTTTCAAGACAGCCGCCATAGTCCACTCGGCCATCCCTCCATTTTTTCCGGAGGTAACCCCTCCCCAGGCCCGCAAATTTTACCACATCTGCAGGTGGGATGCAAATTATTATCGTAAGCTCCCCGCTTACTGCATGCTCTCCGCAATCGCAGTCAAACCGGCCTCGTCCAGCCGGCCGCCAAACCACTGGCTGCCGAAAAAACTTAAGGTGATGCGCAGGTCATCTGTTTGTAATGCCAGCGTTTGATAATCTTCCCCTTCATAGTACCCATCCTCGGATTGTTCAACGTTCTCCAAAGGCATCTCTAAGATGACCAGTCCGGCATCGCCAGGCCGGCCGGAGAGCTTGTATACAAGGCGCACGCTGTGATTCTGTGCATCGTATTCGGCATGGCTGAAGCTGAAGCCCTGTGGCAACAAAGTAGGTTCTTTCAGGTCGATCCCTGAAAGGAATTCAGCGTCCGTGATGCTCGTCAGGTATTCAGCGCGTAATTGGCTTTTACTCTGCTGTGGGCGATCCACCAACGAAGCTGCCAGGGCGATCATTTCCTCGCGGTCCATGTACTCGATCGGGAACGGGTCACCATTCTTCTCGAGAGAAAACCAGCGCTCACCATCCTGCCAGCGCAATCGTTGCGCGGCCGCCTCGGGATCCCAGGTGGCTTCACCGGACCCATCGCTCGTAAATATTCCCTGTACGTACTCCCCAGGCAGGTCTCCAACCAGGACAGCCTGGACTGCGTCGCCTGGTCCTTTTCGCCACAAGCCGTCATGGATCTCTCCAATTCCCTGTCTCAAATCGATCCAACCGCCCCCTCCGATAACATCGTATGTGATTATGATCTCTTTCTGGACCGAGTTCACCTCGACACTTTGAAAAACTATACCCTGTGGGCCGGCGGGGAACTCCCTGGCGTCAAAGCCGGCCTTCGCTTCGGCTCTTTCGATTTGACACGGATAGCTCAGCAGCGCCGCGCCTTCACAATTTGGATCGGATACATCAGGTGTCGAGAGAGGGGTTGAACTCGACTGGACCGGGACGAGCTCGAGCAGGTAGGTCTGGGAATCGGTCGGAATCGGCCCGTTCGTAGATCGGTCCGGAGCAACCGGGAAAGAGAGTTGATCTGTGGTTGTAAAGAACTGGATAATCGTATCGGCCAGGGCACGACCTTGAGGTGTCAGGCCGAGCAATGCGACAGCCAAAACCAACGCCGTTATTACGGCGAAGGCCAGGATTTGGACCGTGCGTTGGCGCCGTTTCTGCACTGACGTGCCATCTTTTTGGACAACCGCAGTAGTTTTTATACGGAGAGCCGGCCACAGGTCAACGGAAGAAGGAACTTCTTCCTCGTTCAATTCGAATAATAGTCGCTTGATTTTTTGCTCTTCCATTTTGTCGTCTCCAATACGGGGATAATTACCCGTTCTTCAATTCTCTCCATTCATTTCCAGATTGGATACTCCCTGATTATCGTATTTGCAACAACTTCCTGAGATTTTCTCGTGCTTTGTGTAAACGCCACTTGATCGTCCCTGCCGGGCGGTCTAATTGAGTGGCCATCTCGGCCTCTCCGATGTCCAGGAAATAACGCATCACGATGGTTGCCCGTTGTTCTGGAGATAGCTCCGCCAGAGCCTCGCGCAGCGCCTGGGCCGTCTCTGCGGACTCGAATAACGCTTCCGGTCCTGGATTGTTATCCTTTAGAGATGATTGGTGGTACGGATCATTTTCGGAATCCAGCGGTACGAGCCGGCTTCTCTTTCTGGCGGCCTTGATGGAAGCGTTAATCACGCTTCGTAGAAACCACGGCCCGAAGGAGCGTTCCACATCGAACTGGTAGATGCGTTCGTAGGCTTTCAGAAATGCGGATTGGACGATGTCTTCGGCCAATGAGGAGTCACGGACGATGAGGTTTGCAGCCCGGACTGCCTGCAACTGGTATCTCTTCACCAGCAGCTCCAATCCAGCCGGGTTTCCCCGTTTCAGCTGCCTGATCGCCTCTTTTTCTTCCACAAATGCTCCTGTAGCATGTTGGATTGAGAGTCTCACTTATATTATCCTCTATCCGGAAAAAGGTTTGCACGGAAACGAAATTCTTAACCGAAGCAGCGAGTCTGCCGGTCGGGGGGGTAGGGGCAGGTCTGCAGAATTTGCCAGGTTCCGCTGCCAGAATAGATCCCATCCAGGCGGGTAACCTTCGCATACCATCCAGACCTGCCCTTACCAATGTGAGCAATCGAGACCCGTCCCTGCCTTCTGCCAGGAATGGTGAGGGATGAGCAGGGCAACAGGCCTGAAATGAACCCCTGGTTTTTTCCGGCAAATGCTTCGCCCGTACAAGCTGATAAAATACTGTTTGAAAGGAGAACTGGCGATGAAACTGAACGGTAAACGGATTGCCTACCTGGTCGAAGATGGCTTCGAGGACCTGGAATTCTGGGTGCCCTTGATGCGCCTACAAGAGGAGGGCGCCCAGGTGACCGTGGTCGGAACCGGAAGTGCGGACTCCTACAAGGGCAAACACGGGTTGAAAGCAAAACCGGACGTGAGCGCCGAGGATGCCAGCCCGGAGTTTTTCGACGCCGTGGTGGTCCCCGGCGGCTGGGCGCCGGATAAACTGCGCCGTTACCCGGCCGTGCTGAACCTGGTCAAGACGATCCACTCGCAGGGGAAAATCGTGGGGGCGATCTGCCATGCCGGGCTGGTCTTGATCTCGGCCGGGATCGTCGAGGGCCGTCGCTCGACCGGGTCGAAAGGGATCAAGGATGACCTGATCAACGCCGGCGCGCAGTGGGTGGACGAGGCTGCCTTCCGGGATGGGAATATCGTCTGGGGGCGGGTGGTGGAGGACATCCCGCAGTTCTGCCGTGAGCTGGTGGGTGCGCTTGCAGACCAGTAAGGCATGCGCATAGTCTCCTCGGTGAAGATCCGAATATTGGCCCTCCTGGTGGCATTGATTTTTGGGAGTTTCGGCGCGCCCCAGGCCTCCCCGGCCGCACCCTGGCAGGCCAAGGTCGACCCGCAGGTGCTGGAAAGCGCCGCTTCGGGCAAGACCGAGTTCATCCTATTTCTCCAGGAACAGGCCGATCTGAGCGCGGCGGGCTCGCTCCCATCGAAGCTCGAAAAAGGGGCTTACGTCTTCGAACGCCTGACCGAGGTGGCGGAACGGACCCAGAAACCGGTCATCGATTCTCTAATCCAAAGGGGAGCAGCCTTCCGGCCTTATTGGATCGCCAACATAATCTGGGTGCGCGGCGACTTGCGGATGGTCGAAAGCCTGGCCATGCGATCGGACGTGTCCCGGGTGTACGCCAACCCGCGTGTCCGGCTGCCAGAGCCCGATCCTGAAACCACCCAGGAGCGCCCGCTGTCTGTAGACGGCATCGAATGGAACATTACCAAAGTGCGGGCGCCTGAAGTCTGGGCGGCGGGATACACCGGGCAGGGAGCCGTCATTGCCGGGCAGGATACCGGTTACGAATGGGACCACCCGGCGATCAAGAACCAGTACCGCGGCTGGGATGGGACCAACGCAGACCATAACTATAACTGGCACGACGCCATCCACGAGAGCCTGGGTTCGTCGTGCGGCAGCGACTCGACCGTACCGTGCGACGACAACGGGCACGGCACCCATACGATGGGCACGGCCCTGGGCGACGATGGCGCGGGCAACCAGATCGGCATGGCTCCTGGGGCGCGCTGGATCGGTTGCCGGAACATGGACCAGGGCTGGGGAACCCCGGTCACTTACAGCGAATGCTACCAGTGGTTCCTGGCGCCCACCGACCTGGACGGGCAGAATCCAGATCCCGCCCGGGCCCCTGACGTCATCAACAATTCCTGGGGCTGCCCGGTGATCGAGGGCTGTACCGACCCGGACGTGCTGCGGGCCGTGGTGGAGGCCGTGCGAGCAGCCGGGATCCTGACCGTGCACTCGGCCGGGAACGATGGGGGTACGGGTCCGGGTGGATGCAGCACCGTCAACACCCCGGCCGCGATCTACGAGGCTTCCTTCACGGTCGGCAACACCACCAGCAACGATTCACTGGCCAGCTCCAGCAGCCGCGGGCCGGTCAGCGTCGACGGGAGCGGGCGCCTCAAGCCGGATATTTCCGCCCCCGGGACGGGCATCCGCTCCAGCTACTCGGGCGGCAGCTACACTTCCCTCAGCGGCACCAGCATGGCCGGGCCGCACGTCGCCGGCCTGGTTGCCCTGCTCATCTCGGCCCAGCCCGCTCTACGCGGCCAGGTGGACCAGATCGAGGCTTTGATCGAAGGCACTGCCGTCCCGTTGGACGTCTCGGGTACCTGTGGGGGCACCTCCGGCCAGGCCGTGCCTAACAACCTGTACGGTTGGGGTCGCATCGACGCTCTGGCTGCCTTGCAAGGGATCGAGGTCATCCCCTCGTACGCAGTGCAGTTTTCCCCGGACTACCACGGGGTCGCCCTGCCCGGTGGTGAGATAACTTATACACACAGCCTCACGAACACCGGCATCAGCGCTGACGTGTACGACCTGAGCCTGAGCAGCAGCCAGGGCTGGGGCAGCCTGTCGACGGAGGAAGTCCAACTGGAGCCGGGCGCCAGCGTCGAGGTCGCCTTTAAAGTGACCGTCCCCGGAGGTGCACCCCGGGGAGCATCTGACCTTAGCTCGATCGGCGTGGTCTCTCGCAACGGCCCGTCCGTATCGGCCAGCGTGACCGATACGACCACCGTCGGTATCCCGGTCTTCTTCCCCTTCGTGGGAGGGAGGCCTTTTTCCAGTGATCCCCTAGGTAGATGAACCAACACCGGTAATCGCCAAGCGATGAAGGATCTAACAAGACTTTCCAGTTGGATACATCGCAAGCGATGCCGCACTCGATCAGACTAACTGACTTCGGACCACGCCAATGAATGAATACTACGTTTACATTATGGCGAATCGCTCCAGGACTCTTTACACGGGTGTCACAACTAACCTCGAGCGTCGAGTATATGAACACAAACATAAATTGGTCGAAGGGTTTACGAAAAAGTACAACATTACAAGGCTTGTATACTACGAACAGACGAGTGATATTAAAGCAGCAATTGCTCGAGAAAAGCAAATCAAAGGTTGGTTGAGATCAAAGAAAGTCAGTTTGATTGAAAGCTTAAACCCGAATTGGTCTGACTTGAGCGTTGAATGGTTCGAAAGGGAGCAATAGGGTTGTGTACATTGTCGTCCTGAGGAGCGTTCTGTGCGACGAAGGATCTCGCGTCACTTTGTTGCCAGATGCTTCGCATCGCTCAGCATGACATGCTCTGCAGCAGCCTGCTACTTCTGCTTCAACAGCCGGGACGAATTTGCCAGGATCCCGATGTCCGGGATGGACTGGGCCGCGGCGGCGAAGATGGGCGGCAGGAAGCCCAACGCCGCCAGCGAGAGCCCGGCTGCGTTGTAGACGGCGGTGAAGGCCAGGTTCATTTTGATCACTCGCATGGTGCGCCGGGCGATCGCCACGACCTGGGGGACCAGGGTCCAATCTTCGCGCAGCAGCGCGATGTGGGCGGCTTCCACGGCCACAGCGGAGCCTGCTGCGCCCATCGCGATCCCCACGTCGGCCTGGGCCAGCGCGGGCGCGTCGTTCACTCCATCGCCGACCATGAGCACCGTGCGGCCACGCGCCTGGTATTCCTTCACGATAGCGATCTTGTCCTCCGGGAGCAGCTCCGCCCGGTAGTCGACGCCCAACAGTTTGGCAAGAGAGGCCGCGGTGCGCTCGTTGTCCCCCGTGAGCAGCTCGATCTGCCCGATCCCGAGCCGGCGGACGGCTGCGATGGCGTCCGGCACCTCAACCCGCAGCGTGTCGGCCGCCGCCAGCAAGCCGGCTGCCCGGCCATCCACGACGACGTAAAGCAGGGACTTGCCCTGCGATTCGAGCGCCTGCGCCTCCGGCAGAGGGCCATCCTGACCTGCCATTCCAAGG
>DASWHG010000276.1:0-6832 GCA_036393315.1 Anaerolineales bacterium | reverse complement strand
TTACAATCCCTCCAGTCGTGGTAAAATCTCCACGTCTTCATTCAGAAGATTCTAGAGCACGGTGCCCATAGCTCAATCGGCAGAGCGCCTGACTGTGGATCAGGAGGTTGACGGTTCAAGCCCGTTTGGGCACCCCTATATTTGGATTTTGCTTGCGTATAATCCCATGTATAGCGTAAGTGACCCCTGGTACTGAGGGGTCACTTTCGTTGACAGCAATTCAACACCATTAAAGACTCCACTGCAAAAAGGTTGGTACGCCATTTTCTCAGGTCGAAAGTGGGGCGAAGATGCCCAAGATTACATCAGGTTGCCTCAGATTGCTCAATAAACCCCCAAGAACACGGTCACAGTGGGACGAAATTTCACCCATTTTTAGAAAACCGAGTTATTTCAGTGGAGTCATGATTCTTGAGCGGAGCTTTCCCCTCTCACAGAACCAAACTACGAGTACTCCGGAAAACAATGCATCGCCCTCGATAACACCATTCATAACACCGCAGGCAAATGCTCCGGCCGCTACTGAAAACGCACTTGAAGAGCCCATCATTACGCCAACCTCCACACCATGGGGACAAGAGGTCGTATCAGCGAGTCCTCTTGAAGGTCTTTATCCTGGGCTGATCGCCTTCACTTCGTACCGGGATGGGAGTAGTGAAATCTACGTACTACACCCGAATGAAGACCGGATTCAGAATCTAACCAACGACCCGGCCGCCGATTATCACCTGGAATGGTCACCTGATGGTCGGCGGCTGGCTTTCATTTCGTCGAGCGGAAATGCAGCTCAAATCTTTACGATCGATCTCGAAAGCGAACGCCTTACGCGGCTGACACAATCATCCGAGGTGAAAAGTGTAAACCTGTGTTCGAAAACGACTCCTGTAAATCTCGGTGTTAAGGATGGCTTTTTAGGCCCGGCATGGTCGCCGGACGGAGAGTATCTTGTAGCCAGCCTGGCTATGAACATCGAAGGGAATATGTTCGAGCCGCTCTACCTGGTCCATTCGGATGGTTCGGGGATCGTCCAGCTGACCATGGGGAATGACATCAACCCTCAATGGTCTCCAGACGGCAAGACCATCGCCTTCAATCGCCTGGCAGATTGCGAAGGCGGCGGGCACGACATCTATTCGATCCAATCAGACGGGTCGGGATTGGCCAATCTCACAGCCAGCGAAGCCTCTGAGGCCAGCGCCTTCACTTGGTCACCTGATGGGAGACAAATCGCCTATTTTTCGACGAGTGTGGGGAATGAGACTGAGGGGCGCACCGCGCTTAAACTTATGGACGCAGATGGATCCAACCAGGTGAATCTGTTAGACCTCGGCTCGGGCAAAATCTACTCGGGGAGCCTGGCGTGGTCGCCGGATGGCATGCGCCTGGCTTTTATTACACCTCACCAATCCAACGATGCCCACATCTATGTAATCGATCGGGATGGTTCGAACCAGAAGCAGCTAAGCGTCAAAGCTGACCATTACTTCGATCTCAACTGGTCGCCGGATGGTAACTGGCTGGCTTTTGCTGCCGGTCTAGATGAACCCGCGATCTATGCGCTCAATGTGGGGAGCACCAACCAACCCTTAGATGAAAAAACCTGGGTGCGAATCACCCCTCCCGGAGGGCAATATACGTACCCGCGCTGGCAACCGGTTGTATCCGGGCCAATTTCCCATGCGAATCAACTCGAGACCCTGGTGGAGGCTGACCTCAACTGCGATGGCACCTTAGAGCGAATCCTGGTTGAACCGGGTAACGAATCGCATTATTTCAATAACAATCCTACTTACGTACGCGTTCTCATGGAAACCGTCTCCGGACAAAGTATCCGATCCGTGTGGGAATTCAGCGCTCAAGATGCTTCGGTCGCTTACTTAACCCCAAAGATTATCCAGGTGGAAGGATGCCAACAGTTCCTGGCCGTCCTGGGTGACGAGGGCACCGGATCGGGGTTAAGAGTCTTCCAATGGGATGGCGAGGGGATGAAAGAGCTGTTACGAGTCCCCGGGCGGTACCTCTTTGCAGAACCCGAGATCATCGAAGGGATGGGCATTACCGCACCGCCTGGTTCGCTCTCCATTATGGACCTGGTTCATTCGGATGCGAAAAACTTGTGGGTGGTCCGGGTCTTCCAGTGGGATGGAGGAGAGTTCAGGCAGATCATCCAGAAAGAGGTGAGTTATCCGGGGGGAGGTTGATCATCTCCGCGGTCCAATCACTGCCGGTTACGTGGGGACGACTATTAGGGGTTCACCGAATTACATCGAGGACATAACCTGTAAATTCACGTTCAGCCAGGAAATGTCCTGATTCCAGCTCCAGAAGGTGCAACTTTACGCGCCAGTTCCCCCAGTGGTCATCCAGCCACTCGCTGGCGGCTGTGCTCACGTACTCATAACGATCATCTGCTGAGAAGCCGTGCAGATAGACCTCGCTCTCCGGCAGAAGGTGAACGGCCACTTGCAAGGTGTGTGTGTTCAAAAGGTAAAGACCGCCGGCAACACGCTCCAATTGCCCCTCCGTTCCTGTCACGTCGTAAGCGCCGGTCAACAGGAGCCAATTTCCATCAGGCGAGAGCGCCAGGTCATTCACAGGCAGGTCCAGCCGTTGTAGCTCGGTCAGGTCATCCGTGGCGATGACTTGCACACTCAGCGGGTCCTGACGCCAGTCCCATTCCTGGCTGTCTTCCTTCCGCTCCATCTCGGAGCGCAAGCCAACCACATACAGACGGTCACCGTTAGGGCTAAGAACTGCCTTTTTCTCGGTTCCAGGCACCGCTTTGGCCTGGGCCGGAGTCGACAGCCAGCCCAAAAGACGCTCCAGCAATGATTGCGCCGGCTGGATATCAGACTGCCGGCGCACCTCGCCCTGCGCCAGGTCCACGACGGTAATCCTGTCGCTGTCCGCGTGAACTAGATAGAGCAGGCTGCGCTCCAGGTCCCAGGCCAGGTCGGGCAGGTACATCCGATAGGGGGATTCATTCGCTCCACCTGTATCCACTCGCATCTGTCCGGCCGTTACCCCTTCCAGGCGCACGTCGGACGCCTCGAGACCTGCATCCAGGTCGAAGAGCAGTACATGAGGAACGTCTTCGGCCAGAAAGTCCGGGGTGGTCGGGAGGCCATAAATCGCCAGCCGGGAGTCTGCGTTCAGCAGATGCATCTCCCAAGGGGCGAACGAGGGCGGGAATTGCAGGACTTCCGTTCGCACCTGGCTATCCAGGTCGTAGCGATAAATTTTGTAATCCCTTGGCATCCCGTGGGCCGGATCCGTACGCGCCGGCTCGCTCCAATAAAGCTGCTTTCCATCCGGGCTAAAGAGGAGAGCGCCGATAAATTGGTCGAAGTTCACATCGGTGACATGGTACGTCCAGGCAGGCAGCTCGATCAGGTGGAGCACGCCGCCCTTGTTGTCCATCCCGTTCGGCCAGGTGATCAGCGCCATGGTCCGGCCGTCGGGACTGAGGGCGTGGGTGTAATGATGCCCGAAGTCGATCGATTGGTAACCGGGCAGATCAACGAGGCTCAGAGGATCTGCGGGACGGGCGCTCAGCCGATCCCCTTCTTCGCCGAGCGTGACCAGCTGAAGTGCGGGCAGGGCAGGAGGCGCTGACTCGCTCTCCGACGATAACTCTGTTTCAGTGCCGTCTGCCGCAAATGGTTGTGGTTCAAACGTACCAATCTCCTGTACCTGGGTCGCCGCTGGGCCTGGTTCGGGTGCAGCACAGGCAGTGAGAGTGAGGAAAAAAGCGCAAGTCACGATCATGGAGAATTTCATCGGAATCACCATCCTTTACGCGGGGGTCTAGTTGTATAAACCCCTATCCGTAATACACCTTTCCCTCACTTATGGTTCCATGGGTGGCAATCAATGAAGGATAAATTTGTCTCTCTGGGATCTGCCGTGGTAGGGGCCATATGTGGGGGTTGTTTGCGGGCGAAGCCCGCGAACAACCCCCACATATCCCTTTTTCCACGGCGATTCCCAAAGACCCATAAATTTCCTGATGACGAAGGATACGGAGGAGAATATAATTAGGATTATAATTGTCATAAATCGATCGATCCCTGACCCTAAACCTGGATAACAAAACAAGTGAACTGATGAACTGTCCGAACTGCCAGAGTCAAAATCCGAGCGGGGCGCGTTTCTGTTTTAATTGCGGGACTGCCTTGCCACAAGCCTGCAGCCACTGCGGCACTCTCTTGCAGGCCGGAGCCCGGTTCTGCCACAACTGCGGGCAGCCTGTAGCCGTGGAGGAAGACCAGCCGCCCGCCGCTCAGGAGGGGAAGGCCGCTGCTCCCGATACCGGGGCAAGCACCCGGGTCCAGGAGCCGGGCGCCCTCTTACAGCGCTTTATCCCGAAGGAGCTGCTCTCCAAGCTGGAGGCGGCCCGGCAAAGCCAGATGATGGAAGGCGAACGACGGGTCGTGACCATCCTGTTCTGCGACGTGCAGGGCTCGACCCTGGCAGCCTCCAACATGGACCCGGAGGAATGGGCCGAGATCATCAACGGGGCGTTCGAGCACATGATCCAGCCGGTGTACAGGTACGAGGGGATCGTGGCCCGGCTGCAAGGGGACGGGCTGCTGGCCTTCTTCGGGGCGCCGATCGCCCACGAAGACGACCCGCAGCGAGCCGTGCTGGCTGGGCTCGAAATCGTCGAGGCGATCCGGCCTTATGGGGAGGAGATGAGAAGGCGGTGGGGGATCGACTTCAACGTGCGGGTGGGGATCAACACAGGGTTGGTGGTGGTGGGGGCAGTCGGTTCCGACTTGCGGGTGGAGTACACCGCCCTGGGTGACGCCATCAATGTGGCGGCGCGCATGGAGCAGAACGCAGGGTCCGGGAGGGTGCTGATCGCCGAGCCGACTTACAAGTTGATCGCGCCCTTGTTCGATTTTGAAGCGGTCGAAGGCCTGCAGGTCAAAGGCAAGGAAGCACCGGTGACGGCCTATTACGTACTCGGCCGCAAGGAGGAGCCCGGCAAGCTGCGCGGGATCGCGGGTCTCAACGCCCCGCTGATCGGGCGCGAAGGCCAGATGGAGGCGCTCTGGACGGCCGTCAACGAGCTGGCCAAAGGTCGCGGCCAGATCGTATCGGTGATCGGAGAAGCCGGGCTGGGGAAGTCACGTCTGGTGACCGAATTCCGCCGGGCTATTACTTTGGATGCTTCCATCCCGCTCACCTGGCTGGAAGGACGGACCCAGTCTTACGAGTTCGTGACCCCCTTCGCTCTCTTTACTAACCTGTTCAACGGATACTTTGGAATGCAGCCGCGAGACGGCGATCCGGCGCGGTACGAGCGGGTCGAAAGCCGGTTGCGTGCACTGTTCGGAGAGGGCAGCGTCGCGATGGCTCCGTTTTTCGGCACGATGCTGGGGCTGAAGCTCGAAAAGGAGGCAGCGGAACGGGTCAAGTACCTGGAGCCGCCGCAGCTGCGCAGCATCCTGTTTTCGCATGTGGGGAAACTGATCGAAAGATTGGCCGCCAACCAGGCCGCCGTCCTGTACCTGGACGACCTGCACTGGGCGGACCCGACCTCACTCGAGCTGCTTGGATCGCTGCTGCCGCTGACGGACCAGATCCCGTTGATGATCATCGGCGCATACCGTCCCGGGCGGGAGGAGCCCTCCTGGAGCTTCTACGAGACGGCCGAGCGCGAGTACCCGCAGCGCCACCGGGTGAACACATTGCTGCCGCTGGAGGAACCCGAAGCGAGGGCGCTGATCGGCAGCCTGCTGCACATCGAAGACCTGCCGGAGGACGTGCGCCAGAACATCCTCGAGAAGTCGGAGGGGAACCCCTTCTTTGTGGAGGAAATCATCCGTTCGCTGCTGGACGGCGGGTTGGTGGTGAGGGTCGAGGGGCACTGGAAGGCGACCCGGGAGATCCGCAACATCCAGATCCCGGACACCCTGTTGGGGGTGATCACGACCCGGCTCGACCGGTTGAACGAGGCCAGCAAGCACGTCATCCAGGCGGCTGCAGTGCTGGGGCGCGAGTTCCGGGCGGAAATCCTCTCCGACATCGTCGATACGAGGGAGCAGTTCGAGGCCAGCCTGAACGAGCTGCAGCAGCGCGAGCTGGTGAACGAGCGCAGCCGCACCCCAGTACGCGCCTTCATCTTCAAACACGGTTTGACCCAGGAAGCGGCCTATAACTCGGTGCTGCTCAGCAACCGCCGGGAGCTGCACCGCCGGGCGGCCGAGGCGCTGATCGGGCGCGACCCGGATGCGGCGGGGGACATCGCCCGCCACCTGGTGGAAGCGCGCCAGGCGGTCCGCGCCGCGCCTTACCTGGTGCAGGCAGGCGACAAGGCTGCCAGGGCGTATGCCACGGAGGAAGCGATCGGCTTCTACAGCCAGGTCCTCGAACTGAAGGGGGCGCTCGACGATATCCACCTGCTGCAGAGGGCGTACGAGGGGCTGGGGGGCGCCTACGGTTTTGCGAACCGCATCCCCGAGGCGCAGGCGATTTTTCGGGAGATGCTGGACATCGCAGAAAAGGCCGGCAACGCTGCCATGCAAATCTCCGCCTTGAACAAGCTGGCCAGGATAAGCGCCCTGCAGCTGGGCCAGTTCAAGGAGGCCGAGCAGCTGCTGGCGCAGGCGGAGCTCCTCTCCAACCTGCACAATGAAAAGTCGGGCATCCCCGAATCCGCGATCCTCGCCTGCCAGATGTGCACGTTCCAGGCGGATTTTGAGGGCGTCGTCGATCACATGGAGCGGGTCATCTCGATCGGCCGCGAGATGGGGAACAGCGAGTACATTGCAATGGGGCTGGAACATATTGCGACCAGCCAGCTGTACATGACCCAATTCGAGGA
>DASWHG010000275.1:0-3831 GCA_036393315.1 Anaerolineales bacterium | reverse complement strand
AACCCGCCGGAAAATCCGGTCGGGCTGCCGCCCGGCTTCGCGATCTCGGTATTTGCCCAGGATCTCAAGGAGCCCCGCATGATGGCGGTTGGCCCGGAGGGCGACTTATACGTGGCCGAGCGTGGCGGCGGGCAGGTGGTGCGCCTGCCCGACCGCGACGGAGACGGGATTGCAGATTCGGTCGAAGTCGTTGCCGCCGAGATCGACGCGCCGACCAGCCTGGCATTTGACCGGGATGGCTCGCTGTACGTGGCTGAGACCACCCGGGTCTGGCGATTGAGCCAGCCGGATGGAGAAGGTGTTTTCCAGCAGCGGGAGGTGCTGATCGATGGATTGCCCAGCGGGCACCACAGTACTCGTACGATCCTCTTCAGCCCGGACTTTTCGGTGCTGTACGTATCGATCGGCTCTTCCTGCAACCTGTGCATAGAGGAGGATGAACGCCGGGCGGCGATCATGCGCTTCAACTTGGATGGGAGCGGCGGACGGGTCTACGCGAGCGGACTGCGCAACGCCGTCGGGATTACCTTCCGCCCGGGCACGGATGAGCTTTGGGCGACGATTAATGGTACAGACCTGATGGGTGATGACCTGCCTCCGGATACCATTTACCGCATCCAGGAAGGCGCAGATTACGGCTGGCCGCGCTGCCACGCCGGGCGCATCGTCGACCCGCAGTTCGGAGAAGGGGAAGCCTGCGATGGGGTACCGCTCGCGCCGGTGGAGATCAGCGCCCATTCTGCACCGCTGGGCCTGGCTTTTTACGAAGGGGAGCAGTTCCCCGCGGAGTACCGCGGCGACCTGTTCGTGGCCCTGCATGGATCCTGGAACCGCTCCGTCCCTACGGGTTATAAGGTGTTGCGGATCCCGTTCGAGGGCAGCGAGCCGGGCAGCGTCCTGGATTTTGCCACCGGCTGGCTGGCCGAGAACGGCCAGCACTGGGGCCGCCCGGTCGACCTGGTCACCGGAGCGGATGGCAGCCTGCTGGTTTCGGACGACAGCGGCGGGAAGATCTACCGGATCTTCTACCAAGGCGATTAATTAAAATCTTTCGTTTTTTGCCTGCATTCCCGGCTTCACGACAGAAGAGGAGATCGATCTTGGACACAAAAGGTTTATACATCGGGCGGGTTTTCGACCCGGAGAAGCGGATCACCACGGATGAGCCGCTCGTTTACGACCCGGACGACCTGACCACCCATGCGGTCGTGGTCGGGATGACGGGTTCAGGCAAGACCGGGCTGTGCATCGACATCCTGGAGGAAGCCGCGTTGAAAGGTATCCCGGCACTGATGATCGATCCGAAAGGCGACATCACCAACACCCTGCTGCACTTTCCGGACCTGGCGCCCCAGGATTTCGAACCCTGGGTGAACGCCGACCAGGCGCGCCGGGAGGGCAAGAGCATCGAACAGGTCGCTTCCGAAGCAGCGGCCAGCTGGCGGGATGGGTTGGCCCAGTGGGGGATTGGCCCCGAACGGCTGCTGGCCCTGCAGCAGTCCGCGGATTTCGCGATCTACACGCCCGGCTCGGACGCCGGCATCCCGGTGAACATTCTGACCTCGCTGGCAGCACCGTCCATCTCATGGGAAGGCAACCGTGAGGTGCTGCGCGAGAAGATCTCCGGTACGGTCACCGCCCTGCTCGGCCTGGTCGGTATGGCCGACGTGGACCCGGTGCGCTCGCGCGAGCACATCCTGCTCAGCAACATCTTCGAGCATGCCTGGAGCCAGGGGCAAGACCTCGACCTGGGCGAGCTGATCCTGCAGACGCAGAACCCGCCGTTTTCTAAGCTGGGCGTCTTCGATGTCAACACCTTCTTCCCGGAGAAGGATCGCTTTACCCTGGCGATGCTGCTCAACAATATCCTGGCTGCCCCGGCCTTCGAAGTCTGGCTGGAGGGACAGCCGCTGGATATACCCGGACTGCTCTACACCCCCGACGGCCGGCCGCGCCACAGCGTCTTCTTCATTGCCCACCTGGGCGACTCCGAGCGCATGTTCTTCGTCACTCTGCTGTTCTCCGCCGTGGAGACCTGGATGCGCTCGCAGACCGGCACGGGGACGCTGCGCTCGATCCTGTATTTCGACGAGATCTACGGTTACCTGCCGCCGGTTGCCAACCCGCCTTCTAAACTGCCGATGCTGCGCATGCTGAAGATGGCGCGCGCTTTTGGGGTTGGGCTGGTGTTGGTAACCCAGAACCCGGTGGACCTGGATTACAAAGGTCTCTCTAATGCCGGCAGCTGGTTCGTCGGCAAGCTGCAGACCGACCAGGATAAGCAGCGCCTGCTGGACGGCCTGGAAGGAGCCAGCCCCGGCCTGGACCGGCGCTCGTACGATCAGATGATCTCTACGCTTGGGAAGCGCGTCTTCCTGCTGCACAACGTGCACGAGAAAGGTCCGCAGCTGTTCCAGACGCGCTGGGCGATGAACTACCTGGCCGGGCCACTGACCCGCGTCCAGATCCCGGCCCTCAACCAGCTGCGCGCCGCGCAGCCGCTCACTGTAGCGAGGGAGATGGCGGAGGCCAGCCCGGCGGCCAGGCTAGCGCCGCAACTGGAAGCGGATGCGCCACCTGCGCCGCAGGTAGCCTCGCAGCCCAGAGCGGGCTCGACCACCCGCCCGAGTGTGCCCTCGGGGATCCCCGAGTACATCCTGCCGAATAACCTGACCTTCACGCAGTCTTTCAAGGCAGCCGGGCGCCCGTACCCGGAGGAGGCGCACAGCCGGGGCCTGATCTACCGCCCGGTCCTGCTGGCTCAGGCCAGCGTGCGCTTCTTCAACCGCAAATACAACCTGGATTACGACCTGGTGCACACCGCCCTGGTGAGCAGTCCCGACCGGCGCGGGGTGATGCGTTGGGAGGAATCGCTGGCTGCCCCGGTCGATGCCCGCGTCCTGGACACGGCGCCGGACCCGCAGGCCCGTTTTGCCCCGCTGGAGGCGCCCTTGTCGGACGCCAAGACCCTCGGCGCGCTGCAGAAAGACTTCCTGGATTGGGCCTACCGCGCCTCGAGGGTCAGCGTACGCGCCAACGAATCGCTGAAGATGTACGCCGGCCCGGAGGTTTCGCAAGCCGAGTTCCGCAGTTTGTGCGCCGAGGCAGCTCGAAATGGCCGCGACGCAGAAGTGCGCAAGGTCTCGGAGGCGTTCGACAAGAAGCTCGACGCGATCCAGGTGAAGCTGGCGCGCGAAGAGCGCGAGCTGTCCGAGGACGAAACTGAGCTTTCGCAGCGGCGGTTGGAAGAATACGGTACCCACGCCGAGAACGTGTTGAACCTGTTCAGCCGGCGGAAAAGCTCTCGCCGCCTGTCGACCTCCCTGTCCAAGCGGCGGATGAGCGAGCAGGCCAAAGCCGACGTTCAAGAATCAAAAGAATCTATCGCAACTTTCCTTAAACAGATTGCCGCATTGGAAGCGGAAAAAGCGCGCGCCCTGGAAGAGGTCAACGAGCGTTGGGGTGAGGTCGCGAACCAGGTGAGCGAGATCCCGGTGGCGCCTGCGAAAAAGGACGTGCTGCTCGACCTGTTTGGGGTGGCCTGGATGCCGTATCACGTCGTCGAGGTCGGCGCGGGGGTGGTGGAGATGCCTGGGTATGGGGCTTGATGTGAGAACTTAGATACCTTTTGTCGGGTATAATGTGGTCTATCTCACCCCATCCAATCTGTTAGTTCGTCAGTAATATGTGCAGGAGGCTTTAAGGCGATGGTTACCTCTCTTTCTCAAGATGATAAGATCAGCCAGGGAGCCGAGGATTCCGGTCGCTATTTTCGCTACATGGCAGAGTACGTCGGCTTCGGGGAAGCCGAGGTCGAGGCGATCCGGGAGT
>DASWHG010000274.1:0-4957 GCA_036393315.1 Anaerolineales bacterium | reverse complement strand
ATTAACCCAAATACAGTTTGCGCTGGACCGACCAATTCCTGGATTTCGGCAACGTGGAAGAGGGTTGTGGCGATTAAATCGAATCGCTTGAAAAAATCCTGTTCCTTCTTTCGCAGATCTTCAACCAAATAAATTTCTGGCTGAACTCCTGTGCCTTGTTGGATGTTCTTGGCATAATGTTCCGTATCAGCCTGGTTACACTCGGTAAAAAGTAATCTGACATCAGGGTCTCCCAAAGGAAATAGCTTGGCGCGGGTGTAGGCAGTTGAGGCAAATATCTCTGGCGATATACCCAATCCTTTCGCTTTGATGAGCGCTTCGTCAATCAGATCCAATAACGTTTCGTGTTGGCCTTCGGGCTTGCGGCGCGTTTCCGTGGCGACGAAAGTCCCCCGCCCCTGCTCGGAAACTAGATAGCCCTGACGTTCCAGTTCCTGATACGCTGTTCGGACAGTGTTGTAGTTGATACGTAAAGCCTTGGCCATCTCACGCACCGTTGGCAGCTTATATCCATGTTGCCAAGCGCTGGACTCAATGTGATACTTCAGCTGTTCCGTGAGTTGATTGTGTATCGATATCGGTTCAGAGCGGTTGATTTGAATAGTGTCCATAAGAAACTTTGTTATAGTTCATTAATTCAATTCCATTAGGATTATAACATATCCCACTTTGTTGTCAAGTATATTGTTTGATAATACATAGTTTGACCAATAAAAACATCAGCTCGCAGCATCCTTCCCAGACCGGGCTCCTATGTCTGCCATCAACCGGGCTGCGCGGACATTCCTTCGTTGATCATTCCCTTCGTTGCCGACTGAACATTTGGGGCAACAAGTGGTAGTTGTATAAAAGTTGTTGGATATTGACAAATATAAGTGTGTGGTAATGCGGTCAGGCTGGTGCGCTCCCGGCTGCATATCTTGCACGCCTACGGATCGGCTGCAGGCTTGCTCAAAGGTTTTTGGAAGCGGATGGAGAGAGCCACGGACAGGCTAGCTACTCACGGTCCCTGGCCGTAAACGGCAATCTCGCAGGCAGTCGAAAACCGGCAGGCAGATGACGGATGTGGCTGATTGAGTGCATCTCGAAGGGTGAACGACCCTGTAAAGCCGAGTGGTGCCGGCTGTGACGATAAGCGTCAAAGAAGAGCGGCGAGTGTTTCTGGAAAGCTGCTAAGTCGGGCAGATCGATCTTGTCCCAGACATTCTTGGTGTAGTCCTGATAGAACCGTTCGACACTACCATTGCTTCCCGAATGGCGAATGGGCGAAAAGACCAGCTCGGTTCCGACCATAAGCCCTAAGGGCAGCACTTTGCCCAGTACATCCGGTTGGGTGAAGCCACCGATGAAGCAGCTCTCGTTATCGACCTGAGTGTAGTCCGGCACACCCAGGTCGCGCCAGACCTGCAGCAAGAAGCGCACAGCATCTTCGGACCTTTTGGTAGTGTGCTGCTGTCCGGTGGGATAGCGAGAAACCACATCGATGGTGTTAAAGCAGGAGACGCACGGCCCACCTGGTAAGTAGCATGGAACGATGTCCACCTGCGTCAACTGGTGCGGCTGAGTAGGGCGCAAGTGTGGAGACGTTTTTCCTTCAAACGCTGCATGACTTCCTATTGAGTGAGGTCGCGGTTGCTCTCAGACGATTGCTGGACGAATCGGGCGCGCTATGATATACTCCCGCCCATGTTGCCAAGCCGGACTCTGCCTCGTTCTCGTCGTCCTCGCCTCACTTTCCACTCGGAAAGGCGGGCGATGGTGCTCGTGGCAAACCAGTGTTGATTTAGATCGTAAACCACTTCCAACCATCTACGGCAGATGAAGCCCTCCTTCCCCGGAGGGTCTTTTTATTCACCGGCCCGGAGTTGCGACGCACGAAACGGAAGATGTCCACGAACTCGTGTGCCTTTGCGACACCGACCGCCGGCTTCAAGTAAGCGAATTATTTTCAGGAGGCGCGCGTGTCCAAGACAGAACAATCCAAATCGAAGGTAAAAAAAGTGGTCCTGGCGTATTCCGGCGGGCTGGATACGTCGGTGATCGTACCCTGGCTCAAGGAAAACTACGCATGTGAAGTGGTCTGCTTCACGGCGGACGTGGGGCAGGACGATGAGTTGGACGGCCTGGAGGAGAAGGCGCTCGCCAGTGGGGCCAGCCGGCTGATCGTCCGCGATCTGCGCGAGGAATTTGCCCAGGACTACCTCTTTCCAGCGCTGCGCGCCGGAGCGGTCTATGAGCGCAAGTACCTGCTGGGCACCTCGATCGCCCGGCCCCTGATCGCCAAACACCAGGTAGACGTGGCGCATGAAGTGGGCGCCGACGCGGTGGCACACGGAGCAACCGGCAAGGGGAACGACCAGGTCCGCTTCGAGCTGACCTACACTGCGCTGGACCCGCGGCTGAAGGTGATCGCGCCCTGGCGAGAGTGGGAGATCCGCTCTCGCCAGGACGCGATCGCCTATGCCCGCGCCCGGGACATCCCCATAACGGCTACGGAGAAGTCGATCTACAGCCGCGACCGAAACCTATGGCACCTCTCGCATGAGGGCGGCCCGCTGGAGGACCCCTGGCAGGAACCGGCCGAGAATATGTACCTGCTCAGCGCAGCTCCAGAAAACACTCCTGACAAGCCTGAGTACGTGGAAATATCGTTCGATTCGGGATATCCGGTCGTGGTGAACGAGGAACAGCTTTCTCCGGCCCGGCTGGTGGCCTGCCTGAACGCTCTGGGCAGCGTGCATGGCATCGGCCGGGCCGATATGGTCGAGAGCCGCCTGGTCGGGATGAAATCCCACGGCGTGTACGAGACGCCAGGCGGGACGATCCTTGTTGCCGCACATCGCGAGCTGGAGTCGATGGTGTTGGACCGGGACACGATCCAATTCAAGGACCTGGCGGCGCTACAGTACGCCGACCTGGTCTACAGCGGGATGTGGTTCTCGCCATTGCGGGAAGCCCTGGACGCTTTCGTCGACAGCACCCAGGGCCCGGTCACTGGGGACGTGCGCCTGAAGCTGTATAAGGGCAACCTGATCCCGGTTGGGCGTCGCAGCCCCTTCAGCCTCTACCGCGAGGATTTTGCCACTTTCGGGCAGGAGGACGTCTACGACCAATCGGACGCGGAGGGCTTCATCCACCTGTTCGGGCTCCCGCTCAAAGTGCGCGCGCTGAACGGCCTGCCCGTTTCTGGGATGAATATGCCTAAACCGGATTACTCCCGTTTCAAGCGGGATTAGCACTGGTTTTAGAAGCGGAGGAATGATGACTCTCTGGGGTGGCCGATTCAGCGAGAAAATGGACCCGCAGGCCTGGGCGCTAAACGCTTCCATCGCTTTCGATCGTCGCCTGGCCCTGCAGGATGTGCGCGGCAGCCAGGCTTGGACCGGGGCGCTGCACCGAGCCGGCGTGCTCAATGCGCAGGAGTACGACCAGATCCGGGAAGGACTGGGCGCAGTGATGCAGGAGTTCCAGAAGGGGCGTTTCCAGATCAAGGAGAGCGACGAGGACATCCACACTGCGGTGGAGCGCCGTCTAGGCGAGTTGATCGGCCCGGCAGCGGGCAAGATGCACACCGGGCGCAGCCGGAACGACCAGGTGGCAACCGATCTGCGCCTGTGGATGTTGGATCACCTGCCGGAGCTGGATGGCGCGGTGGCAGCCCTGCAACGGGCGTTTGTAGTGCGGGCCGAGGCGGACTTGGATGTCCTGCTGCCTGGGTACACCCACCTGCAGCGCGCCCAGCCAGTGTTGCTCTCCCATTGGTGGCTATCCCACTTCTGGCCGCTGCAACGCGACCGGGAGCGCCTGGCGGAGCTGGTGGAGCGGACGGCCGTTCTTCCGCTGGGTGCCGGAGCTCTAGCTGGCGCGCCGTTCCCGGTGGACCGGGAGGCGCTGGCCGCAGAGCTGGGGTTCCGCTCGGCCGCGCCCAACAGCATCGACGCCGTATCCGACCGAGATTTCGTGGCCGAGTTCCTGTTCTGGGCGGCGCTGTTGGGCGTCCATCTTAGCCGCTTAGCGGAAGGCATGGTCCTGTTCACCAGCGCCGAGTTCGGGTTCTGCGAACTGTCAGAGGCCTACGCCAGTGGGTCGAGCCTGATGCCCCAGAAGAAAAACCCGGACGTGTTCGAACTGGCGCGCGGCAGGGCCGGGACCTTCCTGGGCTACTTGACCGGTCTGCTGGCCACATTGAAGGGCTTGCCTTCAGCCTACGACAAGGACCTGCAAGAGGACAAGCTGCCCGTGTTCAATGCGTACGACGGCCTGGCTGCGCTGCTGCCCGTGCTGGCGGGCGCCCTTCGCACCCTGACCGTCCATACGGAGCGGGCGAAGGCCGGCCTGGACCCCGGCCTGCTGGCTACGGACCTGGCTGACTACCTGGTCGCGCGAGGCGTGCCGTTCCGCGAAGCGCACACGGTCGCCGGCCAGGCGGTGCGCCTTGCGGCGAACCGGGGATTACCCCTGGACCAGTTGAGCCTGGAAGAACTGCAGAGCCTGAACCCGGCCTTCGCCGGGGACGTCCACCAGGTGTTCGACCCTCAGCGCAGCGTGGAACGGCGGGACATTACCGGTGGGACCGCCCCCTCCGCCGTCGCCAAGCAGCTGGCGGAAGCCAAACGATTGTTGGACCAGAAACCGTAAAGAAAAGTATATTTACCCGAATTAGCCCAAACGGCCGTTCCTGGGGGTGAGTCACGGGTTAAAGTGTATAATTAGGGTCGTATAAGTGTTCGTACACTGCTCTCGATCCTATTACGCAAAAGGACCCGGCGATGAAACCAGCCCCTTTTGAATACCTGGCTCCTACTTCGCTTGATGAGGTGTTAACGGTGTTAAACGAACACGGCAGCGACGCGAAAGTACTGGCCGGAGGGCAGAGCCTGGTGCCAGCGATGAATTTCCGGCTCGCCCAGCCCAAAATACTGGTCGACCTCAACCGCCTCCCTGAATTGGATTACAT
>DASWHG010000273.1:0-5710 GCA_036393315.1 Anaerolineales bacterium | reverse complement strand
AGAGAGGAGGAAGTTGTCCGGTTGAGCGAGAGATTGCGGCTTGCAACCAACCGGCTCCAGACCCTCAATGACGGCGCCCGGACGATCAGCTCAACGCTCGATCTTCCCCAAGTGCTTAACCTGCTTGTGAAGAGCACCGTCGAAGCGATGGGTGTCCGCGCCTGTTCGATCCGGCTGCTGGGTGAGAACGGGAGGAGATTGGAACCCGTGGCAGTCTATGGCTTGAGCCAGGCTTACTTGAACAAAGGGCCCGTGGACGCCAAGAGCAATCCGCTGGCCCGCCAAGTCTTAGCCGGCGAGATCGTGAACATCCCCGATGCGCGGAACAGCCAGCTGCTCCAGTACCCCGAGGAAGCCAGACAGGAAGGGATCCGTTCGGTGCTGTCTGCGCCGTTGATCGGTAAAGATGGTCCCCTGGGGATTATCCGGGCGTACGCCGTCGAACCTGCCCGATTCAACGAAGAAGACGAGGCATTTCTCTCGGCGATAGCAGCCCAGGGAAGCCTCGCCATCGAGAATGCCCTGGCCTATCGGGCGGTCGAAGCGCTGGATGCATCCAAAGGTCAGTTCATTCGCATCATCACGCACGAGCTGCGCTCACCGGTCAGCGTCATCCGCAGCCTGCTTCGTACCATGACAGGCGGTTACGCAGGGGAGGTGAGCGTCCAACAGCGAGATCTGATCGAACGGGCCATCCGCAGGTCTGACTTCCTCCAGAAGCTGATCGACGATCTGCTTGAACTGGCCGCAGGAAAGACGGCTGTAAAGGGTCACGAATCCTTAGAACCAATCCCGTTAGAAGAGGTGGTTCAGAAAGTTATCAAACGGTTTGAAGTACCCGCCAGAGAGAAGCGGCTAAAGATCGAGTGGCATGACGAGACGGGTGAGCGGAAACCCTGCGTAATGGCAACCCAGGAGGGGATCGACCGGATCGTTAACAATTTGATCTCAAATGCCGTCAAATACACTCCTGAAGAGGGATGCGTTGCCGTTAAGTTGGCCGCTTCGAACGCCGAGGCCCGCTTGATAGTGCAAGATACCGGAATCGGGATACCGGAAGATGCCCTTCCGCACCTGTTTGAGGAGTTCTTCCGGGCTCCGAATGCCAAAGCTGTCGAACAGCAAGGCACGGGTCTTGGACTGACGATCATCAAAGACTATGTAAACCGCTTTGGCGGTAGAGTTGCCGTCCAGAGCACCCTCGGGAAAGGCACTCAATTCACGGTGACACTGCCGCTTGCAGACCCTCCACATGATCGTACTTCCCGTCCAGGAGAACCCAATTCGAGGTCTCTATGAATATAAGCCTGGTTTCTGAAGTGAACAGCCTTTCGAACCAAAGTATTGAAACCTGCTATCACTGCCATAAATGCACCGCTGGCTGTCCAGTCGTCGGCGCGATGGCTTATGGGCCAGATCGGATCTTACGGATGATCTCACTCGACCAGCGCGAGGCCTTGTTCAGCAGCCGTGATATATGGCTATGCGCTGGCTGCTTCACCTGCACCACTCGCTGCCCCAACAACATCGATATCGCCGCTGTCATGGACGCCCTGCGCCAGCTGGCCCTCGCAAACAAAGTCCCTGCCGGTGAACGCGACGCCCTCTTATTCCACCGCCTCTTCCTCGGCGTGGTGGGACGCCAGGGCCGGTCTCATGAAGCAGCCATGCTCGTCCTGTTCAAGATCCTTTCCCGCGTGCCCCTATTGAATGATGTGGGAGCAGGCCTGGGCCTGTTCATGCGCGGTAAAGTACCCATCCTGCCCGAACGGTCGAAGGCAGCAGCAGAAGTTCGCGAGATCTTCAAGCGGAGTAAATAAATGAACTACGCATTCTACCCAGGCTGCAGCCTGCACTCCACAGGTCTCGAATATAGCCTCTCTACCCGGGCGGTCTTCAGCCACCTCGGGTCTGGGCTGACCGAGCTGCCCGACTGGAACTGCTGCGGGGCTTCCTCAGCCCACGCGCTGAACCACAGTCTCGCCCTCGCTCTCCCGGCCCGCAACCTGGCGATCGCTCAGAGCACAGGGAAGGACCTGGTCATTCCCTGTGCGGCATGCTACAACCGGATGAAGAGCACCGAACGCACCTTGAGATTGGAACCAGAAATTCGGGCCGAGATCGAAGACCTGGTTGGCTTCCACTTCTCCGGAGAGACCAGCATCCGGCCCGTGCTGGGCGTGCTGTATGAGGATTACGGCGTCCGGACGATCGCCGAAGCAGTCGTATATCCGCTAGCAGGTTTGAGACTTGTGCCCTATTACGGCTGCCTGCTCGTCCGGCCCCCTGAGGTTACGCGGTTCGACGATCCGGAAAACCCCCATATTATGTCTGACCTGCTCCGCGCTGCGGGGGCGAATGTTCTGGATTGGTCGTACGCCACCGATTGCTGCGGTGGGAGCCTCTCGCTGAGCCGGTCGGATGTGGTGCAACACCTGGTTGGGCGCCTGGTCGAGCGCGCTCGGGAGGCAGGCGCAGAAGCCCTGGTCACCGCCTGCCCGCTCTGCCAGGTCAATCTCGAGATGCGGCAGCTGAGCGAGCCAAAGATGCCCGCTTTCTACTTCACCGAATTACTCGGCCTGGCATTCGGCCTGCCAGAAGCGGACAGGTGGTGGAAAAAACACCTGATCGACCCCAGGCCGTTGCTTAGTTTTGCCGGATTAGTGAAATAGGAAGGCGCCATGACTTCCGCAAACAACGGACACGCTGCAGAGAAGAAAATTGTCGGCTCTACGCTTGTGGTCGGCGCCGGGATTGCCGGAATGCAGGCCGCGCTCGATCTGGCTGAGGCCGGAATCAAGGTCTACTTGCTCGACCGGTCCCCGGCGGTTGGTGGAACGATGGCTCAGCTCGACAAAACGTTTCCGACCAACGATTGCGCCATGTGCATCATGTCGCCGAAGCTGGTTGAAGTCGGCCGGCATCTGAATATCGAGCTGCTTAACTGCGCCGAGGTGGAATCGATCACGGGCGAACCAGGTGATTTCACGGTTACCGTCCGCCAGCACCCCCGCTACGTCGACTTGAAGAAATGCACAGGCTGCGGAGACTGCGCAGCCGCCTGCCCTATCAGCCTCCCCGACAATTTCAACGGCGGCCTTTCCACCCGCAAAGCGATCTATAAGCTTTACCCCCAGGCGATCCCCAACGCTTTTGCGATCGACAAAGCCGGCATCGCCCCCTGCCGGGATGCCTGCCCGATCCACCAGAGAGCACAGGGCTATACTGCTTTGGTCGCCGAGGGACGCTTCGCCGATGCCTACCGGACGATCCTGGAAGACAATCCCTTCCCTTCGATATGTGGACGGGTGTGCAACCATCGTTGTGAGGATGCCTGCAACCTCGGGCAGGCAGACCAGCCGGTAAATATCATGGCGTTGAAGCGATTCGTGGCGGACTGGGTCTGGGAGCACCGTGAGGATCCAGGCTCCCCTCCATACGCGGGCGAAAGGAAGGAGACGCCTGAAACCCTGCTTCTGAGCGGGAAGCGGGTCGCCATCGTCGGTTCTGGCCCGGCCGGGCTGACCTGCGCGCAGGACCTGGCCCGACGTGGCTGCGAAGTGACAGTTTATGAAGCCCTGCCGGTGCCTGGGGGGATGATGCGGGTTGGTGTGCCTTCGTACAGGCTGCCTCCGAATGTCGTCCAGCGTGAGATTGACGCGATCCTGGCTGAGGGGATCGACTTGAAACTTAACCGGCGGGTTGAAGATGTCGAAGCGCTTCTGGATGAATACGATGCCGTCTTCGCCGCCATCGGCGCACACGGCGGCGTGAAGCTGCCGATCCCCGGGAAAGACCTCCCCGGCGTTCTGCTTGCGACGGACTTCTTGCGCCAGGTCAGCCTCGAATCTTTTCTGGTGGGAGCCACCAATTCAACCCAAGAGGCAGGGGAGACCCGGTTAGAGATACAGGGGAAGCGGGTGCTCGTGCTGGGGGGCGGGAACGTGGCCATCGACGCGGCGATGTCGGCTGTCCGGCTCGGGGCCAGCTGGGTTGGCACGACCTGCCTAGAAGGCCGGGACCAGATGCCCGCACACGCCTGGGAAGTGCGAGATGCCGAAGAGGAAGGCATCCAGGTTTACCCATCGCGCACCTTCAAAGAAGTGACGAATGAAAACGGGACCGTCACGGGAGTCCGTACCGTCAACGTGGACTTCCGTGGGTTTATCGAAGGCCGGCCGGACTTCGACGAGTACCCCGAGTCTGAGACCGTCATCCCTGTTGACGTCGTGATCTTCGCAATCGGCCAGAGGCCCCAGTCCGACTGCTTGAAGCAGGCCAGCCGGAACCCGGGCGGGCGCGTGGTCGTTGACCCGCTCACGCTGGCAACAGACGTACCAGGGATCTTCGCCGGTGGCGACGCGGTGACGGGAACGACCTTCATCGTCGATGCCATCGCTGCCGGTCACCGGGCTGCCAACTCGATCACCGACTATATCCTGCACAGGGAGCAAATTCGGATCCCTGAAACCCAGAAAACGCCGGTTGCCAGGATCGACCCTGCGGAGGTCAGGCTCTGGCTTTCCCTTCCTGAAAATGCCCGGGTTGAGCGAGTAGAGCTCCTTAAAATTCCGGCCGCCGAACGGATAGTTAATTTCGATGAGATGTTCTCAGGTCTCACGGAAGAACAAGCTCGTATGGAAGCCGCGCGCTGCCTGCGCTGCGGCGTGTGCTCCGAGTGCAACCAATGTGTATACGCCTGCCAGGCCGGGGCAATCAACCACGCTGAGGTAGAAAAGCTCCTTGAGCTCAACGTGGGCGCAGTTGTCTTGACCCCCGGCCTGGAACCCATGCCGGGCGATATCCGGCCTGAATACGGTTATGGACGCTATCCGAACGTGGTCACGAGCCTGCAGTTCGAACGCATGCTTTCTGCCTCGGGTCCCTTCGCCGGCGTGGTCAAGAGGCCTTCAGATGGCGCCCACCCCCACAAGGTAGCCTGGATCCAATGTGTGGGTTCGCGCGACTGCAGTCCAGGGGGAGATGATCGTTCCCGCGCTTCCTATTGCTCCTCGGTTTGCTGCATGTACGCCACCAAGGAAGCGATCATCGCCAGAGAGCACGACGCCAACATCGAACCGACCATTTTCTACATCGATATCCGCTCGTTCGGGAAAGGGTTTGAGTCCTACATCGAGCGAGCCCAAAACGAATACGGCATCCGCTACGTTCGCTGCATGGTCTCCTCGGTGAAGGAAGTCCCCGGAACGCGCAACCTGCGCCTGGGATATGTTACGTACGAGGGAGCGGACGGGAAACGACCCATCCAGATTGATGAGGAATTTGACCTGGTGGTCCTTTCGGTCGGATTGAGACCCTCACCGGCGACCCAGGAGATGGCCAGAAAATTGGGCGTTCGCCTGAATGAATTCGGCTTTGCCGATGCCCATCCGCACCTGCCTGCGCAAACCTCCAGGCCGGGTGTGTTCGTAGCCGGCACATTCTCAGAGCCGAAAGACATCCCAGAATCGGTCATCGAAGCCTCCTGCGCCGCTGCTCAGGCTTCGGCGCTGTTGGGCGAAGCGCGCGGCACGCTGACGCGTGTGCCTGAATATCCCCCGGAGCGGGATGTATCTGATGAACCCGAGCGGGTGGGCGTGTTCATCTGCCACTGTGGGATTAACATCGGCTCGGTCGTGAATGTCCCGGAGGTTGTCGAATATGCCCGTAACCTGCCTGGAGTCACGTACGCCGAACACAACCTGTACAC
>DASWHG010000272.1:0-3805 GCA_036393315.1 Anaerolineales bacterium | reverse complement strand
GAGATACCGCATGCGCTCCCGGACGGCTGGGGGTATATTATGGAACATGCGCTTCCTAATAAAGTTGTGATCAGCTATGGCCCAACACAGGGTGAGGCCGGTAGGGTTCCTGCAACGAAGCGATCTCTTCCTCGGAGAGCTCGATCTCCAGCGCAGCGATCGCCTCCTCGAGGTGGTTCATCTTGCTCGCCCCGACGATCGGCGCCGTCACCCCAGGCTGTTGCAATAACCACGCCATGGCGACCTGCGCCGGGGGAACACCTCTGCGCCCGGCAATCTCGACGACCCGCGCGACGACCTCGAAGTCCGTGTCCTGGAAATACATGGATTGGGCAAAATCGTCCGTCTTCGCGCGGGTGGTGCTCCCCCATTCCTCGCGCGAGCGGTTGCCCGCCAGGAAGCCGCGCGCCAGCGGGCTCCACGGGATGATCCCCACCCCCTCGGCCCGGCACAAGGGGATCATCTCTCGTTCTTCCTCCCGGTACACCAGGTTGTAATGGTTCTGCATGGAGACAAACCTCGTCCAACCGTGCAGGTCGGCCAGGTACAGGCAGCGGGCGAACTGCCAGGCGTACATGCTGGAAGCGCCGATATAGCGCGCCTTCCCGGATTTCACCACGTCGTGCAAGGCCTCCAGTGTCTCTTCAATCGGGGTTTCCGGATCCCAACGGTGGATCTGGTACAGGTCGACGTAGTCCATGCCCAACCGGCGCAGCGAGGCGTCGATGGCGTTGAAAATATGGACCCGTGATAGGCCGCGCTGGTTGGGGCCCTCCCCCATGGGGAAGTACACTTTCGTCGCGACGACGACTTCCTCCCGGCGGGCAAAATCCCGGACAGCCTTTCCCAGGATTTCCTCGCTCCGGCCGAGCGAATAGGCGTCGGCGGTGTCGAAGAAGTTGATCCCCAGCTCCAGGGCCCGCTGGATGAAAGGACGGCTCTCCTCCTCGTCCAGCACCCAACGCCGCCATTGGGTGCTCCCATACGTCATCATCCCCAGGCAGATGCGAGAAACTTTCAGGCCGGTCTTTCCAAGGTTCGTGAATTCCATGGATCCTCCCGTTTCTATTTTTACTGAAATGCCATCGTGAGTAACTCCACCGTGCGCGCACTTCTCTTGAGGGAATGACAGGTAATTTCATTCGCAGCACCCGCCTGCCGCCATGTCGTCGCGAGCGCACTTTGCGTATAAGCGAAGCGGCGCAATCTCCTCCCTGTGTCGTACAAAGGTTATTTCTTCCCGCAATGATCTCATGTTGACTGCTCTTCCAGCGCCGTGATCGTCTCTTCGACCAGGTTGGCGGCCTCGCCCAGGGTCCCCGCGTCGAAAGCGAATTTCGCACCCGCCGTCCGGTAGAGTTCCGGCAGCCGCGCCGTGCCCCCCAGGGAGAGCGCCTTCCGGTAACTGGCCACTGCGCCGGCCTGGTCCTCCAGGGCGTTCTTCCAAACCTGGACCGCGCCCAGCTGAGCGACCCCGTACTCGATGTAGTAGAACGGATAGCGGTGGATGTGCAGCTTCCGGTGCCAGCCGGTCATTGCCTCGGCTTCCAACCCGCTCCAGTCTACCCCCGGGAGGAAGCGCTGCCAGAGCTTGAGCCAGGTGGCGTCGCAGCGCGCCGGGTCGCTGGCCAGGTTGTGATTCTGGTAGACCCAGTGTTGGAAAGCGTCGACCACCGCCATGTAAGGCCAGAAGGTTAAGATGTGTTCCAGGTGTTCCAGGCGGAACCGGGCAGCGTCCTCAGGCGAATAGAAGCCGCCCTGGTCCTTTGATAAGTACGGCGAGGCGAGCAGTTCCTGGGCCATGGAGGCGACTTCGTTGAACTCCAGCCCGGGGTTGCGCTGCTGCGCGTAAGGCAGTGGGGCGGTTTCGAAAACGTGGAAGGCGTGCCCGGACTCGTGCAGCAGGGTGCGTACGTCGCCGGCCAGCCCGACCGCGTTCATGAAAATAAAAGGCCGTTTCGCTGTGCGGAAAGAACGGCAGTAAGCGCCCGGCGCTTTCCCGGGACGGTTCGGCAGGTCGAGCAGCCCTTCGCTGCGCAGCGTGCGGAAGTATCCGCCAAAAGCCGGATCCACCCGTTCGAAGATCCGCTCCGCCGTATTCTCCAGGCCGGCAGCGCTGCCATAGGAGGGCAGGCCGGGCCGCTGGACCGGGTATAAATCCAGGTCCAGGTCCCATGGTCGCAGGCTGTCCACCCCAAGCCGGCGCCGGTGCTTTTCATAGACTCGCGTAGCCGCCGGGACGACCGCCTGTTCCACCGCCTGCTGGAACTCCAGGCTGTCCTCCGGGGTGTAATCCAGGCGCAGCATCTGCTTCCAGCGGTAGGCGCGGTAATCCGGCAGCCCGGCGTTTTCGGCCAGTTGTCCCCTGAGTTTCATGAACTCGACCCACAGTCGGTTGATTGCATCCCGGTCCGCCAGCTGGCGCCCGGCTGCCAGCTTCCAGGCGCGCTCGCGCACGGTACGGTCCTCCGTTTGCAGGACGACCCGCAGCTGCTGCAGGGTGAGTTCCCGGCCCTCCCACGTCACGGTCTGGGCCCCGGCGATCTTGTCGTACTGCGAAGCCAGCTTGCGTTCCTCTGTCAGCAGCGGGAGGTTCTCCTGCCGGAAAAGCGCCGTCTCGGTGCGCATGCGCAGCAGCGCTACTTCGAACCCGGGCGGTTCTAACCCGCTGGCGAGCAGCCTTTCCCGCAGCTGCTGGTCGGCGGCCTGTGCGTTCGGGTAAACGGTATCGAGAAAATGGTGGTAGCGCTCTTCGGCTCGTGCGTCGGCCGTGTCCAGGGTGACTGCCACGTATAAACGGGCGTACCTCTCGTCGATCAGGTCGATCAGGCGAGTCCAGTCGGCGAGCCAACCTGCAACGTCCTCCTCCTGGAACGGGCGATCGACGAGTTCTCGGTAATGCGGTTCGATCTGCGACCAGGGCCAATCCATAAAGGATTCGACACTGCCGGGTAGGGTCTGGAACATTCAGTTTTCTCCTTAACGTCCTTCGGTTCTTAGCGGTTTAAATTGACCTTTTTGCAGAGCGAACAATTATTCCTGTTCTTCGAGCTTTGTGATCGTTTCCTCGGCCAGGCGGATGGCGCTGGATAATGTTCCGGCGTCGAAGGCCAACCTGGCCCCGGCGGTCGCGTACAGCTGCGGCAGGGTTGCCGTACCTCCTAGCGAGAGCGCTTTGCGGTAGGCGGCGACGGCCCCCGCCTGATCCTTCAGCGCATTGCCCCACACCTGGAAGGCGCCCAGCTGCGCCAGCCCATATTCCACGTAATAGAAGGGGTCCTCGTGGATATGCAGTTTGCGCTGCCAGCCAGTGGCCCGTTCGGCTTCCAGGCCGCTCCAATCGACGCCGGGCATGAAGCGCTCCCACAGTTCGGTCCATTTCGCATCACAGTTCGCCGGATCCCTGGCCTCCTGGTGGTTCTCGTACACCCAGTGTTGGAAGGCGTCCACGACGACCATGTAAGGCCAGAAGAGCAGGCAGGCCTCCAGGTGCTCGATCCGGGCCCGGGCGGTATCTTCCTGGCTGTAGAATCCGCCCTGCTCCGCAGACAGGTATGGCGCTGCCAGCAACTCCATGGCCATCGACGCGACTTCGTTGAACTCCATCGGAGTTTCCAGCTGGTGGAAATAGGGTAAATGGATCATCTCGAACAGGTGGAAAGCATGCCCGCCTTCGTGCAGCAGGGTCTGGACGTCGTCGTGCAGGCCGACAGCGTTCATGAAAATAAACGGGCGCCGGGTCGCCTTGAAATCATCGCAATAGCCGCCCGGGGCCTTGCCCTTGCGGTTTTCCAGGTCGAGCAAG
>DASWHG010000271.1:0-4047 GCA_036393315.1 Anaerolineales bacterium | reverse complement strand
TCAACCACCACCCGGAGAGGTTCCGCCAGATCGACGATTACCGGAACGGCCTTTTGGATCACGAGGCGGCGGTACAGACAGGCCTGGTACAGCACGTCTCTGAGTGCGAGCACTGTTTTGCCTATGCGGAAGATCTTGTAGGATGCGAAGAGGCGCTGATCAGCGCCCTCCAGCGCCGCTGGGCGCTGGCACCCCTGGAACCGTCTGGCCAGGCCCGGCTGGAAGAGGACGCCCGCTCCATTTTGAGCCAGCCTCATCCAAGGCAGGTTTCAGCGTTTCCGCTGCGCCAGGTCCTGTGGACCGGCGGGATACTGCTGGTTTTTGCAGCTGTTACATGGTATTTGTTCCAGTCTGGGATTGACGCTGAATCACCGGTTTCCGATCCAGCGCCCGGATCCAGACAGGTTGCCAGGCAGCTACCTGGCCGACCTAACCTGCCGGAACCGCTTGAAATCGCTGCAGTTAATCTCTCGGAACCTTCGCCGGAAACCGCGACTCCCTATATCTATCACATGGAGCCGATCCTTTCCGGGGATGGCTCCTGGGTAGCCTTCGGCTCGACCGGGAACTTTCTCCAGGAAACAAGCTCACGGTCCAGAGTCTCTTCCGGGCTTGTAGAGACGATGGACATGTACCTTTACGATCTTTCCGCTGGATCGGTTGAGCGCGCCGCGCCAGCGGGTAATCGCTTCGGGCGCTGGCGGATGTCACCCAGCATTTCCGATAATGGGCGCTGGGTCGCTTACGCATCCAATGAGATGGAAGAGGCCGATCAAGGTATTTACGATTGGTCCAGAACAGGAATCTATGTCTACGATCGCGAGACGGGGAGGAACGAGAGAATTGACACCGGTATAGACGGCAACCCCGCAGATGGGGATAGCTTCGCCCCGGAGATTTCCGCCGATGGGCGCTGGGTGGCCTTTTGGTCAACGTCCAGCAACCTGGTCTCCGAGGATGGGAAAGCCTGTATGCCACAAGGTGAGGAACCCCAATCCTGCATGGATGCATTCGTCCACGACCGGGAAAGTAACACGAAGACGCGCATCCCGGTGGGCCGCCAGCTCGGGGATTCCCAATTCCCAAACGACCGGATTGGAATCTCCGCTGATGGTCGTTGGATCCCGATGACAATCTATCGAACCGACCAGATCGCAGACGAGGTCGGATTGACAAACCCGGCCGCCGTCTACCTTTATGACCGCCAGACTGGGACCTTTACCCAGGTTGACCTTTCAAGCGAAGGAACCCCGGGAGACAGTATTTCTTACTCAGCCAGTATTTCTGCAGATGGGCGCTTTGTCGCTTTCATCTCGCGCGCGAATAACTTAGTCCCTGAGGAAACCAGCCGCGCGGCGGACTTATTCGTGCGCGATCTCATCACAGGAGTAACCGAGCGGGTGACTGGCCGTGGAGAAGGCGTGCTTGGTTTTGAATTCCCGGAGGGTTATTCCTTAGAAATCGCAGGTTGGGGCAATACTGTCGACCTGTCTGCTGACGGGCGTTACCTTGCGTTCTTAGGCAGATGGAAAAGCCCGCCCGGCGATGAGCCGCCAAGGTGTCCTTCTGTCATGGGGATCGATCTCTGCAATGGGGTCTATTTGTACGATCGTGAGACTGGCAAGGTCAAAGAGGTCACGATCCCCGGATCGAACCACCTTCACTTGTTCCCGGACATTTCAGCCGATGGGCGCAGGGTTACGTACTTGGAGATGATGTCGAGCTGCGATCCGTTTTCCGACCGGCCCGTGTGCACGGAAGTCTGGTTATACGACCGGGAAAACGACTGGACTTACCCGGTAACCAAGGGGAGATACAGGCTGCCTGAGGCAACTCAGCTCCCGGTGAACAACCTGAGCACCGGGCGCGGGCCGGTTACCAGCCTGGCCTTCTCCCCCGATGGCGAGATCCTGGCGACGGCTACCCGGAACGACGTCATCCGTTTGTGGCGGTCGGGGAATGGAGGCCCGCTGGGGACGATGAAAAGCTCCAGCGGGGCATTCATCACGGGCCTGGCTTTTTCACCGGATGGAGAACTGTTGGCCGCTGGCCTCTCCGATGGCCGGGTGGATATGTGGCGCTTCTCCGACCGTTTCAACCTTTACACCCTGGACGGCCACCCCGGAGAGATCCTGCAGGTGGCCTTCTTCAGCGATGGCCGGCTGCTTGCAAGGACGGCAAGTGCCACCTGGATCTGGCAGCTACAGGGGGATACTTTCGTCCGGTCAAAGCGCTGGGAGTACCCCCCTGGCACCGTCTGGCGGATGGCGATCTCTCCGCAGAAGGATTGGATCGCTACCGCAGAGATCGACGACCTGATTTGGTTGCGGGAGGCGACGTCCGGAGAGGTGCTCCTGCGGTTGAAAGGCCACGTGGTAGGGTTGAGAGGGGTGGCGTTCTCGCCGGACGGGAAGTACCTGGCTGCAGTCTTGCCAGATGGGCTGGTCGACGTTTGGGAGATCGAACCGGGTGAGGATGGACAGATCTCAGCTGCTTACGTGAGGACGCTCTCGCATCCGAGGGATGTCTTGAACCTGGCCTTTGCCCCGGATAGCACATCTCTGGCGACCGTGTCGGGCGCTGGGGAATTGCGCCTGTGGAACATCGAAACGGGCGTTACCTTCCGGCCTTTCTTCCCGAATTCCGGTTTCAACGGCGTGCTGGATTTCAACCAGGATCGAATGGCGGCCGGGGTGTCGACCGGATTGGAGCAGGGTGAAGTCTATTTAGCCTATTTATGGGAGGGCTTCTCAACCAAGGATGAACCGCAATTCTTCGAGCAGGGCCAGACGGACGGGGATTTACCCCTCGGGTCATTGCCGGCTTACCGGACGAGGGAACCTGGCCAGGGATACACCTACATTGGAAAGGAGATCCTCTTCAACGATCTCTACCAGGCAAACCGGGCCACGCCCTTCGATATCCAGGCTCCCACCTACCTTCCACCGGGATTCCAATTTCGAATGGCCCAGGTCTACCCCACCGGAGCAGTCTCGCTCCATTACGATTATTTCGAGCGCCCGGAGGATGTAGCCACGGCATCCCTCCTCATCCTGCAGCACCCGGACACCCCCGGTTTCCCCGGTTATACTGTTGGGGCCAGCGCACGAATTCAGGATGTCGAGATCGGTGGGTTGCCTGGAGAATACGTGCGTGGGGAGTGGCAGTCTTTCACCTTTGGAGTATCCGACCAGGGGAGGTTTGCCTGGCATTGGGATTCGCAGTCCGCCTCTCAACGGATACGCTGGAAGGATGGAGAGCAGCTGTACGCCATCCATTACCGCCCTCTGCGCACCGGTGGAATCGAGGATCGATTTATCGGCAAGGCGGACCTGCTGGACATCGCCGAAAAGTTGGCCCCCCTCGACCGGCCTGCCAGCCCGGAGTACCTGCTCTCCGCTTCGATACTCCGGAACGAGTATGGCTGCCTGGTCAGCGCCGTTCGCAGCGGCCGGTCGGTCAGCTCTCGCACGATGACCAGTTGGAATCGGAGCGGCGAATGCCAGTTGGTCTTCGGCGACCGGAACATCCAGAGCCGAAGTCTCCCGTTCTCTGGAACCGACCTGGACTGCGACGGCCAGGTCGAGCGAATGGAAATTCAGGTCATCCCGGGCGGGCCGGATGCGCAGCCTTCCTTCCGGCTGGTGCTGCTGGCGCCCTCCTTCACCGGGCGCTACCAGGCCGCCTGGGGTACCTCGATCCTGGATTCCGGCCTGGACCTTTTCGCCACGGTGGAGATCCGGCCAACCGGGGGCTGCGAGCGCCATCTCGCGCTCGACGTTTCAGCCGGCGGCGAGAGACAGACCCAGATCTTCCGCTGGGATGGGGAAAATATGCAACCGGTAAACGAGACGGATGCTGAGGGGCTGTTCGCACACGGGCACGACGCGCTGCCGCCTTAATCAACTCCCGGATCAATTACCCCGGCGGGCGCGCCTCTTAGCGTCGCGCAGGCGCGCCAGGGTGTCTTCCATCTCTGGAGAGGCAGGCGGCGGGGTTGGGGCAGTAGGAGGCTCGGCCGGCTCCTCGACTTTCGGCTTCTCGGCG
>DASWHG010000270.1:0-3416 GCA_036393315.1 Anaerolineales bacterium | reverse complement strand
GCGGACGGCCTGGTTCCCCACGACCACGGCCAGGCGGATGTTGCGTGCCGAAGGGTCGGTGTTGACCTCGATGGCGTATTCGATCGCCTCCTCCTGGATGTGATCGAGCTGGCGCAGGTCGTAGAGATTCCTCGTCAACCTGTCCGATTCGAGCAGGTGGTCCAGGGCAAATTCCCGCCAGTGGGCCAGGGTGGATGGAGAAGTATCGCTGAAGGTATAATGCATCCCGCCATCCGGGCGCCGGACGACCGTATAACCCCCTCCAGGAGCCGGGGTCCAGTTTAAGGGTTTCGTATCCGCTTCTTCTGACATCGTCATTCCTCCTCGAAAATTGGCAGGTTTATTCCTGAACGATCGAGTTCTCCACATTCGCCGGGAGCATACCAGGCGATCTCATTCGCGTCCACTTCATCGAGCAGGTCTCTGGCCGTGAGTCCCAGTACAGGATGGCGCAGATCAGGCGCAATCTCGGCCAGGGGTACGAGCACGAAGGCCCGCCCGGGCAGGCGCGGGTGCGGGATCTTCAGCTGCGCTGCTTCCAACACAAGGTCGTCGTAGAAGAGGATGTCCAGGTCGATTACGCGTGGGCCGTACCGAAAAGTAGGTTTTCGCCCGATCCGGCTCTCAACCTGCTTGAGATGGTCCAGGAGCGCCTGGGGGTCTAACTCTGTGCGGGCGCGGATCACCTGGTTCAGGTAGTGGGGCTGGTCGGCATATCCCCAGGGAGGCGTCTCGTAAACCGGCGAGCAGAGTTCAGGCTGCACCTGCGGGGCTAAGGAAGCAATTGCAGCTTTTAAATTGGCGAGCCGGTCTCCCAGGTTTGAACCGAGCGCGATAAAGACCGTATGCGCCATCTAGATCCGTTCGAGGATCGTCGCCGTCGCCATCCCATGCCCGATGCACATTGTCTGTAGCCCGTACCGTCCCCCGGTCCGTTCGAGTTCGGCCAACAGCTTCGTCATCAGGACGGCCCCGGTCGCGCCGAGCGGGTGCCCGTGCGCGATCGCCCCACCGTTTGGATTGACTCGCTCCATATCCGGATGGATATCGCACGCCCAGCCCAACACGACGGAGGCAAAGGCCTCGTTGATCTCGATCACGTCGATGTCTTCCAGGGCCAGCCCGGCCCGTTTCAGGACTTCTCGGGTGGCAGGGATGGGGGCATCCAGCATCAGCACCGGGTCCGATCCGACGACCGCTCGTGCCACGATCCGGGCGCGGGGCACCAGGTTGTAGCGCCCGACGGCCTGGGCAGAAGCCAGCAGTAACGCCGCGGCTGCATCGCTCACCTGGCTTGAATTCCCGGCGGTGACTACCCCATCCGCTTTGAACACCGGTTTCAAACCCGCCATCTTCTCCCGGTCCGGAGGCATCCGCACACCTTCGTCCTGGGTGACGACCGTCCCGTCCGGCCTGGTGATGGGCAGGATCTGGCTCTCGAAGTAACCGTTCTGGATGGCGCCCACGGCGCGCAGGTGGCTCCGGTAGGCGTAATCGTCCAGCTCCGCCCGGCCCAACCCCCACATCTCGGCCATCATCTCGGCGCTGATACCCTGGTGGACGAGCGGGTAAGGAAAATCCTCGGGCCACTTCTCCGGCCAATCGGAGCCCAGAGGCTGGTGAGACATCATCTCCGTCCCCCCCGCGATAACGATGTCCATGTCCCCGGAAAGGATCGCTTGCGCCGCGAAGTGGACCGCCTGCTGGCCCGAACCGCACATCCGGTTCAGGGTTACCGCAGGGACCCGGACGGGGTAACCGGCCTTCAGCACGGCCAGCCGCCCGAGGTTCGCCCCCTGGTCGCCGATCGGCGTGACGCAGCCCCAGACGACATCCTCCACCCGCCCTGGGTCTACACCTGCCCGGCGGCCAGCCTCCTTAATCACCAGGGCGGCCAGATCCACAGGGGCGATCGGAGCCAATGCGCCGGTCGGCTTTCCGATCCCGATCGGGGTCCGGACTGAGGAGATGATGAAAACGTCAGGCATGGATTAAGCATACCACGAAGTCATAGAATTGCAATTGAGGATCGCCCACGATCGCAGGACTTTCTCATAGTTGGGAGATGTCGCCCTGAGGCGCCGTTCTTTGGCGCCGAAGGGCCTCGCTCCTTGCTCGGATGAAATGCACAGGTAGCGCACATTCGGTGAAGCCAAAGTGCGAGCACTGCCTCAGCATGAGATCAAAGTTGTGGTTTGTCGCCCTGAGGCGCTGCTCTTTGGCGCCGAAGGGTCTCGCTCCCGGCTCGGTTGAGATGTTTCGATAGCAAAGAGAACTGCCTCATCAAGACATCGTAGACTTTGAGAACGCCATAGAGAAAGCCATACCTATGATTGCAGAATCCTCCGGACGAGGCTACAATACATCGCTATAAACCCATCACTGACAGGACGGATCATGGCTCAAGCGACTTTTAATTACCCGCGCGGCTTCTTATGGGGTACCGCCACGGCCTCCCACCAGGTCGAGGGGAACAACACGAACAACAACTGGTGGGCCTGGGAGCAGGAGCCCGGGCGCATCCTGCACGGCCACAAATCGGGCCTGGCTTGCGACTGGTGGGCTGGGCGCTGGCGCGAGGACTTCGACCGGGCAGCCGAAGCAGGCCAGAACGCCCACCGGCTTTCGATCGAATGGAGCCGGGTGCAGCCTGCGCCCGGCCGGTGGGACGAAGACGCCCTGGACCGCTACCGCGAGATGCTGCAAGGGCTGCACGAGCGCGGCATGACTCCCCTGGTGACCCTGCACCATTTCAGCGAACCATTATGGATCAGCGAGCAGGGCGGGTGGGAAAACGAGGCGATTGTGGGTTATTTCGACGCCTACGTTCGCAAAACCGTGGATGCGCTGAAGGAATATACGAACCTGTGGTTCACGATCAACGAGCCGAACGTGCTGGCGGTATTCGGCTTCCTGGTGGGCTTATTCCCACCCGGCAAGAAAGAGCTGGGCGCGACCTACCGGGCGATGGCCAACATGGTCCGGGCGCACGCGGCCGCGTACCGGGCCATCCACCACCTGCAGCCGGCCGCCCGTGCCGGCATCGCCATCCACTACCGCAGCTCCCGGCCTGCCAAGGGGTGGTTTCCCCCGGACGTCCTGGTGTCCAGCGTGCAAAACCAGTTCTTCAACGATTCGTTCGTCAACGCCCTCTCGGATGGCGTCCTGCGGCTGCCACTCTTTCGCAAGCGCATCCCGGAGGCCAAAGGCACCCAGGATTTTATCGGCTTGAACTATTACACCCGCGAATTCGTCGCCTTCCACCCCCTTAAAATTCAAGATCTGCTGATCCATCGCTCCTTCCGTGAAGGGGTTGAACTGAGTGAAACGGGTTTCCTGGCCTGTGAGCCGGAGGGCATGTTCGAGGCGTTGAAGTGGGCGAACCAGTTCGAACTGCCCATCATCGTGGCCGAAAA
>DASWHG010000269.1:0-4088 GCA_036393315.1 Anaerolineales bacterium | reverse complement strand
ACCCTCAACAAGGTGCTCAGCGCTGCCTGCCTTGCGCCCACTGCCGCCAACCGGCAGCCCTTCCAGCTCGTCGTAGTCCACACGCGCGGAAAGGAAGAAAACTTGCTGAAAATTTACCCGCGGGAGTGGTTCACCCAGGCGCCTCTGGTCATTTGCGCGTGTGCCTTACCGGATCAAGCCTGGATGCGCGAGGATGGCAAGTGTTACGCAGATGTGGATGTCGCCATCGTCATGGACCACTTGATCCTGGCGGCTACTGAACTGGGATTGGGCACGTGCTGGATCGCAAGCATAAACGTACAGGCCGCCAGAGAAATCTTGGGCTTGCCAGACGATGTGGAGCCCGTGGTGATGACGCCGCTCGGATACCCCGTCCATACGATCCCGGTAAAAGAACGGAAACCGTTAGAGGATCTCATCCGTTACGAACACTGGTAGGGTGCATAATTATGGTGGATTACGCTCCTCAAATCTCCAAAGAATTAAAAGTCAGGGTAGAACAAGTCGCAGCGACTATCGAGCTGCTCGACGCCGAAAACACGATCCCGTTCATCGCCCGTTACCGGAAGGAAGCGACCGGCGGCCTGGATGAAGAGCAGCTCCGCAAGACGAGCGAACTGCTGGGAAAACTGCGCTCACTTGACGAACGCCGTGCGACCATTCTCAAGTCGATCGAAGAACAGGGGAGGCTGACTCCCGAGTTGAGGCAGCAGCTACTGGAAGCTGCCAGCCTGACAGCTCTGGAGGACCTGTACCAGCCTTACCGGCCCAAGCGCCGGACGCGCGCAAGCATCGCCCGAGAAAAAGGCCTGCAGCCATTGGCAGACATGATCTTGGGGCAGGTACGCACCGAACAGTCGTTGGACCGGCTCGCAGCCCCTTACCTGAGCGAGGCCGTACCGGATGTAGACCAGGCCTGGGCGGGAGCGAGCGACATCGTGGCAGAAACGATCAGCGACCATCCCGATGTGCGGCGGGCAACGCGTGAGAAAGCCTTGCAGTGGGGCTCGCTTCGGTCTGAAAAGGTTGAGACAACAGAAGATCGGCGCAAGGTGTACGAACTTTATTACGAGTACGAAGTACGAATCGACCGGCTGAGGCCGCACCAGGTGCTGGCGATCAACCGGGGTGAAAGTGAGAAAGTGCTGCGAGTTAAGGTGATCGTCCCAGAACGGGACTGGCAGAGCGCCATCAGCGCCTATTTCCTGCCCGATCCTCGCTCCCCTCTGATGGGGAAACTCCAGGAAGCCAGCGTCGATGCCGCTGAGCGCTTGCTGCTCCCATCCATCGAACGCGACGTCCGGCGGGCGCTCACCGAGAAGGCTGAAACACATGCCATCGGGGTCTTTGCCGTAAACCTGCGTGCGCTGCTCAGCCAGCCTCCACTGGCAGAGCAGACTGTGCTGGGGATCGATCCCGGTTTCCGCACCGGCTGTAAAGTGGCGGTCGTCGATCCAACCGGCAAGAAGTTGGACACCGCTACGATTTATCCTCACGAGCCGCAGAAGCGCAGGGAGGAGGCTCTAAAGATCCTGGCCGCCCTGGTCTCGCGCTACAAGGTGACGCTGATCACCATCGGCAACGGTACCGCTTCTCGCGAAACGGAACAGCTGGTCGCCGAGTTTATCCGGTCTATACCGGAAGAGCCTGGTTGGGATGCCGGTAAACCCAGGTATATGATCGTCAACGAGGCGGGGGCAAGCGTATACAGCGCCAGCCCGGCGGCTCGTGCCGAGTTGCCAGACCTGGATGTCAGCTTGCGAGGAGCGGTTTCGATCGCCCGCCGGGCGCAAGACCCTCTGGCCGAGCTGGTAAAGATCGATCCGAAATCCATCGGCGTGGGCCTGTACCAGCACGACGTGGATCAGAAGCAACTGGCCGAAACGCTGGCCGGCGTCGTAGAGAGCGTGGTCAACCAGGTGGGAGTAGATGTCAATACGGCCTCCGCAGCGTTGCTGACCTACGTGGCCGGGATCGGCCCGAAGCTCTCAGAACGGATTGTGACTCACCGCGACCATCAAGGCCCTTTTTCAAGCCGCCAGGGCCTGACCCGCGTCCCCGGGTTCGGCCCCAAAGCCTTCGAACAGGCTGCGGGTTTCCTGCGGATCCGCGGGGGAAGCAACCCATTGGATGCCAGCGCGATCCACCCGGAAAGCTACCGGGTGGCCGAGGCAGTCCTGGGCCAGGCAGGATTGAGTCTGGCTGTCTTGCCTTCAGAACGCCAATCCGCGCTCGAGGAGCTGCGCGGAAAGCAGACATTCGAATTCCTGGCCCGAGAGCTGGACACGGGAGTTCTAACCCTGGCCGATATATTCGAACAACTCGTCCGTCCCGGTCGAGATCCACGCGCCGACCTGCCGGCTCCCATCCTACGTAGCGACGTGATTTCGATGGAAGACTTACGGCCCGGGATGCGGCTGAATGGAACGGTGCGGAACGTCGTCGATTTTGGCGCCTTTATCGACATCGGCGTCAAGCACGATGGGTTAATGCACAGAAGCCAGATGCCTGCGGGGACGCCTCTGAACGTCGGGGACGTTATCGAGGTAGAGATTCTAAAAATCGAGATCGAACGTGAGCGAATCGGGCTGGGGTGGCCTGGGAGGAGTCAGGTAAAATAGAAAGAAATGAATGAGGGAAAAAGAAACGTAGAGGGACAGAATGAGCTCAAATAAAGATCAGCCTGCTCCGCCAATCGTGGTCGTCATGCATGGCGACCAGACCGGCGAGGAACTCTTGCTGGAGGCTTTGCGCGTCCTGGATCCGGCGGTTACCGGGCTGGATCTATCTTTGGAACATTACGATCTCAGTCTGGAAAATCGTCGAAAAACTGGAAATGAAGTCGTCTATGCAGCTGCCAGGGCGATGTGCCGGACCGGACTGGGTTTGAAAGCGGCGACGATCACACCGGGAAACCCGGATGATGTCGGGAGTCCCAATGCTCTCCTGCGGGAGGAAATCGACGGCAAGGTGATCCTGCGAACGGGGCGGCGCATCCCGGTGGTGCACCCAATCGGTGGAGTCCATGCTCCCATTGCGGTGGTGCGAATGGCGGTTGACGATGCGTACGGCGCGAATGAGTGGCGCGAGACGCTGCCTGATGGCGATGAAATGGCTTACCGCACTTCTCACATCAGCCGGTACACCTGCCGCTGTGTGGCCGAGTTCTCGTTCAGGCTGGCCGAGCGAATGGGGGCAAGGGTATTCGGCGGACCTAAGTACACGGTCAGCCCGACCTATGAAGGTATGTTCAAGGAAGAGCTGGATGCCGCTGCTGCACGACATCCCCACGTACACTATGAACCTTTGCTTATCGACGCCACCTTTGCCCTGGTGCTCAAAACCGGAGGAGAATCGCTGGTGATCCCTACCCTTAATCGGGATGGCGACCTGCTTTCCGACATGGTCTTGCAGCTGTTCGGAAGCATCGCAGGAGCCGAGAGCCTGGTGCTTTCGTTTGACGATACGACCGAGGTGAATGTGGTCATGGCTGAAGCGCCGCATGGCACGGCCCCGGCGCTGGAGGGAAAGAACATCGCCAACCCGATGGCGATGATCCTGGCTGGCGCGGCCCTGCTCTCGTACGTAAAAACTCCTGGAGCCCAACGGGTCTCACAGTCAATCTATCAGGCGGTTTCGGATGCGATTGGCGCCGGTCACATCACCCCGGATTTGGGGGGCGGTACAACCACTTCCGGCTTTACAGATGAGGTCATCGAGCGGATCAAATCGATCCTGTTGGATCAGGCGAAGCCAGAGCAGTGATCTTTTCCTTGTCCCCGATGAATTGCAGCACAGAGGCCCAACCTGCACCGGCCGGCATGAGCACGGCCGGTATCCAGCAGGTAAAGCGGGTTTTTCAACGCCAGATCAGCGAAGGTCAGCATCCGGGTGCGCAGCTCGTGGTTCTCCGGTTTGGCCAGGTTGTACTGGACCTCGCTGACGGGTTCGCCGACCTACGCCATGGGCGCAGGGTCAGCCCGGAGACGCCCTTCCTGACCTGGTCCGTGAGCAAGGCATTCACCGGTATGTGCATCCACCGCTTGATCGAAGAAGGGGTAATCGAGTGGGACGCGCCGGTCGCCGAG
>DASWHG010000268.1:0-21988 GCA_036393315.1 Anaerolineales bacterium | reverse complement strand
CGCCGCCGCACACACCACAAAATTATTTTTCGGATAGATACTTAACGTCTGCATGGATCCAGGTCCAGGATACGGCGGAACGCGTCTTGGACGCCCTCCTCCTGCTCCGATACGACCCGCACGCAGCCGATTGAAAGCGAGGCGCGGGAGGCTTCCGGCAGCTCCGCCCACCAGGCTTCGTCGACGTAAACGTACTGGTAGCCGCTGTCCAGGAACGCTTCGACGCTGGGCTGGGCGCGCAGCCCCTCCCACTCGGTCGAATGCTCGTAGTCGAAAGACATGTTCGAGGCCACGACCCGGGTCAGCCGGCCAGTCACCATGGTGGCCCGCCAGGTTTGCGGATCGAAGATCTCACTGCCCGGATTCAACCGGTCCCACACCTCGCACGCCACCCGGGAATCCAGCCCGGTGATGCCTTCTTCAGTCAGCACAGTCTGGGAAGCCGCGGTCAGCTCAGTGCCGGCGATCGCCAGGCCGCCAAAAACCATCAATACCAGGGCTATGGCGGCGGGGATGCGCAAAGCCCGCAGCCAGCGGGTACTCGAATCCCACAGCATGAACCCCAGGACGATCGTCCAGATCATCAGCCCGTGCTTGGTGAACCGCACGATATCCCGGTCGTATTCGTAGGAGAAAAATACCGGCAGGGCAAAGCCAATCCAGGCGCTCAGCACGCTCGCCCCCAACATCCAATCGCCTGCCTGGAAGCGCTTCCAGGCCCACCCTGTGATCCAGGGGACAAACAGCACCAGCGGTCCCAGCTCGAGGATCGCCACGAACAGCTGGTAGGGAGAGAACAGCGAAAGTGCGCTCAGGTGCCCGGAATAGACCGCCGGAGGCCAGCGGATGGAGAAACCCGCGATCGAAGCGACTTCTTGCCCGGTCGCGGGCGGCGCGCTGCCGGAGCTGGATACCAGACCCCGGGCCATCTCCGTGATCGTGCCCCCTTGCAGGAGCGCGAACGGTATGGATAAAACCAGCGCCACGGCGATCCACCTCACCGCCGGGAGCTGCACCCATCTGCGCTTCCAGGCCCAGTAAAGCGCCGCTGCCAGCCCGGCAACCAGGAACAGCCCATAGCTGGACTCCCACACCAGCGCCCAGAACGAAAACAGGATCAGCAAGACGAATGCGGATGCCGGCCCCTTCAGGCGAGGAGCGACCATCCAGGCCAGCAGCAGGATCGCGAAAGACAAGGTACTTGGCCCGGCGTGGATGGCCATCACCAGGGGCCAGCCAATCCCGTTCATAAATGCGTAGAGAAAAGGCGCAGGCGGGCCATCCTTCAGCACCAGCCCTTGCAGGATCGCCTGTGACAGGGGCATGCCGACTACTTCGTCTACCGAGCGCACGAAAATTAATGGGTCGATACGCGCCATCAAGCCCGCCGGAGCCAGGAGCAGCAGATAGCGGGTGCCGGTGGAGAGGGCCACCACGCCGGCCACGATCCCGGCCGCCCAGGGAAGCTCCAGGTAGCGCCGGGCAAACAGGCCGAGCAGCACCAGGGTGTAAGCCCCCACGATTGCCTTGCTCAGGTCGAAGGCGCTCCAGGGCAGCAGCCCGCCCAGGCGCATGAGGCTCGCCCCGAGCAGCTGGAAGCCGTAGTGGTAGGCGAAGTAAAACGTCGAATTCATGTAGTGATGCGGGGGGATGTCGCCGGTCGCCATCGTCGAGACGATGGAAATATTCTTGCGGTCGTCGAAGATCGCCAGCCCTTTGGCAATACGGAGAAAAAGCCACGCCAGGGCGAGCCCGAGCACGAGCCACTGCCAGGCTCGCAGGTCTCGCAGGTCCAGCAGCGGCCGCTCCCCTTTCCAGGCGTAGGCCAGGCCGAGACCAGCCACCAGGAAAGCCGCCAGGATGAAGGTAGCGGCCGGCGGGAGCCAGCGCCCAAGGAGATTGGCCAACCACAGGTAGCTGACCAGACCCAGGCCGAATCCCACGACCAGGCGCTCACGCGCTTCCAGGCGGAAGGCATGGGCCGCCAGGAGCCAGCCGCCCACCCCCCATACTGCGGCAACCGCCAGCCAGAGGAGAAAGATGAGCGGGTTGTCAGCGCGGAACCAGTACATTCAATAACCTGTCAACGGCGAACGTTCATTCTACCACGGTAAGAAGCCAATACAAATTTGCGAAAGCGGCCGTTCCAAAAGAACCGCTATAAAAGAGTCCTCTACTGCACACATCAGCGCCGTTTCTTGTAAATATGGATGCTGGCATTCCCGCGGCACAGCACGGTGGAGGGCGTCTCGCGCAGCTCGTTGTGCCCGCCGGCCTCCACCAGTTCACCCAGCCAGCCGCCAAACAGGCGCTCCTCGATCAGGATAAAATCGGCCTCGTTGGCCCACTGGCGGGCCAGCTCCTCGCTCCAGAAACCGTAGCGCGCCAGGGCGTCCGGGTCGCCGCCTATGCGCAGCGAGTAATCCCCGTTGATCTGGGCCGGGTAAATCTCCACCCCCTCCAGGTAGAGCAGCGGGACTGCCGAGTTGCCGCCGCGCCAGTAGACCCGCGACCCGGGGGGGATCAGCCGGGCCAGGTGTTCCCCGGCCGCTTCGTACCCCCGGATCACGTCTCCGGCGCAGTCATAGGTATTGTAGCCGCCGCCCAACACGATCGTGGGAGAGAGAAAATATCCAAGCGCCAAAAAAGACACCAACGCCAGGGAGGCAAACGGAACCCGGGCACCTGGCCTCCTGAGGGGGGCCAGCCGTTTCGCCGCCAGGCCAGCGGCGCCCAGCAGGACCAGGCCAACAAGCAGCCCAGCCAACGCAGGCAAGACGCGCCGGGCCAGCTGCTCCAGCGCCAGTGGCGCCAGCCCGAACCTGTTCTGCAGCAGCGCACCCAGGGGGACGCTGCCCGGCAAGATTCGCATCGAGCCCATGCGAGGCACCTGCAGGTCGAGCACGGGCAGCAGCCTGTCCCCGATCTCCGCAAAGGCGCTGTACCCCAGCCCGGTCGAAAGCACGAGGATCGTTATCACAACCAGTCCCTGGCGCCAGAACGGCAGTTCCCGAGCCCAGGCGTGGAACGACACGACCAGCAGGATCAAACCCAGAAACGTGAAGAAGGATAAGTAGACCGGGAAGCAGAAGACGCAGTAATCCTTCCCAAGAGCTGCCCACATGTGAAATAGGAACATCGAAACCAGCAGCCCGGAGAGGAACACGGCCATCTTATACTGCCAGGAAGATTTCCAGTTTTCCCGTCCTGGCCAGAGGAGCAAGGCGCCGAGCGCTCCGACCAGAGCGACGAAGTGGAACCGGAAGCCATGGAAGAAGCTGGTCACCCGAGAATCGAGCGTGACAACCGGGTTCCAGGTCGGGTCGGAGCCCGGGGGGTGTGCGAAAGGCCGGAGGAAAGGCACCACGTCAGCCGGGATCCAATGCGCCCAGATCCTCATGATCCCGGGCCAGTATATCGCATGGCCAACCAGCACCGGCAGGAAGCCCGCCAGCGCCGCCAGCAGACCGGTACGCCAGCCATAAGCCCATAGAATGTAAGCGACGACCAGGAACAACACCGGGGCCAGGTTGACCCGCGTCATCATCATCAGGCCCGCCAGGGCCGATCCCGCCAGGAGCTGCCAGTCCGGGCGCGCTTCGCCCAGCACCAGCACCATCGTCCAGACGAACAGGCAGGCCAGCAGCGACTGGGAGTTCGCCAGGCTGTACAGCTTGATCACCGCCGGGTTCAAGGCCAGCGCCCAGACCGCCAGGACCGCCCACCACCGCCCGCCCAGCCGGCGTATCAGGATCCAGATACCCAGGAGGATAAGCAGGCTCAAGAAGACCGCCAGGTAGCGCCCGGTCCGCAGCCCGGGACCGAATACAGCCTGCACGTATCCCGGGATCAGGAAGGCCAGCGGCATGTGGTTGGTCCACGGACCGTAGTCCTGGTACGGCCAATATTTTCCGGTCGCAAAAAGGTACCCTTTGACCAGGTAAGCCCCTTCGTCGAGCAAGGAAGCCTGGGTATGGGCATAGGTCCAGGACTGCAGCAGGAAAACCGCTCCCCCGGCCAATGCAATGACTTCTGCCAGCCAGGGCACAGCGACCAGCGGTACGGAGATGAATTGAGCGAGACGTGTGGTTGCGCGGGTCAATGAGGCTCCTCGTTCAATGCCTGCTGCGGAAAATATGGATGCGGGCGTCATCCCGGCAGGTAACGGTTGGCGGGGTCAAGCCCAGCGCATCAAATTTTCCCGGTTCTTCTAAAGCCTCTTTCAACCACCCCTCATAGAAGCGCTCCTGCACCAGGATGAAATTGGCTTCGGCCAACCACTGCCAGGCCAGTTCCTGGTTCCAAAATCCATACTTTAGCAGGTCGTCGCGGTCTCCGCCGATCCGGAATGAATATCCGGCGTTCAGCTGGGGCGGGTAGATCTCTACATCCCTGAGGTAAAGCAGCGGGGCCGGTGAAAGTCCCCCCTGCCAGTAGACCCTGGCCCCCGGCGGGATGGAGGCTGCCAGCGCCGCGCCGGCTGCTTCATAGGAACCGATCACGTCCCCTCCGCAGTCGTAATTCCGGTAGCCCGCACCGAGGGCGGGCCCAGGCGAGAGCAGCCAGCCCGCGAGCAAGAACACGACCAGGACGATGGATCCGAACGCTGGCCGGGTAGGAGAATTGTCCCGTGCGCCCTGGCGGCTTGCCTCGAACGCGACTGCCAGGACCAGGAGGCCGGCTCCCAGTCCGGCGAGGGCCGGCACCAGGCGCCGGGCCTGGTTGTAGGATAGGCCGGCGTTGTTCTTCAGATACTCCCACAACGGGACGTACCCGGGCAACAGCTGCCCGGTCGTGAAGAGCGTCCGGAGACGGGGTACGCGCCAGTCCAGCCAGATATCGCCCAGCGGGTCGAAGGCGCTGTACCCAAGCCCGAGCGATAGGGCCACCACCAGGCCGACGATCAGCAGCTGCAGATAGCCGGGCAGCTGCCAGCGCCAGGAGCTGGCCGAAGCGATGACCAGCAAGAGACCCAGCGAAGAGAAAAAGGCCAGGTACACCGGGAAGCAGAAGACGCAGTAATTCCTGCCGAGCGCATCATACGTCTGCGTGTTAATGCCCAGGGAGGCCCAGGCATGCGCCAGGAATAATACGCCAAATAACACAGCCAGGAACAGGCTCGCCCGGAACCGGCTTACGCTCTGCCATTCACCCCGCCTCGGCCAAAGGAACAGCGCCGATACAACCCCCACCAGGGCGACAAAATGGAAGCGGAACCCGTAAAGGAAGCTCAACAGCCGGTTCTCGAAGCCGACCGTTGGATTCCAGACCGGCGCGCCTCCCGGCGACCGCCAAGGAGCCAGGAAAGGGGCCAACCCGGTGGGGATCCAGGCAGCCCACATGCGCAGGACTCCCGGCCAGAACAGGGCGTGCCCGGCCAGGAGAACCGCCATCCCCGCCAGAGACGCCCACATCCCGGCCTTGCGTCCATGCTGCCAGAAGATGTATGCCAGCAGCAGCGGCAGAACCGGGATCAGGTTCAGGCGGGCCAGCGCCATCCCGCCTGCTAAAACGGCTCCCAGGACGAGCTGCCAGAGCGGCCGGTCGTCTCCCAAAGTGAGGGCCAGGGTCCAGGCCAGCATGCAGGCGATCAAGACCTGGGAGGCCAGCACGCTGTACATCTTCACCACCGCCGGGTTCAGCGCCACCGTAAAAACGGCGCCTGCTGCCCACCATTGCCCACCCAACCGCCGCGCTGCCAGCCAGAGACCGACCAGCATCAAGATACCGAGCAGGACTGCCAGGTAGCGGCCCGTGCGCAGCCCGGGGCCGAAAAGCGCCTGGACGTAACCGGGGATTAAGAAAGAGAGCGGCATCTGGTTGTTCCAGGGACCGTAATCCTGGAACGGGCGGTATTTACCCATTGCAAACAGATACCCGCTGACAAGGTAAGCGCCTTCGTCGAGGATCGAAGCCTGCGTCCGGGCATACACCCAGGTCTGGACGACGTAAATGCCTCCTCCCAGACCAGCCAATGCGTCAGCCAGGCGCGCGTCAAGAAGGAGGCCTTGCCTCCTCAGGGCAAGGAGCATCAGTCGATTTCCCGGGCAAGGCGTTTTAAGTCTGCGTCGACCATCATCTGCACCAGTTCTTCAAAGCCGACCTGCGGCCTCCACTCCAGGTCCCGGAACGCCTTGCTGGGATCGGACACCAGCAGATCCACTTCGGCCGGGCGGTAGAAGAGCGGATCCTGGACAACGAAATCCTGGTAATCCAGTCCGACGTAGCTGAAGGCTTGCTTGCACAGCTCGCGCACCGAATGGGTTTTACCCGTTCCAATGACAAAATCCTGGGGAGTATCCTGCTGGAGCATGAGCCACATTGCCTCGACGTAGTCGCCGGCGAAGCCCCAATCTCGCCGGGAATCCAGGTTGCCCAGGCGCAGCTCCTTCGCCAGGCCTAACTTGATCCTGGAGACACCGTAAGAGATCTTCCGCGTGACGAACTCGAGCCCGCGGCGCGGGCTCTCGTGGTTGAATAATATGCCCGAGACCGCGTATAAATCGTAGGACTCGCGGTAATTCACCGTGATCCAGTGCCCGTACACTTTCGCCACGCCATACGGGCTGCGCGGGTGGAAAGGAGTGCGCTCGGTCTGGGGAACTTCTACCACCATGCCGAACATCTCGCTGGAAGAAGCCTGGTAGAAGCGCGTCTTCGGGTTGACCAGGCGGATGGCTTCCAGTAAGCGGGTTACGCCCAAAGCGGTAACCTCGCCGGTGAGCACCGGCTGGTTCCAGGAAGTAGGGACAAAGGACTGGGCTGCCAGGTTGTAAACTTCATCCGGGCGGTAGCGCTCGATCACGTCGACCAGCGAACTCTGGTCGTGCAGGTCCCCCTGGATGATTGTGATGTCGTCCTGGATGTGATGGATGCGCTCGAAGGTCACGGTGCTCGATCGCCGCACCATCCCAACGACTTCGTAACCTTTTTTCAACAAAAATTCCGCCAGGTACGAACCGTCCTGGCCGGTAATCCCGGTAATGATCGCAGTGGGCATGCAGATCTCCTGATTTTCAAGCGCCTGGCAAAATTCAACGACTGAATTATAACCATTCCTTCCGTCTGGTCAAGATGGGGATCGGGAGTCGGGATTTGGGGAATGATTGGGTGCACTCCTGGCCCAATCCCAGATGCCGTACAAGACGGCGCTCGCCAGGCCTAATCCGATCGTTTTAAAGAGGTCGACCACCATCCAGGGGATTGGCGTATAGCGTCGCAGGTACCAGGGCAAGAACCAGGCCAGGATCAAACCGGCGCTCACGGCGATACGGCGCAGCCAGGGGTTCGGGCGGCGCTGCTGTTCCACCCAGGCCCAGGCGACGAGCGCCGCCTGCAGGCCGGTGAATGCCGTCCGGTAGCGCGGGTTGTCCCACAGGTCACCCCCACTGCGCAGGGAAGCCAGCAGGATACCGCCCCACACCACCAAAGCCAGCCCACTGGCCAGTTCTCCCCGGCCGTGCCTTCCCCAGGCCCGCAAGGTGGCAAAGGCCAGGAGGACCAACAGCGCCGTCCAACCGAGCGCTCGCCAGATGGCGATTCCCCGCCAGAGAGGAATGCTGCTCTGCAGGATGGCAGCCGGCAGGAAGGGCTGCGCTACCCCATACAGGAGCAGGAAAGGTACGTGCGTCCACCCGGGCATGGTTTTGAACAGCCTCTGGAGCCACCCGGAAGCTCTGCGGGCGACCGTCGCCTGCCATTTGGCAGACTGCTTCAACCACCAGCTCACCAGCGCGACCGGGTTATTGATCCCCTCCGGCGCAAGGCGTCCCCACGAGAGCCAGATCCCGGCAGCCGCGACGATCGCCATAACTCCGATAAGCATCCAAAAGCGAGGCTGGCGCAACGCTCGCCAGCGGTTGAGCGATAAAGCCTGTAAGGAAAGCATAACGAGCAGGACCGCCCCAAACGGAGGCGAGAACATCAGGCACAGCACCAGGCTCCCGGCAACCCAGGCCAGGCCGGACCAGGATCGATCCTGGTAGAACCGCACCAAACCGTAAAAGGCGGCCACCGTTAACGTGATGGTAAACGCCTCGCGCATCTGAGAACTGCCCAGCAGGACGGCCTCCGGAAATAAGGCCAGGATCCAGGCTGCTATCCAGGCGGCCCTGGCCTCCCAGGCGCGGCGGGCGAACGCGTATACGATAAGCACTGCCAGCGCTGAAAATGCAGCCGAGAGCACAACCATCTGCAGGGGCTGGTGGAGACCCCCGCCAATGTAGCGGTAGATCAGTGCGCTGATGAAGAGCAAGCCCCCGTACTGGTCGGCCAGGCGGTAATCCCGGAAAGCGGTCCAGAGCGGCTCTCCGGAGGTCGCCAGCTGCCAGGCAGCCGTATCGCGGGCTTCGGCATCCGCCATCACGTAGCCGGCCTGCTCGACAGGCGAACCGTATCCCCAGGCCGGCAGGGCGACGAACCAGAATGCACCCACGGACAGGCGCAGCAGCGCAGCCCCGACCAGCAGCCAGGCCAATCCGGTGGGCAGGCTGAGTTTGCGGTCGGCCTTCAAGGCCAACCAACCCAGCAGCAGGAGTGCACCCCCAAGTAAAAGTGTTCCGAATAACGAGGGCCAACCCTCGTAGTTAACAAACCGGGTTGAGACCCATCCTAACGCGAACGAGGTTGCCAGCAGAGCCAACACTGCACTGGTCCAGGATACCCAAATACGTCGAGGGGTTACATCTCGATCAGGGGCGGTAATTGGATTGCTGCCAGCCACAAGGTTCTATTACTCGTCAGGACCTTTTCGGTTGAAATCAGGATCAACCGATTCTACACCTGCCAGGTCATTGCGGATGTAGAGTTTCATGAGGTCCTTCGAATGGATCAGGTAATAGCGTCCCTTCAGAAACTTATCCACGATTGGATAGTCGTAACGTCCAAGCAGGATCTGCTCCGGGTGGTATTCACGGATCGTATCTACAATCTCTTGTTCAGTGAGATTCCCAGTCTCAAATCGTTTTACCGAGAAAACAACCAGGTTGGGTGGGACTGGTAAACGCGCCCGGAACGCATACATCGGTAAATCCGTCACGACCCAATTTGTTTCAAGCGCATATTTATTCATTCGGGTAAAGAAACGCTCGGTCAGCGGGCCTAACTCAAACCCTGAGACTGAAAGCGATGGGGAAGGGCTGAGCAGGCTGACCGGTTCAGGAACCCGGATCGAAAACAGGAAGGCAAGCAGCCCGAGCAGAGCCGCGACCCGGATCAAGCTGCTGGCGCTCTTATCGATGTGCGGACGGATGATCTGAAACGTCCAGCGCGCCCCCTCAAACAGGGCAACCCCACCCAACATGGCAGCCGGGATCGTGACCAGCAGCTGGTGGTGGAACCAGACAGGCCGGTGCATGAACAGGAGCAAGTACGCAGTCACAGCCCACGCAAGAGGATACAGTGCAAACCAAAGCCGCGAACGCAGAGAGATTATGCTTCCCACAACAGCCAGGAATAAAACCGGCCAGGCTGGCTGAAGGTGAAAGTTGATCGTGTAATCTAACTGTTGCCGAAGATCTTTCACCTGCGTTGCTGCGAGGTGCGTGTTGAAGATTTGTGGCAAATTGTCAATCCCGATCAACAGGCTCCCAAGCCCGAGCGTAAAAATCGCAAAGACCAACCCCCAAAGGATCCCCGGAAGGAGCAGGTCTCGCTGGGATCCACTCTTTCTCAGGCGGTTATACTCTGAGATTATTAATCCAAGGATAAAAATCGGCGCCAGGAAACCGGTGATAAGTTTGGTCAGGACGGACAATCCAAGCAGTATCGCGGAGAGGACAAGGAAGACATAATTTCGACGTGTATGCCACAAGGCGATACAAAGCAAGGAAACCATCGCAAAAGCCAGCGATGGTAAGCCTACCATAACCGAAACGCTCAGCGTCATATATTTCGGCATGAGAAAGAGCAAGAGTGCTCCGGCGAGCGCCTGCCTTTTCCCCCATGTCAGGATCATGTACCGGAAGGCAGCCCAGAGCAGGACACACGATAGAAATAAAACAAGCAGCCGGCCTGCCCCTACCTTGAAACCAAAGAAATAGAAGACTGCACTTAAAAGATATGTAAAAAGCGGTGGCTGATCGCTCCAAATCTCCCCATACAATGGATAACCTTGATTGACGAGCATTGCTTTCATTAAATTAATCCCCTCGTCGGTGGAGAATTCAAATCTCCCACGCGAGGGGAAGAAGAAGAGAACGATAACCGCAAATGCCAGAGGCACTGACAGATGCCATGAAAGCGTTCTAATCCAGTCTTTTATTTTCTCCACCCGGGCCGGAGTTATCTTCTCGGCAGCTTTCGAGGTAAGGTTATGCAGAAGTAGATCCATAGGGGCCCTGGAGCGATTAACTGGGCTATTATAACTCACAAAGCTTTGAATTCTCGGCTCCGCTCTAGCGCGTGCAAGCCTTCCAGGATACGGCTCGCCCGCGCTTCCCAGGTATAACGCCTGGCCTCCTGGCGGGCGCGGGCTGCCAGGGCGGAAGTGCGCTCCGGGTTGCTCTTCAACTCCCGTATGGCTGCCGCCCAGGCCTCTACATCTTCCGGCGGCAGGAGGACCGCATTTTCGGCCGAGAGCACTTCACGCAGCACGGGCAGGTCGCTCGACAGGATGGCTCGGCCGCAGGCCAGGTACTCGAACAGCTTCATCGGGCTCAGGTAGCGGGCGATGTCGCCTCCGGAAGAAGCCGCGACCCGGCGCTGGTAAGGCATCATCAGCACGTCACAGGCGGCCTGGTAAAGGGGCAGCTCGGCGTTCGGGACGAACCCGGTCAGGATCACGTTGCGCAGCCCAAGGTGGAGCGCCGCTTCCCGCAGCCTGGCGACGTCCTGCGGCTCGCCGCCAACCATCAAGAAGGTCACCTCCGGTAAGCGTGCGGCGATCTCCAGGAGCATTTCACCCCCCCGGCCTGGATAGAGATGACCGGTATAACCGGCCGTGAAGCAGCCGGGGGATAACCTCTCCCCCATCTGGAAGAGAGGGGAACCTGGGTTCACGATCAAGGCCGCGCGCGCCTGCTCCGGGGCGGGCAGCGCAGCGTAGCGCCTCAAATCGACCCCGTCGGGAGCGACGATCGTAAACGGAGGCGAGGCCGGCGCGCCTTGCTGCCGGACAACATCCGCTAACAGCGCTTCCGAGATGACGACCAGCCGGCGAGCGCCCCGGCCTCTCAGGTAGCTTTTGAAGAAGAGTGGACCCAGGGTCCCCTGGGGGAGGTCGTGGATCTCGAGGACCGTCGGTATCCCTCTCCAGCTGGAAAGAGCAGCCGCCTGAGGCAGGCGGGTGTACACGACGTCCGCTCCCCAGGCGCGTGCCCGCTGAACGGCCCGCCAGGCGAAATCATAGCGCCTGAACCGGGGATGAGCAGGGAGCCACTCCAGCGGAAACGCCTGCTCGAGCCCATACAGGTTCGCCAGGGTTTCCCAGCGCCGCGCATCTTCTACCGGAGGCGCGCCGGGCACCATCACGTGAACCTGGTGCCCAAGGTGGACGAACGCCTGGGCCATCTTCATCACCTGGACGGTGTTCGCCCGCCGCGCCGGGATATAGGTTGGAGCCGGGATGGCGATTTTCATCGAGGAGATGGGTCGTGCTCGCCTAAGACCGAATAGGTCTTGCGCACGTTCAGGGTAATCGATAGGAAGTAAAAGCCGGCCAGCAGGGCGGCGCTCCCCAGGTAGCCGAACACAGGCACCAGCAGCAGGATGCCGGCGATCTTCAGCCCGGCCGCGAGCAGGTTGACTTTGGTCGGGTAGTCCGGATGGCCGAGCGCCAGCAGGGCAGTGCGGTTCCAATAGAAGGAGTTGGCTACCAGGAACCCGGCCAGCAGGATCAGCAAAGCCGGGAAAGCGGGGAGGAACTCGGGACGGTACAGGTAGCGGATGAGCGGGCGACCAAACAGGAGCAAGAACAGAGCGGCCGCCGCCGTATAGAGGAACGCCAGGCGGGTGCCCTGGCGCAGAATGTAGCGAACGTTGCCCCAGTTCTTGCGCGCGACCTCGCGGGAAAGCTCCGGATATGTCGCCTGCGGTAGGGGACTGACAGGCAGCTGCGCCATGTTTGCCAGCGCCAGGGCTAGCTTGTAGTAGCCGGCCTCCGTCGGGCTGCGCAGCGCCGAGACCCACAACAGCTCGCTGTCCTTGTTCACCAGGTTGATCGTCGCGCTGATATTGGTGCTGACAGCAAAGCGCACCAGCTCGCGAGCCTGGACCCGCAGCAGGCCGAGCGGCGCCCGCCACCAGCTGCTTCCCCAGCGGCGGCCAGCTTCCCAGAGCGCCATCCCGGTAAGCGCCAGCGCGCCGCCCACTTTTCCGGCCATGTACGCCAGGATCACCGCCAGGACGCCGCCCTGGCTCACGTAGGCCAGCACGATCAGCAGCAGCGTCAGGGCGCTCTGCCCGACCGTCACCCCGGCGATCGTACGGTAGCGGTTGAAGATCTGAAGCAGCCCGGTCGAGCTCTCGGCCATCAGGTTGGCCAGCACGATCAGGCCGTAGATCACGAACCAGCTGGTAAGGCTCACGTCCTTGGCAAAGTAGCGCGCCCCGACCGGGGCCAGCAACCAAACCAGGGCGAATGCAAAGAATGATGTCCCCATTTCAGTCAAACCGGCCGCCTTGAAAACCGCTGCGGCCCGCTGGTTGTCCCCGGTTTCCGTGAATTCTCCGACATACTTAATGACCAGCTCGCTCATCCGGAACGAGGCGAACTTGTTCACCATCGTCGTGAACTGGGTGATGGTTCCCAGGATCCCAAAATCGGTGACTCCCAGCAGGCGCGCCGCCAGGATCCCCTGAACCATGCTCAGCGCAGCCGATATGCCGGTTGCGCTGAACAGATAGCCGGAGTTAACCAGCACCCGGCGGATCAGCTCGTTTTCAAACAGGCGGGGGAAATAGCGCTGCAGCCGTCCCGCGGGAGGTTTAAGCATGCCCTTATTTGATGAATCTCTAATCGTCATTACGCGTGGTGCGCGGAGATTGCGGTGGAGCCGCAACTCTCCAAGCGCCCAGCCCTTATTCCGTCGCGATCTGGCTGGCCCACGAGCGCTCGCGTTTGTACCATTCCGCCAATCCAGCCAGGCCTTGATCCAACGAGACTTCCGGGCGCCAGCCCAGCAGCTCTTCCGCCTTCTCCACGTCGGCCCAGTTTGCCAGCATGTCGGCGGGATGAGCAGGCCGGCGTTCGATCCTGGCTTTCTTGCCGATCAGGTCTTCCATCCGGCGGATCAATTCGTTGATCTTGATCGTCTCGTGTCCCCCAAGGTTGATGATCTCATATCCGAGTGGGCGCAGGCCCAGGATCGTACCGCGGGCGATATCGTCAATATAGGTGAAACCGCGCGACTGTTCCCCATCCCCGTTCAACCGCACAGGCTGGTCTTCGCTGATCCACTGCATGAAGCGGAACATGACCATGTCGGGACGGGCAGCCGGGCCGTACACGGTGAAATACCGGAAAACGGTAACGTCGATGCCGTAAAGGAAGTGGTAGGCATGGCACATGGCCTCGGCGCCCTTCTTGCTGGCTGAATACGGCTGGAGCGGCTTGTCGCTGCCAGCATCTTCCGGGGTCGGTAGCGGGGCATCCTCACCGTAGATGCTGGAGGTCGATGCCAGGATGAACTTGGCGATACCATGCCTGCGGCATAATTCCAGCAGGTTCAACGTTCCGGTGACGTTGGTATCCACGTACACCCAGGGGTTTTCCACCGATTGGCGCACCCCGGCCCTGGCAGCCAGGTTGATGACTGCATCGAACGGAGGGCTGCCGGGACGTCCGGGGGTCTGCTCGGGGAGAGATTGGACGGCTTCCCAATCGGCGATATCCAGCCGCTGAAAGGTAAAACCCTGGCGAGCTTGCAGCCTTTCCAGGCGGTATTCCTTCATTCGTACGTCGTAGGCGTCGTTCAAATTGTCTACGCCAGCCACCGTGTGTCCCGCTTCCAGGAGCAACTCGGCCACGCGAGCGGCGATGAAACCGGCCACGCCGGTCAGGAGATAGTGAGCCAAAATTAACCTTTCCTTCCGGCATTAGAGCCGGATGACCTTTGGATTGCCGCGGCCGGCCGCGCCGAGGGCGTTGCGAGTATCGACGATCAACGCAGCCCTTTCCAACAGCACCGGGTAATCATACTCCCGGTGGTCCGTGATGATCACGATGCAGTCGGCCGCGCTCGCCGCCGCAACGACGTTCGGGACACTCTGCAGCCTCCAGCCATCGTGTTCGATGCTCGGAATGTATGGATCGTGGTACTCGACTTCGGCGCCTTTCTGCTGCAGCAGTCCGATGATATCCAGGGCAGGCGACTCTCGCAGGTCATCGACGTCCGGTTTGTAGGCTGCGCCGACCACCAGCACCTTGCTGCCCTTGAGGGGCTTGCGCTGCCCGTTGAGGGCATCCTGCACCTTGCCGACCACGTAGCGCGGCATGCTGGTGTTGATTTCCGAGGCCAGGTCAATGAAACGCGCCGTATAGTTTAGAGCGCGCAGCTTCCATGACAGGTAGAGCGGATCGATGGGGATGCAGTGCCCGCCCAGGCCGGGACCGGGGGTGAACTTCATGAAGCCGAAGGGCTTGGTCGCCGCGGCATCGATCACTTCCCACACGTCGATCCCCAGCCGGTCGCACATGAGAGCCATTTCGTTTACCAACCCGATGTTGATCATCCGGAAGGTGTTCTCGAGCAGCTTCGCCATCTCAGCCCCTTCCGCAGAAGAGACGGGCACGACCGTCTGCAGCGCCTGGCTGTACCAGATCGCGGCGACTTCGCCACAGGCTGGAGTGATCCCACCGATCACTTTGGGCGTGTTGTAGGTCGTCCAATCGGTGCGGCCTGGATCCACCCGCTCCGGGGAGAAAGCCAGGAATAAATCTTCTCCCACTCTGAGCCCGCTCGTCTCACACAGCTTGGGGAGTACGAGCTCGCGGGTCGTACCGGGGTAGCTGGTCGATTCCAACACGACGACCATGCCGGGGTGAACGTACTGCGCCAGCTCCTCTGTTGCCACCACAATGTACGAAAGGTCGGGATCGCCGGTCTTGCGCAGCGGCGTGGGGACGCAGATGCTGACGGCATCCACGCGCCGCAGGACGGAAAAGTCGGTCGTCGCCAGCAGATTTCCCGAGTTCACCAGGCGGGCGATCTGTTCCGTTGGCACGTCCTGGATATAGCTTTCCCCCCGGCAGATCGAATCTACTTTGTTCGCGTCGGGATCGATCCCGGTCACTTTAAAACCTGCTTCGGCGAATATCGTTGCCAGCGGCAGGCCTACGTAGCCCAGTCCCAGGATGGCCACGCTCGCGGTCCGGTCTTTGAAACGTTCGATGAGCGCCTCACGGGATAAATTCATGGTTTAATCCTTAAAATAGACTGAGCTGCTTCGGTTCCGGTTTGGTCACCGGCTCCTGCTCCTCAAACTCCGGGGCCTCGGCCGCCTTCGCGATGAGCTGAGGCAGCCTGGCGAAATCACTCTCCACTACCGGCTTTAAGGACTGCTGGTGCAGCGCCGCGGCCGGGTGGTACATCGGAACGATCAGGCGTCCCTTTACCTGCATGGCCTGGCCATGCACATGACTTATTTTGGCGTTGGGCAGGAACAGGCCCATCGAGTAACGGCCCAGGGTGACGATGACTCGCGGGGAGATCGCCTGGATCTGCCGCTCGAGATAGCTGCTGGTACAGGTTTCCACTTCCAGTGGAAGCGGATCCCGGTTGCCTGGAGGGCGGCATTTCACGACGTTGGTGATGAATACCTGTTCGCGGCTCATCCCTATACTGGCCAATAATTCCTCCAAGAACTTGCCGGCCGCGCCGACAAAAGGCCGCCCCTGTTCATTTTCGTGAAAGCCCGGGCCTTCCCCGATGAACATGATATCAGCGTTGACCGGCCCTTCCCCGGGCACAGCGTATTTCCGCGAGTGGTGGAGGTCACAGCGTGTGCACACCGCCACTTCGCTTGCCACTTGCTCCAATATTTCTTCTGGGTTCACGTTTTACCTCCACTGCCCTGCGCTGTTGTTTTCCAACCACTCCAGGTATCTCTCATCCATACCGGTCAGGTTCATCAGCAGGGCGTCTTCATTATTATCCCGGTAATATTTCGGCCGGCGGTAGGTCACTTCAAATCCGAACCGCCGGTACAGCGCCTGAGCCGCCTGGTTGCCCGCCCGGACTTCCAGCATCGCCTGGCTGGCTCCTCTCCGGATCGCCTCCTGGAGGGCAGTGGATAACAAGCGCCGGCCAATTCCCTGGCCGCGGAAATCAGGGTGCACGGCGATCGTGGCAACATGGGCTTCGTCTGTGATCAGCCAGACCACGATCATCCCGACCACCCTCCGCTCTTCCGGGGGCGATTCAGTCTCGGCAACCCATAAAAGGGCTGCCGGGTTGGCGTTCAACTCGTACTGGAAGGCACTTTCAGGCCAGGGCAGGCTGAACGATAAGCGGTCGATCGCCCGGACCTTTTCCAGGTCATCCGGCTGCATGGGCCGGATGAGGATAGAGGCTTTCTCCGGCGAGCTCATAAGGAATCTGTCAGCCAGGGATAGGCTCATGATAGTGCAGGTAGAACGGTGCAAGTGTGGCGGGATCATCCACCTGCCCGGCCTCCCAACGCCGCCAGGCAATTTCTGCCAGGAAGGAAGGCCGCCTCAGCGATGAGGCCGGCGAGGCCAGGACGACGTTCCTGCGTTTCCGACCCAGCGAACGGCGCTCCTCCGCAGTTAATTCTCCGCAAACCTGGGTGGGCTCGGTGAGCTTCTGAGAGAGCGCATCCAGGGGAAGCACTTCTACCCGGCCGGTGGGCTGCCACCTTTCGGAGCTGGCCTGGTACCAGCCGACCGCGAGCCGCCCGCGCCCCGCCCGCAGGATAGCAGCCAGGCGGCGGACCTTGACTGGCTGCGCTTCCGCCAGCACATCCAGGCTGGGGATCCCAAGGACCGGCAGGTGGGCTGCCAGGGATAAACCCTTCACCAGCGCCAGGCCTACCCGGAGGCCCGTAAACGAACCCGGCCCGGTGGCGACAGCCAGGGCCTGCAGGTTGGCAACCGCTATCCCGGCGCGCGCCAGCACTCGAGCCACGGCCGGGGCCAGCTCCACCGTGTGGTAGTCCCGGCTGGTCCAAACCGATTCGCTCAGCACCTGTGAGCCGTCGTATAGAGCCACACCCACCGTCCGGGTGGAAGTATCCACAGCCAGCAGCATCACAGACCTCCATACACGCGCCGACGGAAGGCAGCCAACAGGGTGTGGAAGCGTTCGCCGCGCGCCGAGAAGACCAGGTCGCGCTGATCGGGGTTCACCCAGCGCAGGCTGACACGCAGGCACTCGGCCGGCAGCCCGGTTTGGATGCGGTCTGCCCATTCGACGACTACCGGGCCCGCCTCGATCATCGCATCGATGTCCAGGTCGTCTGCCTCCGCCCTCCCGTTCAGCCGGTAGGCATCCAGGTGAAAGAGCCGGTCTCCCTCCGGACGGCGGTACACGTTGACCAGGACGAATGTCGGGCTGGAAACCGGGTCGAGGGAGCCCCATCCGGCCGCGATGCCCTGGACCAACGTGGTCTTCCCCGAACCCAGGTCGCCAACCAGGCAGATTAAATCGCCAGGCTCAAGCAGGGTGCCCAAGCGCATCCCCACCCGGCGAGTCTGCTCGGTGCTGCGGCTGATGAATTCCAGGGAATGGGAATCGAGGATGGGCATGGTAGCAATCCATCACGTGATCGTTTCCAGCTTCGCCAGGGAGGCCGCCAGCCGCTTCAACCCGACCTGTTCGAAGAAGACATCCACGATCTCATCGTCGTCCTGGATGCGGCTGTTGAGAACCATCCCCTCTCCCCAGACAGGATGGTTCACCCGGTCGCCCGCCCGGTACTTGGGTTCGGTTACCCGAGCAGATACGAAGGTGGGCGACTCCCAGCGGTCAGGCCGGTACTCGCTTGTTCTCGGTCGCCGTCGGGAAAGGCCGCTTCCAAGCACCAGGTCCGAGGGGATGTCGCTTAAAAACCTGGACTCATCCACGGGCTCGGAATACCCGTAAGCGCTCCGGTTCATCGGCACGATCAAGTAGAGCCGGTCTTTGGCTCGCGTGATGCCGACGTAGAACAGCCTGCGCTCCTCCTGCATCGACTCCGGATCGTCGAAGGAGCGGGAATGCGGCAGCGTGCCATCGTTGAGGCCGGCGATGAAGACCACCGAGAATTCCAGCCCCTTGGCCGCGTGCAAGGTGAGCAGCGTCGGGACGTTGGCAGAGGCGTCGAGGGTATCCTGGTCAGAAACCAGGGCGACGTCCTCCAGGAAATTTTCAAGGCCACGCTCCTGGTACTCGGCCGCCAGGCGGCGCAGCTCCATCACGTTGTCCCAGCGCTCACGACCTTCTTCCGTACCATCGTCGATGTACCCGTGGTAATCCACATCTTCCAGGATTCGGTCCATCAAGCTCAGGGGTGGAAGTTCATCCAGGCGGGCGCGCCAGCCTGCCAGCAGCAGGCCAAAATCTGCCAGGGCGGTGGCAGCTCGCCCTGAAAACGCCTCGCGATGGATGGACTGGCTCCCTCTCCCCAGGTCCAGGAGCATTGCGCCAGGTGAAAGCCTGTACTGCCTCGCGTAAGTCCGTAATGAGACCATCGTCTTGCCGCCAATCCCCCGGGCGGGCACGTTGAGCACCCGCAGCAGGCTGACTTCGTCGTCCGGGTTCTGCACCAGCCGCAGGAAAGCAATCACATCCTTCACTTCCCGCCGGCCATAGAAGCGCTGCGCTCCCACCAATTTGTAGGGCAGGCTGGCGTGCAAGAAGGCCTCTTCCAGCAGGCGGGACTGGGCATTGGTCCGGTACATGACGGCGCACTCGCCTGGCTCGAATTGTTGGCTCGCCACCAGCCTGGCGATCGTATCCACCACAAAAGCGGCTTCTTCCCGGTCGTCGTAGGTCTGGTGCAGGATGATCTTTTCTCCTGAGCCGCGCTCGGTAAACAGCCGCTTCGGTGTACGGTACGGGTTGCGGTCGATGACCGCCATAGCCACGTCCAGGATCGACTGGGTGGAGCGATAATTCTGTTCCAGCAAGATCACCTGGGCGTCCGGGTAATCGTCTTCGAACCGCAGTACGTTGCGGTAGTCCGCTCCCCGCCAGGCGTAGATGGATTGGTCGGTATCGCCGACCACGTAGAGATTGCGGTGTAGGGAGGACAGATGCTTCAGCAGGGTGTACTGGGCCAGGTTGGTATCCTGGAATTCGTCGACCAGGACGTGCTCGAAGCGCTGGGCGTACTTCTCGCGCACGGCCGGGAAATCTTCCAGCAGGCGGGCCGTCCACAAAAGCAGGTCGTCAAAATCCAGGCCGTTGGAGGCGAGCAGCAGCTCTTGATAGCGGGTGTACAGACGCTTGATCACCTCATCCCGGTAATTCTGCGCCGGATACTCCTCGGGCAGGATGAGCTCGTTCTTGGCATTGGAGATCGCCCCATGCACCGCCTGCGGGCGGTAGTGCTTGGGATCCAGGTTCAAATCCTCCAGGGCGCGCTTCACCAGGTCGAGCTGGTCGTCGCTGTCGAAGATGGCGAAATTCGAGCGGAAGGGCAGGTTTTCAGCCTCACGGCGCAGGATGCGAGCGCAGCTGGCGTGGAAGGTGCCTAAAGACACACCCCGGGCTGCCGAGCCGAGCAGGTCGAACACCCGGCTTTCCATCTCGCGGGCCGCCTTGTTGGTAAACGTAACCGCCAGGATGTGGTAAGGGCTCACACCCATCGATCCAATCAGGTAGGCGATCCGCTGGGTCAATACACGCGTCTTCCCGGAACCGGGGCCGGCTAACACCAGGACAGGCCCGAGTCCGGCAGTTACCGCCTCGATTTGTTGCGGATTGAGACCATTAAGGAAATTCATACCGGGAGATTGTAACGGCATGCGAAAGCGGTGTCAACTGAGAATCGCCCCGCAAGAATTGCCCCGCGGTTCCTGCCAGCCTGTTCTATTGTATAATCGAGGCGATCCATCTTGTAAAATGACTTTCAGCGGTTTGTCATTGGCGCAGATTGAATAGAACATGGCCAATCAGATCCTTCTGCATACCTGCGAGTCCATGCCGGAGCTAGCCGGCGAAAGCGTTGCCTTGACGGTCACTTCTCCGCCTTATTGGAACGCGATCGACTACGACCTGCATGCCCAGGACACGCGCCAGTATTACCGCACCCGCGCTTACGCACAAGGATACCGCGATTACCCCGGGTACCTGGACTGGCTGGAGAGCATCTTCTCGGAAGTGCTGCGGGTGACCAAACCGGGGGGTTTTTGCGCCGTGGTCATCGGCACCGTTCTGCTCGACGGCAGCCTCTACGCCGTTCCCTTCGATTTCGTGGCCCGCCTGACGAAAACGGGCTGGCTGTTCCACCAGGACATCATCTGGCATAAGTGTACGGCCGGAGTCAAGAGAGCCGGGATCAGCATCCAGAACCCCTACCCGGGCTACTACTATCCGAACATCATGAACGAATATATCTTGATCTTCCGGAAGCCAGGGCCACGCATCTTTGCCGGGCGGAGACCAGAAGAAAAGCAGCAGGCTGAATACCCGATCAACCGTTTATTCACGCTGGACATCGCCAACAACATCTGGCACATCGCTCCGGTCCCGCCAGGCACCCTGGATCACCCGGCGCCCTTTCCCGAGGAGATCCCCTACCGTTTGATCCACCTCTACTCGTACCCGGGCGAGGTCGTGCTGGACCCGTTTGTGGGGTCGGGCCAGACGCTGAAAGTCGCCAAAGCCCTGGGCCGCCAGTACGTTGGGTACGAGATCGTCGACCAGTACGTGGATCTGGCGACCCGCAGGCTGGAAGAACCCTTATCCATCCGACCGCAGCAGCTGACCGCGGTATTCGAGAAAATCGAGCTGGGTGGCTGACATGCCCTGGGGAATTCTCGGCCACGAGTGGGCGGTTGACCTGCTGAAAGAGCACGTCGCCCGCCAGGTCAACCGCCACGCTTACCTGGTCACCGGGCCGCAAGGGGTCGGTCGCCGGACTCTGGGAGTGCGGCTGGCCCAGGCCTTAAACTGCCCCCAGCCGCCTGCCCCTGGCGTGCCCTGCCGGACCTGCCGGACCTGCGCTCAAATCGAGCGAATGCAACATCCTGATCTGGCGGTAGTCCAGGCCGATGCAGATGGGGGCGTGCTCAAGGTTGACCAGATCCGCGAACTCCAACATACACTCTCGCTGGCTCCCTACGAGGCTCGCTTCCGGGTGGCCCTGCTGTTGCGCTTCGAGGAGGCCAACGCCAACGCCGCGAACGCATTGCTGAAGACCCTGGAAGAACCGCCCCCTCAGGTCGTATTCGTCTTGACCGCAGAAAGCGCAGAGCGGTTGATGCCTACGATCGTGTCTCGCTGCGAAGTGCTGCGGCTGCGCCCACTCTCTCTGCAGGCTGCTCGCCAGGGTCTGGAGACCCTTTGGGGGCTGCCGCCGGAACGCGCTTCGCTGCTGGCGCATCTTTCGGGCGGTCGCCCAGGCTACGCCTTGCGCCTGCACCAGGAAACTGAACGCCTCGACCAGCGCCAGGCCTGGCTGGACGACCAGTATCGCTTATTGGGCGCCGGTCGAGTGGAGCGTTTCTCATATGCGGAAGGCCTGGCAAAAGAGAAGGATCGCTTGCGCGCGGTGCTGCTCGTCTGGCTGTCCTTCTGGCGTGACGTGATGCTGAGGGCCAGCGGGGCCTCCGCGCCCCTGGCTAATCCAGACCGGGCAGAAGAGATCGAAAGGCTCGCGGCCCGCTTCGATCTTCACACAGCTTACCGGACCATCTCGGCCTTAGAGCGAACGTACGATCTGCTCGATCGGAACGCCAACCCTCGCCTGGCGGTTGAGGTGCTCCTGCTCGATTACCCTCATTTCTAAACCGGTTGAACCGGGAGTTTATCCGTTCATTGGGGAAAATAATGCAATCGCCAAGGCTTTCTCAAAAATGGGGTTTGGGGTAGGAGAAGGCGGCTTT
>DASWHG010000267.1:0-3828 GCA_036393315.1 Anaerolineales bacterium | reverse complement strand
ATGCCAGCTGCGGGAAGTTATTCGCTGTTGGTCAGCGATGGCTTCAATGGGACATTAACGGGGAGTTATAATTTATATATCCAACGAACGAATAACCCCGCCAACGCAGTCACGCTTTCTTTTGGTCAAACGACTCCCGGGTCGATCAACCAGCCGGCAGAGATGGATGCCTTTACTTTCACCGCCAGCGCCAACGACCAGGTTCAAATAAATATGACGCGTGTCTCGGGCAGTCTTTGGCAACAGATCAGGCTCTACGATCCATCCGGCGCCCTTCTTGCCGAGAATAAAGCCCCTACTCAAGCCGAGATTACTCAGGTGCTGCTTGCGAATGGCGACTATCGGATCCTAGCCAGCGACGGTTTTAACGGGACATTGACCGGGAGCTACAACATCAACCTTCAGAAACTGCCATAACCCGGCGCGCACCTCCCGGCAGGCTCTTTCTCCACAATGGGGGTGGACCATGTTTTCCTCCTGATTTGAGTGGTCGCACACCCAATTTACCAGGGGAAACATGGCTTTTGGCTTGGATTTGTTAATCGTGTAAAACGACTACAGCCGGAGGAAATGATGAAACACTAGTGTGGAATTCAATCCTACGGATCGCACCTGGACGGGTACGTTTACCTCAGTAGGCGTGCCTGTGGGAGAATATGAGAAAGTCGTCCTGGTCGTGCAGGACGACTTCGGCGAGCAAGCGAAGTGCCCGGTGGGTAAAATCAGCGTGCTGCCCTGAGATCGCGCGAAACCGAATGATCCCCAAGGGAAATCATCCCTGGCTTGGGTGCCACCGCGCCATGTGTCCATTGCCACCCGGTATTGCCCGCGGCGATAAACACTAGCATTTGCTCCCTTTCCGTTAGTGGGAGGGGCTCATGCCGCGAGGCGAAGGCCAGAGGCCCTTCGGATATTGTTGCACCCAAGAAGAACAATCTCGCCCGCCGCCCAAAGAGAGCTGTACTCATCATTCCGCTCGTCGTAAATCAATACCACATGCCCATTATCAGGCGAAACTTTGCCATTGGGTCTTACGCCTACGGCCAGGATATTCCTCACCAGCTGGTAGTTCTGGTTCAGCGGGCAGGGGTTCAAGTCGACCTCATTTGACCACTCGAGCAATTGCGGCACGTAACGCCAGTACAAAACTCCGATTTCTGTCAACGAGCATCTTTCCACGCGGCCGCGTTGGCGGGTGAAGGTCCCATGCAAAATTACCCGGTGATAACCGGGCTCTGCCGAGAAGTGGTTCGCCTTCATCGTCATTGAGTTCGGCCAGGCAATCCAGTTTGTCATAGACTGCCAGGTTTCCCAGCACGCTCTGGGCCAAGGCCTGGGAGCTGTTCATGCTACGAAACCATTTGTGTCGTTCCCAGGAGGGCAGCAGATTCAACAGCCGGCTAATTTCCTCTTGCGTGGCGCTGGGTTTCGGAATCACGTTGTGCCAGGCTTGCTGAACCACGAACACTGGCGGGCGCCCATCGGGCGCAAAGGGCCGTTCGAAGTAGTCGGCGACCTGGGGGAATGTGAGACGTTGGTAAGTCCAATAGCGATTGAATGGGAATTGCAATTCACACCTTCCGCGGCGCTTGCTCACTCGTCGCGACGTGTGCGGGTTATGTTGACGCGGACTTCCATCTCCCATGTCGCGGCGAGCGGTTTTTGCGAAGCCGTCTCCTCCCACTGACATAGAAACGAAATTTCGGTCGAAGCCTGCCGAAATCGTTGCGGCGCAGTCCCAGCTCTCGGCCAGCAGGGGAGACTGCTTCTTCGCAGGGAACGCTCCTCGTAGCGATATGCAGAAACCTTGTCGTTGCGATCAGCCTCGCCTGCTACCGGTTCAGCAGCGGCAGTACCCCGGCGATAAAGGCGGTCGAGAGATCCAGCAGGTAGTGGATGGCGATCAACGGTACCAGCCGGCGGCCCCAGAACGCGAAAACCACCGGGAACAGGCTGATGGCAAACCAGGAGGCCAGTACCCGCGACACCAGGTAGGTCGGGTCTGCGATCCACGGGATAGCAAGGTGCTGGAGCCCCCAGAAGAAGATCACCACCAGAATCGCCAGCCACGTCTTGCCTGACATGGCTTCCAGGCGCGGGAGCAGGTATCCCAGGTAGACCAGCTCTTCCGTGATCGCCCATACGAAGGGCCAGATGACCAGGCTGTAGGCCACACCGGCAGGCGGGAGATCGACCACGACGATCATCGGAGGCAAGGCTGAGCCGTAGAACATCCGGGTGGCCACGCTCGCCAGGATTGCCCCCGGCGCAACAGCCAGCAGATAAGCCGGGGTCCAGGCGAGTTGCCTGAGGGCGGCTCTGCCCCGGACGCCGAACAGGTCGAAGAGGGTAATCCCTTCACGACGGGCCAACCAGGTGAGCGAGATCAGACACAGAACATCGGCAAGGGTGCTGTAAACGGGCCACCAGGCAGCGGCCGCGGTCCACGCGTCAGCAGAGCCCCGAAGTGCAAACAGCCCGGCGACCAGCGCCTGGGCAAGGAATGCGAACACCAGGCGCGCAGGCAAGAAGAGCAGGACAGGCCACCACGAGAGCCCGGAAGCGGCATAGCGGGCGTCGATCGTTGAGGGGAGATTTTTGGTAGTGATCATTTTTTGACCGCACTATTCGCGGACGGTCTCCTTTCCTGACGAATTTCAGAACGTTCTCTCCCCACTCACACCAGAGAGAACATCCGTAAAAAACGACGGCAGCAAATCTTGGGTCCCGGTCTGGTGGACGATCGCAGCCAGGTTCCGCCAGACGAGCCTGCGGATTCCGGATACATCCAACTCGAACTGCTGGGCGACCAGGTGCTCTACCCATTCGATGCGGCAGGGGATGGCGGCAGGCGGGTCCTGGTAACCGTGATCGGTCTCGACCAGGATCCGCTCCGGCGGGACCCGGGTGCGGAACTTCGAGTGGCGCGCGACCGCTGAATGGATCGAGAAATAGCATCCCAGATCGACGGCCTCCTGCGTCTCCCCTGCCGTCCCCGTCCACCAATGGAGGACCGGGACGGCGACCGGCTGCCGGCGAAGCTCCTCGATCACCAGGCCGGTCGCCCGGTAGCTGTGGATGCTGACCAGGCGGGGGATCCCGGCGACGACCCCCAGTACGGCACGGAACGTCTGCAGCTGCAACTCGAGCGGGACGCGCGATCCCGCATCCAACCCGACCTCGCCGACGAACGCCGCCCGCCCTGCCAGCTCGGCAAACCTCTCTACGTCGAACGACTCCTGCGCTTTTCGAAAGCGGGGGTGGCAGCCCACGCCCCAGGCGACGCGGGCGTCTCGCCAGTCGAGAACGAACCCGGCTTCTTCCAGGGAAAGGGTCATCGCCAGGACCCCGCCAGATCCCTCCAATTCCTTGGAGGAGCGTTCTGGTGCCAGATGGGCATGAGCGTCGAGTGTGGGGAGCATCTCCATAATCCATCCTTTCGCGGCGCGTTTCACCGCCAGACAGAGCGTTGTGGGGTCCTGGTCATTTTTCGACCGGTCTTACCTCACAGCACAAACGGCAGGAACATCTTCATTGTTTCATATATTCTCGATACGCTTCCCCAAAGTAGCGCAGGTTTTCACCTTCTTCCACCCTGGCCGTCACCCACAGGAGTAAACTGGCTGCAAGCGCGGCGACGCGGCGTTGGCTGCATGCATGGGCTGGGCGCGGAGGGTGCTTGACCACCCCTGCTTGGATCTGACTTAAGCAATAGCATTCTCCACTCGAGAGTAGAAATACTTTTTGGTCAACTCAGTGGCCATGACGTAGAGCATCGTGAGCCCGAGCATTGTCAGCATGAGCGGTGCGGGCAAAGGGACAAAACCA
>DASWHG010000266.1:0-3242 GCA_036393315.1 Anaerolineales bacterium | reverse complement strand
CGCTCGCTCGTAACGTTTGTGCCCGACAAGCACCTGAAGCTGGCAGACCCACAGCTGGTTATCGAACTCTCACTGGAAGGCCGGGAGCTGGTAATTGATATTCAATCCCGCTCGCTTGCCCGCTTCGTCGAGCTTTCCCTGCGAGGGGCAGACGTGATCTTCAGCGACAATTACTTCGACCTCCCGCCAAACCGGGAAACCCAGGTCACATGCCCGCTGCCGGAGGGTTGGTCGCTGGCCCGGGCTCAGGAATCACTCCAGGTCCGTACACTTTACCATTCCTATTCCTGATTTCTGGTCCGCACTGATTTCCAGGATAAGAGGAATCCCTACCTTAACAATCCGTTATTTTCTCCATTGTCTGCCTATCTGAGCAGGTTTATAATTCCCTTAAGAATTGTTCTCACCCTCCGTAGTAAATCGAAAAGAACCGCTATCCAATCTGGGCATTTCGGTGAGGAATGTGATGGCAGAGAAGGTGTACGAGATCGATCGTGACCAGGTGCGCTCGTTGATGGCGAAGGGAGCTCAGCTGGTGGAAGTCCTCTCTTCCAAGGCTTACAACGCCATTCATCTGGCCGGGGCGAAGAACATCCCGCTGGCCGGGCTCAACAGGGAAACCGCAGCGCAGCTGCGCCGCAACCAGCGCGTGATCGTTTACTGTGCAGATGACCTTTGAGACATGAGCGCCCGGGCCGCGTGGCGGCTCGCCAGCCTGGGATTCAAGCAGGTGTACCGGTATCGAGGTGGGAAGGCGGATTGGCTGGCCTACGGCCTGCCGGTCGAGGGGGCTGAGGCTGGGGATCCGCGAGCTGGAGATCTGGCCCGCCTGGATGTCCCTACTTGCAGGTTGTCGGACTCGATCGACCAGATCCAGGCGCGCCTGGAGGGTTCAGGTTGGGATACCTGCGTGGTCGTGAACGATGAACAGGTCGTCCTCGGTTTGATCCGGGCGGAGGCATTGGATGAAAATTCCTGGCGAACGGCGGAAGAGATCATGGAACCCGCGCCCCGCACGTACCGCTTGAGCAAGTCCCTCGATGACGTGGCCCGCTACATGGATCAGCAGGGGACCGACAGCGTCCTGGTGACCAACCCGGAGGGGAAATTGTTCGGCCTGCTAATGCGTAACGATTTAGAACAGGCCAGGGCTGAGCTGGAAAAGAAGAGATCAAGCAGGCAGTAGCGGGCAAAACGATAGAAATTGTCTACTTGACAAACTTGTCCTTCCTTTCTAAAATGGTGATTAGCCGGAGTTATTTGTGGCGGTTTGCCAATTGATCCACATCAAGAAAATGGGCATGAATGAGGAAGTTCCTATGCTGACTTGCTCCTGTATGAGGCGGGGGCTGTAGCGCTCGCCTCTTCGCTCTGGATTAGCGATCGGTCATCTGCCGGAGGCAGCGAACGGTTCCCCGCAGAACCAGATTGGGTCCTGCTCGATCCTGTTCCTCGTTTCCAACTGCCGGGCGCCAGCGCCTGGCCTGCAGATGGCCGTTTTGTTTAATAATGGACTGGAGTCGGAAATGAAAATCGCAAATGATGTCACCGATTTAATCGGAAATACCCCGCTGGTTCGCCTGCGCCGGGTGACCGAAGGAGCGCATGCTGAGGTCGTCGCCAAGCTCGAGTTCTTCAACCCGGCGCATAGCGTCAAAGACCGCATCGGCGTATCGATGATCGACGCGGGAGAAAAGGCCGGCCTCATCAAGCCCGATACCATCATCCTGGAACCGACCAGCGGCAACACCGGCATCGCGCTGGCGATGGTGTGCGCGGCTCGCGGCTACCGCTGCGCCTTGACGATGCCGGAAACGATGAGTAAAGAGCGCCGGGCGCTGCTGCGCGCCTACGGCGCCGAGCTGATCTTGACCCCCGGCCCGGAGGGCATGGCGGGCGCGATCCAGCGGGCTGAAGCGCTGGCAGCCTCCGACCCGCGCTATTTCATCCCGCAGCAGTTCCAGAATCCGGCCAACCCCGAAATCCACCGCCAGACCACCGCCGAGGAGATCTGGCGAGACACGGACGGCCGGGCGGATATCCTGGTCTCCGGGGTCGGAACAGGCGGGACGATCACCGGAGTTGGCGAGGTGATCAAAGCGCGTAAGCCGGGTTTCCAGTGCGTCGCCGTCGAGCCGGACGCCTCGGCCGTCCTCTCGGGAAGCCCGAAAGGCCCGCATCTCATCCAGGGCATCGGGGCAGGTTTCGTCCCGGAGGTCCTCAACACGGAAATTTACGATGAGATCATCCGGGTCAAGAACGAGGATGCCTTCGAGCTCGCCCGCCGGATGGCGAGGGAGGAGGGACTGCTGGTCGGGATCTCTTCGGGCGCGGCGGTATGGGCCGCGCTGCAGGTCGCACACCGCCCTGAGAACGAGGGGAAGCTGGTCGTGGTCATCATCCCCTCCTTTGGCGAGCGCTACCTGAGCACGCCCCTGTTTGCCGGCCTGCTCGATTGAGGCCGGCTTCATTGGGAGGTAGACCATGATTGACACGATTCGCCAGGACATCCATTCGGTATTCGAGCGCGATCCGGCAGCGCGCAGCTTGCTCGAGATCCTGCTGTGCTATCCCGGCCTGCACGCCGTCTGGGGGCACCGTTTGGCGCACTGGCTGTGGGTTCACAACCTGCGCCTGCTGGCGCGCTGGGTCTCGCAACTTTTCCGCGGCCTGACCGGTATCGAGATCCATCCGGGAGCCCGGATCGGGCCGGAGTTGTTCATCGATCACGGCATGGGGGTCGTGATCGGCGAGACAGCCGAGGTTGGTGCAGGCGTCACCCTGTACCACGGGGTGACCCTGGGCGGGACCAGCCTGAACAAAGGCAAGCGCCATCCGACCCTGCAGGATAACGTGGTCGTTGGGGCTGGCGCCAAGATCTTGGGCGCCATCACCGTCGGGGCCAACAGCCGTATTGGCGCGAACGCGGTGCTCGTCAAGTCCGTCCCGCCAAATTCGGTGGTGGTGGGCGTCCCGGGTCAGGTGCTTGTACGCAGCCGGCCGCGCGACGGGCAGGTTGCGCCCGACTTAGAGCATAACCGCCTGCCGGACACGATCGGCGAAACCCTGGCTGCCCTGGTCGCCCACGTGGAAGCGTTGGAGGAGCGCCTCGACGGGCATACCTCCCAGGCAGCCCAGCCTCCGGCGCTGCACTCGCCTGAGCATGGCGTCTGGCACGGAATTGATTTCTCGATTTAGTGAGAAAAGCCTGAGAGGATTGGAAATTGGATCCCATTCAGGTA
>DASWHG010000265.1:0-3717 GCA_036393315.1 Anaerolineales bacterium | reverse complement strand
TCCCCCGATGGGCGCTTCCTTTATCTGAGCAGCTGGGGAGATAATCAACCCTGGACGGAAGTCTTCGACACAACCAACAGCAGTGTCGTCGCCCGAATGGAGGGTATGCTCAGGCCCGCTTCCCGCATGAACGGAGAACTGCTGCTGGCCGCGAGCGACTGGAGGGACGACACACGAATCCGCCTGACTGTGGTCGACCCGCACAGCCTGAAGGTGCTGGCTGAATGGACCGGCCCCCACCTCGCCTGGCTGAGCGCGCAATGAAGCAGTCCGGAGAGCAGGAATCAAGAACCGGCCACGACATAACCCTTAAATGTCGCGGCGAGGAGGCAGCGCTGACGACGCCGTCTCACCGGCTGGTCAAAAGATGAGATTGCGCCGCTGCGCTTATACGCGAAGACCGCTCGCGACGATTATACTGAGCTGTCAAGGTTCTCCTGCACATTAACAACTTGAGTTGGCCAATCTTCCGCCACGATTGGCCGATCGGATAGCGGCATCTGGCGCTGTTCAATCTGGCAGAGGGCTCGGCGGTAATCGGCTTCTACCGTCGCATCTTGCACCCGGGCGTAGATCATGGTCGTGCTGATCATCTCATGGCCCAAGAGCTTCTGGATGCGGGTGATGTCCATGCCAGCATTGAGCAGGCGAGTGGCACAGGTGTGGCGCAGGCGATGAGGATAGAGCCCTGCGATCCCGACGGCTTTGCCCACCGCCCGCACCTGCTTCGCCAGCCAGGCCTGGTTCATCGGCTTGCCATTCGGGTAGCGCCACAGCGGGTCCGTGGGACTGTGCGCTGTCTCTTGCAGATAGGTCCGCATCGCCTGGCAAGTGCTCTCCGACAGATACACCAGCCGATCCCGTTGACCCTTGCCCTGGCGGACGATCAGGCGCTTTCCTGCCAGATCCAGGTCTTGCGTACGCAGGGCCACACACTCACCCGAGCGCAGGCCACTGTGCAGCATGAGCAGCAGGCAGGCGGCTTGCAGGTGGGCCCGTGCATCTGGCGGGTCGATCTCCGCTTTCAGGTAAGCCTCCAGGCGCTGGCTTTCGGCTTCGCTCAGATGACGGGGCAGGCTTTGCGGGCGGGGTAAGTACCGCAGGCGAAAGACGCTGTTGTCGACCGGCTCGTCCCGCTCGGCCAGTTCTCGGACGATGCCCAGCAGGTAATCGGTCCGGCGGTTGATCGTTCCGGCGGCGTAGCCTTTGGCCTGCTGGTCGGTCTGGTAAGCCCACAGATCCTTCAGACTCAACTCACCCGGCTCATGGATCGTCCGGTAGGCCAGCAGCCAGTCCCACAAGTGACGCAGTTCATTCAACAGGTTCAGGGCCCGTGGCCGGCGTTGCCTGGCGGGCCAGGCGGGATAGCGACGTTTCACATAGGCGACACTGGCCTGCCGAATGGCAGGGGGCAGCTGAGGAGCCCAGGCGTCCCAATCCGGCTCTCGGGGTGGGGGAACTTCCGCCGGGGCGGATGGCGGCGGGGAAAGCGCCGGATCCGGTGCCGGGGCTATGGGTGGAGCAGGCTCGGCTGGGGGCAGCCCTTGGGGTGGCGGGGTTTCCAGGCGCTGCATGGCGGAGCGGTAGGCTTGGGCCAGGTCGGGATCGGCGCCAGCGGTGTAGATCTGGGTGGTGGTGATCTGGGCGTGCCCCAACAACTTGCCCAGGCTGGTGACCGGCATGCCGGCTTCGGTCACCTGGCGGGCGAAGGTATGGCGCAACTGGTGCGGGGTCAGATCCAGACCGGCCTGCTGGCCGTAGCGGTGCAGCAACCACTGGATGCCATTGGCCGTGAGCGGCTGGCCACGTTCGTTCAGGAAGATGGCGGTTTCCTGGCTGGGAGGGCGCTCGGCCAGCCAGGTCTGTAGAACGGTGTAGGCATCAGCGCTGAGCCAGACGATGCGCTCCTTGCGCCTTTTGCCGCACACCCGCAAGCGAGCGGGCTGCTCCCCCTGCGGCCGGCTGAGCAAGTCGGTGATTTTCAGGTCCACCACTTCGCCCACCCGCAGCCCGGCCCGCACCATCAGCGCAAACCAGGCCCGGTCGCGAGCCGAGGCGACTACCGCCCACACCCGTTCGAGATCCTCGTCGCGGAGATCGCGGGGCAGGCTGCGAGAGCGTTTGCCGGCATGGCGTTTGAAGCGCACCGGGTTGGGCCAACTCAAGTCATCGGTTTCTTCGGCCAGGAAGTCGAAGAAGGTCTTCAGCGCTGCCACCCGGCGGTTGACCGTGGCCGCTTTCAAGCCCTGGGTGCGCTGCTGATCCACGAAGGCGTCGATATCATGCATGTTGACTTCTCGCCAGGGTTTCTGGCAATGAGCGACGAACTGTCGCAGGTCACAGAGGTAATCCTTGGAAGTGCGCCGCTCGGGAAACCGGCGCTGCAAGTAGAGTTCAAACTTGTGAAGGCTTTCGTCTCGGTCCATGAGTTAGTCTCCCTTGACAGGAGTATACCTGTTTGGGCCAACTCAGTATAACGACGACATAGAGTGCGGTCTCTTCGCAAAGACAGCGCCTGTTATTTATGTAAGAATAGTACTTGCGCTGTGGAGTTACTCGCCGATAACTGGCCTGAAGCGAAGATGTAAACCCGATCGTCCGCGGAATTTAAATAAATTAATGGAACATTTAGAATAGGATCATCGTCTTTAAGCGAGTAGTGGTCGCGTAAGAATCAAACGCGTTCGAATCAAACAATAAGGAGCACAACTATGTTCACCCCATCCACATCCACCGCAGCCAAGCGAACCGGCAGCAAACTTCTCGCCGTCATTATGATCCTCGCCTTCCTGGGGGCCTCCCTCCCGGCAGGCGCCGTCCTGGCGGCGGACGATGACTGCCAGGAAACCTACACCGTCAAGTCCGGCGACTGGCTGACCAAGATCGCCGCCAACTACGACGGGATCATCTGGTCAGACATCGCTACCGCCAATAACATCAAAGGCCCGACGTACACCATTTTCGTCGGACAGAAGCTGTGCATCCCGGAGAAGGGCAGCACCGGGTCCACCGGCAGTTCGGGCGGCAATACCGGCAGCACAGGCACGGGCGCCCAAATCACCTTCGATGTGAAGACCAACGACAAGCTGTTGGTCACGGTCACGAACGCCCAGGCCAGGGCTTTCTACTTCGTCAAGGTGGACGACACCAAGCAGAGCCGATACGAATGGTTCAAGTTGGGCACCCTGCGCACTGGCGCCGACCGGGAAGGCGAAGCGACCTTCAACCTGCCTGACGACCTGTCGCGGGCGACTGACTTCAACGTGTGCTTGAAGAACACCGCAAACGACGACCTGCTGTGCAACGACTCCAGCCTGACCCGCCTGTCCGGCAAGTCGAGCGGCTCATCCGGCTCCACCAGCAAGACGATCGGAACCTTCACGGTCACCCGGCAGTCCGGCCGCATCACCATCGAGACCTCTAAGTTCCCGAAAGACAACGTCTACAACGTCAGGGTTGCGGAGATCGGGAAGGGCACGCCTGAGTACACGGTAGTGGGCAAACTTCGCACCGAAGACGACACTGCCGGGACCTACCGGTACGACCTGACATCCACATTGGACAAGGCCAAGACGATCCGGGTCTGCCTGAAGAACACGGAAACGGACGCAGTCAGCTGCGTCGATAGCACCAAGTAACCAGGATAAGGTTGTTGTGTGTTTTCTGGCGGCTCCCCCGCCAGAAAACACACAAATTCCGCGTACCCCCGACCCGTGG
>DASWHG010000264.1:0-5480 GCA_036393315.1 Anaerolineales bacterium | reverse complement strand
GACCTGCTGCTCTATTCAGCCGTGTGCGGGACCGGCCTGGATACCGTGCCTTTACCTGGCGACGTAACCGTTGGGCAGCTGCAGGCCATCCTGCTCGACCTGGCGGCCCTGGCGCAGCGCCTTGAAAAGCCGCTCACCGCTCGCCTGATGCCTATCCCAGGAAAAGCGGCCGGTGAGGATACCGGCTTCGATTTTGCCTACTTTGCAAACAGCCGGGTGCTGAGTGTGCGAGCTGAACCGCTCGGCGGTCTGTTGGCAGGGGATGAAACCTGGCAGTTGCGCAGCCGAAAAGTGTAATACTCAAAAAATTCGGATGGGAAACATAACACATCTATTTGTGGTTATCTGCGCCGGCCAACCCATCTTCGAACGAACTTGGCGTATTGGCGGTAGGGTTCGTCGAATTTCGCCTCCAGATATTGTTCCTCTGGGACAATTAAAATAAAGTGGGCGGCAATCATGGCAGGAACCAGGAGAATCAATACCCAGAACGAGTTCAGCAGCGCTCCCAGGCCGAGGAAGGCAACCGCAACTCCTAAATAGAATGGATTTCTCGACCAGGAGAATATGCCGGTTGTGATCAATTGAGTGGTCGGATTCCCAGGGTCGGTCGGTTGGCCCGCTTGATAAAACTGGCGACGGGTTATCACGATGATCGCCAAGCCGATCAACAGGAGAATGATCCCGGCGCTAACCGACGCTGCCCTGTGCACCAGCGTAGAAATTGGCAGCGGAAATAGATAACCGAGGATCAAGCTCAGTAGCAGGGGAATTCCGAAGACGATCTCGGACGTCTCCCAAGCGCGAGTGTGTGCAGCGCGTTTATTCATTGCTTCCAATTACTTGATCGCACTACAAACATGTTTTTTACTCCGTAACCCGCCAGTATTCCCCACCGCTGCTGGAGCGGGCCAGCAGCCGGGCGCCGATCAACTCCCGGCGCAGGGTGGCCGTGTCGTCGTGGAAGCGGGCCAGGAGTTCGTTTACCTCTTTCTCGCTGTACCGCAACCCCGGTTCGAAAGCCCGGACGATGTGGCGCAGGACCGCGTCCAGTTTCTTGCGTTGTGCGGGCAGGTCTTTCAGCCGCCCGTCCGGCTTTGAGTAGTTCGCCACCATCTTGCGGTCGTAAGCGTCCAGGTCGACGTCCGCGATCGCGGAGGGGAGCAGCTCCTGCGAGAGCAGGCGCTGCGCCACCTGCTCCAGGGCTTTCGGCTCCATCTGGTAGATGTTGTAGTAGCTCTCGGCCCGGGCGCTGACCAGCCCGACTTCTGCCAGGCGCGACAGGTGGTGAGACACGGTCGAAGGGCGCAGATCGAGGATTTCGGCCAGCTGCTCGACGCTCAAGTTTTCCTTCGCCAGCAGCCCCAGGATCTTGAGGCGGTTGGCGTCCGAAAGGGCTTTCATGAACTTGAGCAGTTCTTCGATCGACTGACGATCTTCCACAGGCTGTTTCAACTTGACTGTAGCCAATACACGGCGCCATCCCGCTCGCGCGCCAGAATCTTATAGTCGATCAGGTACCGCCGGAGCGAAGAAGTGTCCGCATGGAAGCGGCTCAAGATCTCGTTCACCTCTTTCTCTGAGTAGCGGACGCCCTCCTCGAATGAGCTGCGGATGTAGTGCACGATCACCTGGATCTTTTTGGGCTGCTGAGGGATTTGCTTGAGGCTGCCATCCGGCCGGACGAAAGCCTTGAGGACCTTGCGCTCATCGTCATCCACCTCGCCGCCGGTCACCTCGAACACCGGGCGGGGGCCGCCCAGGTACTGGCGGGCGATCCGTTCCAGCTGCTTCGGGTTGAACCGGTACACCGTTTGATTCTGGAGGCTGACCAGACCGGCCTCTTCCAGATAAGCCAGGTGCCGCGTCACTGCGGCCGGGCGCAGATCCAGCCGCTTTGCCAATTCAGCGGCGTCGGAGGGCCCCTGGGTGAGGGCGCCGAGCAGGCGAAGCCGCTCTGCATCGCTCACCGCTTTCAAAAACAGCATCAATTCTTCGGGAAAAGCATTTTCGTTCATCGGAAACTCCATAGAATTAATTCGATCATTGTCGAATTAATTCTATACAAATATCACATATCTGTCAAGAGGAAATTGGAAAATCCGCCAGGATCGGATGCCTGGCGGACGAAGAATTGTCGTGGATGGCGAGGACGAATCGGGTCGAGCGGTCAGGCGCAGATGCGGTCAGGCAGGGTTCGCAGACTCACTAACCACTGGCTGTCCCTGCACGTGCGCCAGGTAGTACTGTCGCAAGAACTGCCCGGTGTAGGATCCCGGCACTTCACAGACCTCTTCCGGGGTGCCCTGCGCCACGACCTCACCGCCGCGCTCGCCGCCCTCCGGTCCGAGATCGACGATGTAGTCGGCGACCTTGATGATGTCCAGGTTGTGTTCGATGATCACCACGCTGTTGCCGGCGTCCGTCAGGCGGTGCAGCACGTCGATCAGCTTGTGAACGTCGGCGGCGTGCAGGCCGACCGAAGGCTCGTCCAGCACGTACAGGGTGCAGCCGGTCGAGCGCTTGGAGAGCTCGCGGGACAGTTTCACGCGCTGGGCCTCTCCCCCCGACAGAGTAGGGGCTGGCTGGCCGATCTTGATGTACCCAAGCCCGACGTCCTGCAGCGTCTGTAACTTGTTGATCATGCTGGGGAATGCGCCGAACACCTCGATGGCGGTGTCCACGGTCATATCCAGGACGTCGGCGATCGAGTAGTCCTTGAAACGCACCTGGAGCGTTTCCCGGTTGTAGCGCGAGCCGTGGCACACGTCGCAGGGGACGTAAACATCGGGCAGGAATTGCATCTCGATGCGCAGCTGGCCCTGGCCCTGGCAGGCCTCGCAGCGGCCCCCGCGCACGTTGAAAGAAAACCGGCCGACCTGGTAGCCGCGGATCTTGCTCTCCGGCAGTTCGGCGTACAGGCTGCGGATCTGGTCGAACAGCCCGGTGTATGTCGCCGGGTTGGAGCGCGGCGTCCGCCCGATCGGGGACTGGTCGATGTTGATGATTTTATCGAGGTGTTCCAGGCCGTCGATGCGGTCGTGATCGCCTGGCTGGATGCGGGAATGGTGCAGGTGGCGGGCCAGGGCTTTGTACAGCACCTCGACCATCAGACTGGATTTCCCGGAGCCGGAGACGCCGGTGATGCACACCAGGCGGCCTAATGGGATGCGTACGTCGATATTCTTCAGGTTGTTCTCGCGTGCGCCGACGATCGTCAGCGACTTACCGTTCCCTGTGCGGCGCTTTTCCGGGATGGGGATCTGCAGCCGGCCGCTCAGGTAAGCGGCCGTCAGCGAGCGATCGCTCTGCAGGATAGCCTCGACCGGCCCTTCGGCGATCACATCCCCTCCATGCTCCCCGGCGCCCAACCCCAGGTCGACGATCCAATCTGCGCTCCGGATGGTCTCCTCGTCGTGCTCCACCACCAGGACGGTGTTTCCCAGGTCACGTAGGCCACGCAGCGTGCGCAGCAGGCGGGCGTTGTCACGCGGGTGCAGGCCGATGGAAGGCTCGTCCAGGACGTAGAGCACCCCCATCAAATGTGAACCGATCTGCGTCGCCAGGCGGATGCGCTGCGCCTCACCGCCGGAGAGGCTGGCGGCGGTGCGTTCGAGTGTCAGGTAATCCAGGCCGACGTCCACCAGGAAGCCCAGCCGTTCGGTGATCTCCTTCAGGATGCGGGCGGCGATCGCCTGCTGGCGAGGGTTCAGGGGTGTCTCCGGGGTGCTGAGCCGCCGGACCCACTCCAACGTCCGCAGGACAGGCCACTTCGTGGCCTGCACGATGTTGGTCTCGTCGACCGTGACAGCCAGGGCCTCGGGGCGCAGGCGGGCGCCGCGGCAGGTCTGGCAGGAGCGCTCGCTCATGAACTCGGAGATCTTATCGCGCATGTACTCGGAGCTGGTCTCGCCATAGCGGCGCTCCAGGTTGGCGATCACCCCTTCGAACGGCGTCTGGAAGGTGGCTTTACGGCCGTTCTTGTTGCGGTATTGGACGGTGACTTCGCGGCCGCGCGTGCCGTACAGGATGATCTCCATCTTTTCGGGCGGAATGGTTCGCACCGGCGCGTTCAGGTCGATGCGATACTCTTTCGCTGCCGCTTCCAGGGTCTGCCAGTAATAACCGCCCTCGTCGCGCGGGCCGCTCCACTCGGAGACCGCGATGGCACCTTCGCGGAGCGACATGTCCTGGTCGGGCATGAGCAGGTCTGGGTCGATCTCCAGCTTGCCGCCCAGTCCCTGGCAGTCCGGGCAGGCGCCGTGGGGTGTGTTGAACGAGAAGGTGCGCGGTTCGATCTCCGGCAGGCTGACCCCGTGCACCGGGCAGGCCAGGTGCTCTGAGTAGTAAAGGTCGCGCGGCTCCTCGGGGTTGGTGATGTCCTGGACGATCAGGTACCCATCCCCGAATTTCAGGGCGGTCTCGACGGAATCGGTCAGGCGGGAGCGGAAAGCCCGGGCTTCCTCTTCCTCATCCTGGTGGCGGATGATCAGCCGGTCGACGACCGCCTCGATGGCGTGCAACTTGTAGCGGTCCAGGGCAATTTCCTGGTCGAGTTCGTAGATCTGCCCGTCGACGCGAGCCCGCACGAAGCCGGCCTTTTGGATCTCCTCCAGGACCGCCTGGTGGACGCCCTTGCGGCCGCGCACAACCGGGGCCAGGATCACCATACGAGCGCCCTCCGGGAGGGTTTCCACCGCCTCGACGATCTCCTGCGCGGACTGGCGCGTGACCTCCCGCCCACACACCGGGCAGTGTGGGATGCCTACTCGCGCGAAGAGCAGGCGGAGATAATCGTAGATCTCCGTCACCGTTCCGACCGTCGAGCGCGGGTTGTGGGAAACGCCTTTTTGGTCGATGGATACGGCCGGGGAAAGGCCTTCGATGTAGTCAACGTCCGGCTTATCCATCTGGCCCAGGAACTGGCGCGCGTAAGCTGAGAGCGACTCGACGTAGCGCCGCTGGCCCTCGGCGAAAATGGTGTCAAAAGCCAGGGAGGACTTCCCCGAACCGGAGAGCCCGGTGATCACGACGAATTTATCGCGGGGGATCTCAACGGTGATGTTCTTCAGGTTGTGTTCACGCGCCCCAACGACGCGAATCACATTTGCAGACATAAGCACCCATTATAGCACGTTTGTTCACTAATCCAATCAGAACCTGCGAATTCTTTAAGATTGGCTCGGTATTTCCCTATGTGGAGGATTGCAGGCGGGCAGGCATTATGGTTCGAGCAAACAATCATTATACCATTTCGAGGTATCCGCCGGATTTAATTGATACAAGGGTCTTTGGAAATCGCAGATCCCAGAGAGACTGATACAATAATACCCATGAGGCCTGACTCAAAAACCGCTCAAATCATCGGTACCCTGTTACTTTTCAGCCTGGTCCTGGCAGCCTGCTTGTCACCCGCGGGGACCCAGGAGCCTGTTGGGCTACCAGCCGAGCCCACGGTAGAACCTGGCGAGTCCACCCCT
>DASWHG010000263.1:0-2087 GCA_036393315.1 Anaerolineales bacterium | reverse complement strand
AAGCATTTCGCCGCTAGCACGTGCCAGCGCATTGGCGATAAAGGGATGTTCCAGCATGCTTGCGTCCGCCTTGACCAGCGCCCGTTTCTCCTCAAAGGTGACGGGGGTGTAGTCCATGAGGATGGCGCTGATGTCGCTCATCTCGACCATCGTCTGAGCGATGATCGGGCTGAACTCTCTGGCGATCTCGTCCGTCCAGGGGATGCGCTGCCAAAAGGTGTAACTCTCTTTGGCATACCCCAGGCTGATCTTATCCAGGCCGCTATGGCCTGTCTGAGCGAGATCGCGGTGGATGTAGCCGAACCTGTCCTCAACCGGGCCAACACCTGGGATGACGGTGGAGGCCTTTGCGATTATGACCTTTATGCTGTCGAACTCATGCCCCGCTCCTCCGGTGAAAGGGCTGGCCCTGGCCTGCGTGATATAATTCCGCCAGACCGATCTAACCAACGAAGGAGAAACCCTTGACCGACATCCGAGTCCGGAAATTCGCCCAGATCCTGGTCGACCACTCGACGAAGGTCAGCCCCGGGGATCGGGTAGCCATCACCGCCACAACTGCGGCCGAGCCTCTGGTGCGCGCCTTGTACGAGCTGGTCCTCGATCGCGGGGGGCAGCCGCACATCCTTTTCGACCTGCCCGGCCAGGATGAGATATTCTACCAGCACGCCAGCGACGCGCAGCTGGATTTCGTCCCGGTTTTCCATAAAACGGCCTTCGAGGAGTTCGAAGTCCTCATCAAGATCCGCTCCGAGCTGAACACGCGCGCCCTGAGCAGCCTGGAGCCGGCCCGCCAGGCCCGCCGCCAAAAGGCGATGGCAATCCTTCTGGAAGCGCAAATGCGGCGTGGCGCCGAGAAATCTCTGCGCTGGATGAGCACGATGTTCCCGACCCCGGCTTACGCCATGGAAGCCGATATGGGGACCGCAGAGTACCAGGACTTCGTATACGCTGCCCTGCACGCCGACGAGAATACGCCCGACCCGGTTGCCTATTGGCAGGGCGTCGAACGGGAGCAGAAGCGCATCGTCGATCGGATCGAGGGGCACGATCTGGTCACCCTGAAAGGTCCAAACGTAGACCTCTCGCTTTCGATCAAGGGGCGGACGTTCCGCAATGCCAGCGGCCAGCACAACCTGCCGGATGGCGAGATCTACACCGGCCCGGTAGAGGATTCGGCCAGCGGCTGGGTGCGCTACACCTACCCGGCCATCTACCAGGGCCGCATGGTCGAGGACGTGGAGCTGGCTTTCGAGCGGGGCAGGGTCGTCAAGGCCACAGCGCACAAGAACGAAGACTTCTTGAACCGCATGCTGGACTCCGATGCGGGGTCTCGCTACCTGGGGGAGTTTGCCATCGGCACCAACTTCGAGATCAATCGTTTCACCCGCAACATCCTGTTCGACGAGAAAATCGGCGGTTCTTTCCACATGGCGGTGGGAGCAGGCTACCCGGAGACCGGCAGCCAGAACAAAAGTGTGGTGCACTGGGATATGATCTGCGACCTGCGCAAGGATTCGGAGATCATCGTGGATGGGGAGGTCGTCTACCGGAACGGAAGTTTCGTGTTTTAATCGAGGCCCCATCGCTGATCACGCGCACCCCGGCCGGGCGGTCCGGGGTGCGCTTCTTTGCGTGGAATAAATTGTTCGAGAACGCCTCATTCTCTGTGGCCGGGAAGCCTGTCCAACTGCTGACGCCCTACTCGCTCACCATCCAGTATAGCCACGCTGAGAAAGGTTCGACCATCGAATCGACGCTGGGGCTCTATTATTAGGATGGCGAGCAATGGGTGCTGGAGCCCAGCGCCGTGTTGAACACCGCGACCCATACGGTCACCGCTTCGCCCGATCGCTTCGGCTTGTGGGCTGTGCTCGGCGAGACGAAGCGCCTGTTCTTCCCGTCCATGGGCGGCCGGTGACCGGGATCGGGGTTCGAATTGGTGGGGTGCAGATTCAAGGAGAGAGGGATTCCTGCCCAAGCAGGTAAACACGCCCGTCCGCTTCGACCTTTAACCGGTCGCCGGTGCGCAGGGACTGGGACGCGCCCTCCGGTAAGGCGACGATCGGGATTACCCGGGCGTACAT
>DASWHG010000262.1:0-30774 GCA_036393315.1 Anaerolineales bacterium | reverse complement strand
CCTTCCCAGGCCTCTACCGTTATGCCATCTTTTTTCAGGTATCCATCGTACTCGTAACCCCCACCGGTCGAGATCCAACCATCCAGTACGAACGGGATCTCTTGATCGGCAGGGATCCACTCCCCATTATACCGGCGGGCAAGGTGAACGTGCGTTCCGCTGGAGACACCCCCTTCACAGGAGGGGTGTCCGATGCGCTCGCCGGCCTGCAGATAGGTCCCGGGGCGGACCCGGTTGCGAGATTCGATGTGCATGTAAAGGACCGTCCAGCCGGTCTGTTCGAACCCATCGCCATCCAGGTCCTGGACGACTGCCCCGTTGGCGGCCCGGACGATCAGCCCATCGGCAACGGCCACAACCCAGGAGTCGCTGGTTACGCAGCCAAGCGTCTCACCGGGTGGTGCAAAATCCAACGCAGCCCAGGCCGAGCCGCCTCCCCAGCCGCCGTGCGGGCCGCCGGTGTAGGCCCACGGCTCGCCCGGCTCGAAGGGGAGCTGCATGGGAGGCTGCGCCAGGCCAGAAGGTAAAATGGGTTCGAAGGTGAAATCAAAGGGATAACCGAACAGCGACTGGTAGGTGGCAAACAGCCCGTCCTCCGAGACGGCTACTTTCCACTCGGAAGGGTCCAGCAGGGGTGAGAAGAAGTGCTGGACGGCGGCGGTCCCGGCGTTGATGGTCGGCGCAACCGGGACAATGTTTCCGTCTGCCAGGTTCCAGGCTGCTACGCCGTTTACCCGCCAGACGTAATAGCCGCGGTTGAGGGTATTCGCCGCCCAGGCTAGCTGCCGGTACAACCCTTCCCGGTAAGCTTCGAAGACGCCGATCGGGTATTCCAGGGTGGCCTCCCCAGGATTGGCCAGGGTAACCCAGCCGCTCTGGTGCTCCAGGACAGCCAGCAGTAAGCGTGGATTAACCGAATATTCCCTGGCGATGAGTTCGACGATCTCGGCGCCGTTCAAGTCTTGCCCGTACACCTCTTCCTCGTAGGTTGATAGATAGCCGCCCTGCTCTCTCACGAAAGCGACGACGTCGAAGTCTACACTCGCCGGTCCGTAGACCAGCTCGGAATCGGGGATGATCTTAAAAGCCGGACCGGTACCCTCCGGCGTCGGGACGGGGATGGTGAGCACCTGGCCGATTTCGAGGTAATCGGGGCTGTCCAGATCATTGGCCTGGATGAGATCATTCAAGCCGACGCCATAGCGTTGCGCGATCCTGTTCAGGGTATCACCGGATTGGACCATGTACGTTTCTGTTTCGGTCGGTAGAGCGGGAAGCGGGTGGGGAGGATCGGGTGTGGGACTCTGTACCGGGATGCCCGGGACCCGCGTGTTCGACAGTGGCAGACCTTCCTGAACAACTGGAAGGCTGTCCGTTGGGGCCGGGAGGATCAGGGACCCACCCGAGGACCGCCAGGGTCCAGTATCCAGGATGACGGCGCTGGCACAGGCGAGCAATAAACCGATCAAGACAAATAACACGAGCAGAGCCTTGCCAGGGGTTACGATCGTTGTCTGCATGGAAGGATTTTATCCCGAAAAAACGCTTTCTGGCAACACTTTTCCACCAAACTTGTTATAGACTGCGCCCAGGGAGATGACATTAGACTATGGCTTTCTCAAAGTCGAAAGCCCTGCTTTTCCCCACCCCAAACCCCTTTTTTGAGAAAGCCATGGACATTAGATACCCGCGAGTTCCTTAAGTTTGGATTACAGTTAATGGGCTATTTTTACGCTAAATTCTCCTCGATGTACCCTGGAGAGGGGTATTAATTCTGTGCAACTAAGATGCCAAGCAAACCGCTGAAAGTATTTTAACAAAAGCGGTCTTGATCGGCTTCACGCTCAACGAGGCAGCCGCTATCGGCGTCATCGGGGCCATCGACGGGCTGACTTCCATTTTCGTTGCCACCCGGCTCGCCCCCCGGCTGCTTGCGCCGATCGCCGTGGCTGCTTACTCCTATATGAGCCTGGTCCCCATCATCCAACCCCCCTTGATGAGGCTGCTCACGACGCGGGCCGAGCGGGGCATTCGGATGGAATATTCGCCACGCCCGGTCTCGAAACGCACACTGGTAATATTCCCCATCGTTGTCACCCTGTTGGTCGGCTTGCTGGTGCCGGAAGCGACTCCGCTGATCAGCATGCTGATGCTGGGCAACCTGTTGCGTGAAAGCGGCGTGGTCGATCGCCTCAACAAGTCGGCGCAGAATGAGATCGTTAATATTGCCACGCTGTTCCTGGGGGTGACCATCGGCTCGACGATGAGCGCGGCCAGTTTTCTGAACCTGGATACCCTGCAGATACTGCTGCTGGGACTGGTGGCCTTCGCCCTGGACACGGTTGCCGGACTTTTATTTGGGAAGCTGATGTCTTTTTTCAGCCGGGGGACGATCAACCCGCTGATCGGCGCAGCCGGGATCAGCGCTTTTCCGATGGCCGGGCGGCTGGCGGCGAAAGTCGCCCAGGATGAAGATTTCGAGAACTTTATCTTGATGCACGCGATGGGCGCCAATACAGCCGGACAGCTGGGCAGCGTGATGGCGGGCAGGGTGCTGCTGGCGCTCGTCTCGGGGCTGGTTTAAACACCTACGACCTGCTGCTTTCCAGGCATCGAAGCGAGAGTATAATTGCAGGAAATCCTCCCGGCCTGGAAAGATACCCCTATGCCTGCTCCTCTCGTTGAATGCATTCCAAATTTTTCTGAGGCCCGCCGCCCGGAAGTCGTTGATGCAATTAAAGCGGCGATCGCTGCCGTCCCGGGCGTGCGCATCCTGGACCAGCACTCCGACCTGGATCACAACCGGACCGTGATCACCTTCGTTGGGCCGCCACAGGCAGTGGAGGAGGGGGCTTTCCGCGGGATTGCCCGCGCCGCCGAGATGATCGACTTAGACCGGCACCATGGCGAACATCCTCGCATCGGGGCGACGGACGTGGTCCCGTTTGTCCCGCTCTCCGGGGTGAGTATGGAGGAGTGTGTGGAGATGGCCCGCCAGTTAGGCCGCCGGGTCGGGGAGGAATTGGGCATCCCGGTCTACCTGTACGAACAGGCAGCCACCCGGCCGGAACGCCAGAACCTGGAGAATATCCGCCGTGGACAGTACGAGGCTTTGAAAGAGGAGATCGGGAAGAATCGCGAGCGCGATCCGGACTTCGGGCCTGCCCGGGTAGGGCCAGCCGGCGCGACGGTGATCGGCGCCCGCCCCTTCCTGATCGCCTTCAACGTCTACCTCACCACCGACGACGTGGCCGTCGCCAAAAAGATCGCCAGGGCGATCAGGCATTCCTCGGGCGGGCTACGTTTCGTCAAGGCGCTTGGACTGCTGGTCGAGGGGCGCGCCCAGATTTCGATGAACCTGACCGATTTCCGCCGGACCCCGGTGGCCCGGGTGGTCGAGTTGATCCGGAGCGAAGCGGCCCGCTACGGCGTCGCCGTTCACCACAGCGAACTGGTCGGCCTGATCCCGCAGGATGCGATCGTCGATGCAGCCGTCTGGTACTTGCAGCTCGACCAGTTCGAGCCGGAACAGGTGCTGGAACAGCGCTTGTTCGCCTCCCTCCAGGAAGAACCGGAGGTGGCTGCTGCCGAGTGTGGCGAAGGAACAGAAGCGGATTGGCGCACCGGCCTCGGCACGAATTTTCTGGATGCGCTGGCAGCCGGCAGCCCCACGCCTGGAGGCGGCTCGGCCGCGGCTGCTGCAGCTGCCGCGGCAGCCGCCCTGGTGTCCATGGTGGCGCGCCTGACGATCGGCAAAAAGAAGTACGCCGCGGTGGAAGCGCAGATGCAGGCCATCGCGGAACGGGCCGATGCCCTGCGCGCAGAGCTGACTGCCGCGGTCCGGCAAGATGCCAATGCTTTCGAGGAGGTGATGGCTGCCTTTCGCCTGCCAAAAGATGCGGAGGGAGAAGCTGCTGCACGCGACCGGGCGATCGAAGAAGCCACCCTGAGAGCAGCCCGGGTGCCGATGCAGGTTGCCGGAAAGGCAGTCGAAGTGTTGGAGCTGGCCGCCCAGGTCGTGTCGCGTGGAAACATCAACGCGCTCAGCGACGGCGCCACGGGCGCGGCGCTCGCCCAGGCGGCGATTACCGGCGCCGGCCTGAACGTACGCATCAACGCATCCAGCCTGCAGAATATATCCACGGCTTTATCGCTGATCACCGAAATCCGGGCCCTGGAAGAGATTGCCCGGGGCTTGCACCACCAGGTACAGGCCGAGGTTACCGAACGGGGGGGCATATCCCTGGAATGAGGCATGCGGCTTCGTACTGCAGGTTCGTGGGCCGGGCTATCCCGGCAATTTTGATTACCCTGGGCCTATCCCTGGCGGCCTGCACGACCGTCGAGATTACAACCTCGGAGACGCCTGCACGATCGGAAGCCGGTACCCCTCTTCCAGCGACACGAACGCCCTTCCGGCCGTTTACCCCGAACTCAGTTATAACTGATTCCAGTGAAACCCCTTCACCAGCGTCTGGAGGGAACGAGGCGCCTACCCCCACAGCATCCCTCGCAGTTGAGACCTTTACAACCACGTCTGTCCCAGAGTCGGGAGCTCCGGCGAGCCAGGACCCATCGATCGGATTTTGGGTTGCCCCCTACCTTCCGGTGAGCCTGCGAGACAACCTGGCCCTCCCCGCTGGATTCGAGCAGGTGGCTTCGCCGGAACAGGCTATGGTGCGCCTGGAAATCGGGGAACAAAATCCGGTCAGCCGCTGGGTTTTTGCCGTGGTCGCGCCGTTCCCCACGATCGCGGACGGCGTATCCTCCCAGGACCTGCACCGCTCCTGGGAGGGAGAGCCAGCTGGCCCCTTTGCCGGAGAGCCTCTGCTGGTCGACGAAAGCACCTATCATATCCTGGCTTCCTGGTGGGGAGAACCTGCCCAAGGGGCGGCGCGCCTGCTACCGGCCGGCGAACTGCTCGGCGAAGCCTGGAGCCGGGGCCATTCCTGGGCCATTGTCCCTTTCGAATCCCTGGCTCCCGAATGGAAGGTGCTGCAAGTCGACGGTCTCTCCCCGCTGTGGAAAGAGTTCGATCCGGGCGATTACGCCCTGAACGTCCCCATTTCCCTTCAGGGCGACCCGGACCTGGTCTCCGGGCTGCTCGCCGACGATGGGGAGGGCCGTGGGGCCTCTTTAGGGCTGCCGGCCACCAACCGGGAACCCGAAAGGTTAACGACCCTGGTCCTGACCGGCGTGACGGCTTTGGTGCGCGCCACGGCCTTCACAATGCACCGCAATGGCATCACCTACCCGGCCCAGGATATCGGCGATCTGCTGCGCAGCGCCGACCTCACCCACATCAGCAACGAGATCCCATTTACCCTGCAGTGCCCCGCTCCCAATCCTACCCAGGCAGGCCTGAAGTTCTGCAGCGACCCGAGCTACATTGCGCTGTTAGAGGAGGTTGGAACGGATATCGTCGAGCTGACCGGCGATCACTTCGGCGACTGGGGTCCGGAAGCCATGCTGTATACCCTGGATCTATACGAGCAGCGCAGTTGGACCTACTACGGCGGCGGATACGACCGGGACGACGCCCGCCAGGCCCGCCTGCTTGAGCATAATGGCAACCGCCTGGCGTTCATCGGCTGCAATGCGAAAGGCGGTGGTTATGCGACCGCCAGCGACTCGCAGCCGGGCGCGGTGGCGTGCGATTTCGACTGGATGCACGCCGAGATCGCCCGCCTGGCTGCCGAAGGCTACCAGGTCATCGCCACCTTTCAGCATTTCGAGTACTACACCTACACCGCCCAACCGGACCAGATCGCCGACTTCCGCGGCATGGCGGAAGCAGGGGCGGTGATCGTCAGCGGCAGCCAGGCCCACCAGCCTCAGGGGATGGAGTTCCACGCCGGAGCCTTCATCCATTACGGCCTGGGCAACCTGTTCTTCGACCAGTACAACTACTGCACCGACAATGCCTGCAACGACGGGTTCATCGACCGCCACGTGTTCTACGATGGGCGCTACATCAGTACCGAGCTGATCCCGATCCAGTTTATGGATTACGCCCGGTCGCGCCCGATGACAACTGAAGAAAAGGCGGCCCTGCTCGAGAAAGTTTTTTCAGCCAGTGGCTGGTGAATTTAGAGATTGAAAATTCCGATTACATGAGGAGGTTGCTGTGGGACTACAGCCTGATCGCTGGATTCGTAAGATGGCTCTGGAAAAAGGAATGATCGAGCCCTTTGCAGACAGCCAGGTACGGAATGGAGTGATTTCTTACGGTGTATCCTCGTATGGCTACGACATCCGGGTGGCCGAAGAGTTCAAAATCTTCACCAATGTTTTCTCGGCAGTCGTCGATCCGAAAAATTTTGATCCCAAGTCGATGGTGGATTTTCAGGGGGAGGTGTGCGTCATCCCCCCGAATTCGTTCGCGCTGGCCCGTACAGTCGAATACTTCCGCATTCCCCGCAACGTGCTCACGGTTTGTCTGGGGAAATCGACATACGCACGCTGTGGAATTATAGTGAACGTGACGCCGTTCGAACCGGAATGGGAAGGGTACGTCACCCTGGAAATTTCAAACACCACGCCGCTGCCGGCAAGGATCTATGCCAATGAAGGGATTGCCCAGGTGCTGTTCTTCGTCGCCGATGAAGAATGTGAGATCTCGTACGCAGACAAGAAGGGCAAGTACCAGAAGCAGCAGGCGATTGTGTTGCCGAAGCTTTAAATCCCGCCCGGGCCGCATTCATGGCCCTGCCACGGTGATTAAATCCTTGACCTTTGCATAGGTGGCCGGCCCGATGCCGGAAACGTCCTGGAGCTCCTCGATCCGGGTAAAAGGCCCGTTCTCCTGGCGGAAGGTTATGATCCGTTGCGCGATGACCGGTCCAATCCCTGGCAGGCTTTCCAGGTCAGCCTGGGAAGCGGTATTGATATTTACAGGCCAGCTTGGAGATTCGGCCGGCTCTGGGAGCTCCTCCCCGCCTGGAGAGGTCGTCTCCCCGGCTCGCAACCGCAGGGGCGCCGCTTCCTTCGTTTCCGTTGGGGTGATTTTTGATGGGATCCAGATGCGTTCGCCGTCTTGGACGAAGGCAGCCAGGTTTACAGGTCCGGGATCCGCTTCAGGAAGCAGCCCTCCGGCAGCCTGGACGGCTTCATGCACGCGGCAGCCATCAGGAAGCGAGTAAACGCCCGGGTGCAGAACAGCACCGGAGACGTGCACCGAAAGAGGTAGCGGGGTCGGGGGTGGCAGCAGGTGGATTGCTTCTCCCCGCGGTGGGCGGATCACCAGTAGTAACAGACCTGCCCCGAGCAGGCCGCCGACAACTCCAAACGCGACTCCCCACCATTTGCTCATCTATCCCCTCCTGAAAGCTCCATGAAACGGAAGAGGAGATCTCGGAATCCCAGTACATCCGAAGACACGAAGCTCCGGATCACGAGGATTGTCCGAATTATAAAATTTTGAAACCGGCGCGCCCGCAGGTCAGATCGAATCCTGCGGATCCAGCTGCAAGCTCAAACCTAAACGCTGCCTGGCAGCATCTACCTGGATCACCCGTACAGTTACCTGCTGCCCTTCCTTAAGCAGGTCGGCCGGTTTGACGGTCTCACCCATCTGGTCCATTTCTGAGACGTGAATCAACCCGTCCAAACCTTCTTCCAGGCGAGCAAAAGCGCCAAAGGGCAGGATGCTGGTGATGGTTGCTTCGGTCACCTGCCCGGGGTGATAGCGGCTTTCGGCTGATTCCCACGGGTTCGGGTTAAGGCGCTTCAGGCTCAGGGCGACCCTGGCGCGTTCGCAGTCTACGTTGATGACGTAAACTTCGACCCGGTCGCCCAGTTTGAGCGTATCCGCGGGATGCCGGACACGGCCCCAGGAGAGCTCCGAGACATGGATCAGCCCTTCTAAACCGCCCAGATCGACAAAAACGCCGAAATCGGTGATGTTGGTGACTGAGCCGCAGGAGCGCTCTCCTGGCTGGAGCGCCTCAAGTAAATGGGTCCGGCTGCCCGGCTCGGATAAAGCGGCGCGCTCGGAGAAAACAACCCTGCCTCGCTCCGGATCACACTCGATCACCTTGAGCAGCAGCGAACAGCGTACGTACTGGCTTAACAGGCGCTCCCTTTCCTCCTCCGACTTCTCCCCGGACATATTCACCAGGTGAGAGATCGGAACGAAACCCTGCAGGTCTGCCCCTTCGACCAGCAGGCCGCCCCTGTTGTAACCGGTCACCTGTAGCCTGATCGTCTCGTCCTGTTCGTAAATTTGGCGAGCGTGATCCCAATTTACTGCAATCTGGCGAGCTTCTTTCCTGGAAAAGGCAGGTGAGGCGTTATCGCTACCCGGGACGCCCCTCGGTTTCTCCTCTTCTGCCAACAGCGCCGTCCACCATGATTCATCCAATGGTGGGGGTCCCCCCTGAAATTCCTTTGAGAGCGGTTTGTTTACCATTAATCCAACCTCTTCTGGTATCTTGCGGTGATAGCCCTCGATCAAGAATTAACGTTCGCATAGATGTCGATTTTCTTCCGATTTTGCTCCTCTCTGGCCTCCAGCTCCATTGCTGCGACGGCTTCAGCAACGGCTTCGACGGCCACCCGCTGTTTACGATACAAATCCGCTTCAGACATGGCCAGCCGCGCGGCGACTTCCCGAACTTTGCGGCCTTCCATGAACTTCAACTCAAGGATATTATACAGGATCCACTCCGCAGTGAAGCGCCTCTCTCCCTCCGGGCGCGTCCGTTCGACAGCCTCATGCAGGATCGCGCGGAGAGCGTTCGTCGGGCTGCCTTCATGCGATTCCATCGCCCGCTGGACGATACGCAGGCGCAGCAACGGGCTCTGGGAGAGTTTTGGTCCCCCCCAATAATGGCTCAGTGCATCTTTGACCCATTTCGCCAGGTTGTGGCTCTCGATGGAGATGTCCGGGTCGGTGAGCGCTTCCGCTCCTTCGTAACGAGAGGCCGCGCGCAGGCGCTGGATCAGCTCAACCTGGGGTGTCAGGACTTCCAGGGAGGAGAATATTTGCTGCTGCATCTGCCGGTCCTGCAAGGCCATGGCCGCCCGGCCGGCCAGGCGCGAGAGACCCTCGATTTGCTCTTCGTCTGGGCTGGACTGGGGGCTGCGGGCCGCCCCTAGGAAACCAAGCAGGCTGCCTTCCTCGCTCTCGTACTCCGACAAGGGGACTAACCAGTAGTCTTTCCAGGTGAAGAGCCGCTGGTGCTCCGTCCGTTCGACCCCCACGCTGCCGTTCCTGGCAACTGCCTGGAGCAGGTCTTCTGGCAAACTTTCCTCCTCGAACAGATGTGGATTTCCGACGCTGAGCAGCATCTCCGGGCCATCCGGGCCGAGGGCGACGATAAACGCTCTCGAGACCTGTAAGCGGTCACAGACGGCGGCAAGGACCGACTCCAGGAACTCGCGCAAATCACTCGATGTCAGCAGGCGCTCTTCTAAAGTTTGGATCAAGCGGATATTGGAACGGTCGCCGCCGTTGAAAAGCCAGCGCTCCCACACCGGCGCGGCCAGGGTGATCAAATGCTGCAGGAGGAGGATTGTGGCGACCATCAAGATCGGGACCGCGATCGGGGAGGAGACGCCAAACGAAACACCTGCCCGGCGGACGATGGTGGTGACCGCCAATACAGTCGAGGCCGTCACCGGGCCGCGCATCAACCATTTGAACAGGCGCTGTTTTACCACCCGGTCCGGCCAGGCCACGCCGAAAAATGCCACCGCGTACGCCATAACGACCAGTAGCATGGAGACGAGCATGTTGCTTGAGACGGCAGCCAGCCAGAAGAAGAGCGGGTGTTGGAGGGCGAACCCGGATCCGAAAAGCAGGAAGGGATAAGAGCCGAGCGCCGGGGCCATTGCTCCGGCCAGCAAATAGTGCATTCGCCGGCGACTGGTGCGTGTGACTGTGCGCTGGTGGGCGCGCCAAAAGTTGATCCATGCCCACCCGATGACGACGACATAGAACGCGGCAAAGACCCAGGTCAGCCAGGTACGTTGTAAGTGCGGCGCTGGCCCGATATTTTGCACCAGGGGTCCTACCAATAGATTGGCCGGGAGTAAGAGTAAAAAGGCAAATGAAACCAGGTAGGCCGTTCCCACCATCCGGCGGCGGCGGCCGCGGGAAGGCCGCCCTGTCGTCGCTAACAGGGCGTCTGAGAAATGGACGTAAGCGGCGGGGAGAAAGATAATACCCACCCACTCTATTCGCAGCCAAAATTCCATCTCGGCCAGAGAGTTCGTGGCGCTGCTGATCGCCTCGCCGACGAAAACGATCACTACACACAGCAGAATGATTGCGAAGGAGCGCGCTACCCGGTCCTTCAGGTTAAAAGTCAGGGCATAGAGCAGCAGGGAGAACGCCGTAATGGCGATCCCGGCTGTAAGCAGCTCATTTAAGGTCCGTAAAATAGCGATAACCGCAGTCATTAAAGGTAATTCATAACCCCGCCGGAACGGCGGCTTAACCTATCCACTTCTCGAAGAAAATCGCGATATCCTGGTTCGGAAAGTAATGATCATTATAACCACAGAAATCAAAACCGAGCTTTTGACTCAGGCTGATCGCCGGGAAATTCTTGGGCTGCATGGCGAGGATCAACCGGCGGCTTTTTGAATGGCCTGCAACCCAGTCTTGGGCGGCTAGCACCAGGGCACTGCCGATCCCCTGGCGGCGCAAACGGGGCATTACAACCAGGTCGTTCATCCAGGTGGTGAGCGGGGTGTAATTCTCGATCAAGCTGGTATACCCCACCGCCTCTCCCGCCAGCATGGCAACCAGAAGCGCCGAGCGCTGGCGCCAATCTTCAGCCAGGGATTGGGCAGAGCGCGGGTATTCCACCCGCACCGTGCGCGGCAGGCGCACTTCTTTAAATTGGGCGACAACCTGCATTGCATCGACCTGCAAATCCATCTGCCAGACGTAATCGCTGGTATAGCTGTGATCCAACTTAATCAGTGCCGGGATATCCGTCTCGACCCCAGGGCGAATCTCTATTTCAGGCATCCATTCTCCATCAGACCGGCTGCAGGTTCTTTCAAGGTGTCTGTGGTGCTGCGCTCACCCGCACCTGGATCACGCAGGGTTGGAGCGATTGGCCTGCATTGTCGGTCACCACTAATCTTAGCATATATTCCCCGGGAGCCAGCGTGCTGGTATCCCACTGGCCGAGCTCGCTTTCCTGTATGGGATCGCGCCCTGCCTGTAGAGTCAGCCAGACGGTTTCACCCGGGCGAGCGACCTCATACTTATAAAAACCAAAATTTTCGATATCTGCCGTACCTACCAACGTCACCACCCCTTCAACTTCCGTGCCATCCTCAGGCTCGGTAAGGTTCACCTGTCCAGGTACGCAGCCTTCCTCGCTGGCCTGTTCAGGCGGCGATGGTGAGGAGAGCAACGCTTCCTCTCCAGGCGGTGTCTCGGTGCCTTCCGTAGCGTTCGGCAAGGTGGTCGTCGCAGTAGCAAGCAAATCCAGGGTCGGGGTAAATAGAGGGGTGGCCCCGGGGACCGTTGGAGCAACGTAAGAGACCAGGACGAACTCGGTGATCGCGATTGCCAGGAGCAAGACCAGCATACTCGCGGATTGATTGACTCGGGACTGGGCGCTTTCACGTTCCAATCCGAAAGCGGCCCCGCGCAAATCCCCCCAGGCGAGGAAAAACTTACGGATGTAAAGCAATCCCCCAAGCGCAAGCAATCCATATATCCAGATTTCATAGGCTCTAAAAAAGCGGAGGGCTTCTTCCATTCCGCATCCAATAATGGCGATGAAGTGGATCGCCTGAGCTAAAGGCGACGCAGCACCCCCCTGATCAGCGTCGAGAGCAGAGGGATGACCACCTGGCCAGCCGCCAGCACTTCCTCATGCGTGGTGGTCGTCAGCCCATCCAGGTTTGCTTTATTGCTGATGGTAGAGATGCCCAAAACCCGCATACCTCCGTGATGGGCAACAGTGACCTCTGGAACGGTGGACATCCCTACGGCATCAACCCCAATCGTTCGAAGGAAGCGCAAATCCGCGGGCGTTTCAAAGGAGGGGCCGGCCAGGCAGATGTAAATCCCTTCGTGCAGCGTTATTCCGTTCTCACCCGCTACCTGGCGCGCCAGGGCGGCGAGCTGCAGGTCGTAGGCACGGCCCATATCGGGAAAGCGGGGGCCGAGCTCGTCCAGGTTGGGGCCGCGCAGGGGACTGTGGCCTATCATACCGATCAGGTTCAAATGGTCGGTAATCAGCATCAGCTCGCCCGGCTCGTATTCCGGGTTGACCGCGCCCGCCGCATTCGTCACGATGAAGATCTCGACCCCTAAGCGCTGCATCACGCGCACCGGGAAACTCACCTGAGCCATGCTGTAGCCTTCGTAAAAGTGAATACGGCCTTGCATGACCAGGACGTCCTGGTTTTCCATCTGGCCAACCACCAGACGGCCCCGGTGGCCAATCACGGTAGAAACAGGCCACTGAGGCAGGTCATTGTAAGGGATGATTGTGGGGTTCTCGACAGAATCTGCCAGGGGGCCTAAACCTGAGCCCAAGATGATGCCCACCCGCGGGGCCGTTTGGATCCGGGAGCGGACCGCGTCTGCAGTTTGATCGATCTCTTTCAGGGTTAAATACTCGCTCATTGGCCTCGTCTCAATATCTTTACACAGACGATAACAGGGGAATTCCGATTGATCCTAATAAATATCTCCACAGGATGCAAGCAGCCGGCGGAGGAGAGCCTGTGTAGAGAGAGGATTGCCGTGTCCCAGCAAAGCCTGTATTTCCGAGAGCGGCCTGCCTTTCCGGGCCATATGTAACGCAGCGGTGTGCCGGACCAGCCTGGGGGAGAGCACGACGGGAGGGGTGATCAACCGGCCCCAATAGCGTAAAATTTGCCAGATTCCCTGGCGGCTCATCCGTCCATCCATCTGGCTGATGAACAAGGCCGGTTCATTCGGCTCGTGACTCAGATCCGGCCGGCCCTCGTTTATATAGCGTTCCAAAGAGGCGGTGGCGTTTCCCAATGGCTGCCAGGTGTCTTCCCCAGTCTCCGTTGTCACATGCAGCTTACCGGCGCGCAGGTCAAGATCGGAGAGGTTGAGGGAAATCAGGGTGCCTACGGACAGACCGGTTTCCAGCAGGAGCGTGAGGATAGCCTGATCGCGCCGGGCACGGGGGCGTGGGGAAGTCTGGATGAGCGCTTCCAGCTGCTGGATTTGAGTGGTCGTCAGGCACTGAGCAGTCCGTTCGGAAGAGACAGAGGAAATCGTGTCGTCGATCAGGCTGGCATCCGAGTTCAGGACGTTTCCGGATAGGACTCCGGCCTGGTAAAGATAGCTTGAAAACCGTCTCAGTGTCGCCCGCCGGCGGACGAGCGTGCTCAAGCGCCTGCCAGCCTGGTTTTCAGCCTCTAAGAAATCTGCTACCTGGCGGGCAGTCAGATCATCCACGAGCGGAGAGCGGTTGAGCGATGCTCGCAGGTAGTCTAAAAAAACACGCAGGTCACTGGCGTAAGCCAACCGCGTGCTCTGAGCATAGGCCTGGTCTGTTTGCAGACTGGCCAGAAAGGCGCTGATCTGTGCCTCCATATTGTTCGCAGGCTCCTCTAATCCAAAGGCTATTCTGAAGCCCTTGGGGAAAGATGGATTTTAAGATTACGCTAGAATCCCTCCTCGGCACTAGCTATTATATCATAGCCTCTTGGATCACCTGGTTGAAAGCTGCAACTGCCTTCTCTACGCCAGCATCGTCCACCCAGGCATGCAGGACCAATCGGAACCGGCGCGGTCCCGTCGCGTCAACCTTCACGCCAAACATCGAAAGCCGCGCTTCCACCTCAACTGCATCCAGTGAGACACTCTCGTCCAGGTTGAGAAAGACCATATTTGTGTGAGGGGTTCCTGGATCCAGCACCAGGCCCGGGATGAAGGCGAGTCCGCGTGCAAGGTGGCGGGCGCGGGCATGATCCTGCTCTAGCTGGTCTCTCATCGTTTCCAGCGCCACGATCCCGGCTGCCGCCAGGACACCGGCCTGCCGCATCCCGCCCCCCAGCTGTTTGCGGATGCGCAGTGCGCGCTGGATAAACTCTTTAGACCCGCATAACACAGAGCCAACCGGGGCGCTGAGGCCTTTACTCAGGCAGAGAGTGACCGAATCTGCCGGCGCAGCCAGCTCGGCTGCGGATACACCCAGCGCAGTCGCAGCGTTGAAGATCCTGGCCCCGTCCAGGTGCAGGTACAGTCCATGCTCATGCGCCAGCTGGCCAACCCTTTCGGTATATTTCTTGCCGATCGCCACGCCTCCGCAGCGGTTGTGGGTATTCTCCAGGGATACCAGGCGCGTTGTAGGGTGATGCGGGTCGTCTGAACGGATGGCAGCCCGGATATCTTCCAGGCGCAAAGTCCCATCGGGTAGATTGGGGACCTGGTAAGGTTGAACGCCGCCCAAGGCGGCGATCCCTCCGGCCTCGGATAAAAAGGTGTGCGACTTGTTTCCTAAAATGATCTCGTCGCCTCGGTTGCAATGCGCCAGAACTGCTGCAAGATTTCCCATCGTTCCGGAGGGAACGAACAAACCGGCCTCTTTCCCCATCAGCGTAGCCGCCATTTCCTGCAAGCGGTTGACCGTTGGATCCTCGCCATAGACGTCGTCTCCAACAATCGCGTTCGCCATGGCGGCGCGCATTTCAGCAGTAGGTTGTGTTACCGTGTCGGATCTAAGGTCGATGAAGTCCATGTCTCACTCACTCAGGTTGTATCAGGTTGTCAATTTCTGGAGGGCTTTTTCGAGCTCCTGGGGAAGGGGAGCCTCGAATGTGTGGGGTTCTGTCTCTCCCGGTAAGCGGATCGTCAGGCGGGCGGCGTGCAAAAAATGGCGTCCCAGCGGAAGACTGGGACGAGAGCGGCCGTAGATGGTATCCCCGACGACCGGGCAGCCCAGGAAAGCTAGGTGCAGACGGATCTGGTGTGTGCGCCCGGTGATCGGGTGCACTTCCAGGAAGGTGTGTTCGGGGAATGATTGCAGGGTCAGGTATTCTGTGACTGCCTGGCGCCCCTTGCCCGGCGGCACGACGGCCATCTTCCTGCGCTGGGCCGGGTTGCGGCCGATGGCGGCTTCCACCCGGCCTCGTGGGGTAGGCGGGGCGCCATCGACCAGGGCCAGGTAGACTTTCTCAGCCTGGCGGGAGCGGAACTGGTTCTGCAGCCATTGGTGGGCGGCGTCGTTCTTGGCCAGCAGGATCAGCCCTGAGGTATCCTTATCCAGCCGGTGGACAACGCCAGGCCGCAGCTGACCCCCGACCCCGGCAAGGTCCGGTGCATGCGCCAAGGCGGCATGCACCAGCGTGCCCGTGGCGTGCCCGGCTGCCGGGTGGACGACCATACCGGCCGGTTTATTCACCACCATCAAATCGGCGTTCTCAAACACGATGTCGAGGGGGATCGCCTCGGGCTGCAGCTCGCTTGGTGCGGGGGCTGGGATCTGCACCTGAACCAACGCTTCTCCATCCAGCACTTGCCCTGCCTTGTAGGCAGGCTGACCATCCACCATCACCCGGCCCGCTCGAATCAGAGCTTGCAGTCGTGACCGCGAATACTCTGGCAGGTGATCTACCAGGAATTTGTCAAGACGCTTTGGTGATCCGGCTGAGAACTGCAGAGCAACCAGGCGTTCACTCACCCCAGGTCTCCTCCGGAACCCGGTCACCTGCCTTTTCTGTACTCGCGCCCGGATCCTCCGGGGATTTGGAGGATCGATCCTTCCTCTCTTTGATCCAAACTCCCAGGATGAGCACTGCGACTCCAGTGGATATGCTGGCATCGGCCACATTGAAGACTGGAAAGTTTCCAACCGAGACAAAATCTACCACATACCCGATGGTCACCCGGTCGATCAAGTTGCCGAGGGCGCCGCCCAGCTGCAGCCCCATCGCCAGGCGGAGGGGCCAATCTTCACGCGGCACCTGCGGGAAATAATACAGAATGGCCAGGGAGACGATGATTGCAAGGACCGTAAACACGTCGCTGAAGCCGGGCAGCATTCCGAAGGCTGCGCCGGTGTTCTTCCAGTGCACGATGCGGGCATAGGGTTCTAACCAATCCCACGGAGCCCAGAACTCTTCGATCGCCAGGTTTGCCCGCACCAGTGCCTTTGTCGACTGGTCCAGAGCCACGATAATCCCGGCGATCATCCACAAGAAAGCATAATTCTCTAAGTGCTTTTTCAAACTGCCTCCAGAAGCCGTAATCACCTCCATTTTACCCGATGATCTCCTCCAGGCAACGGCGATTCCTAAAGAGTAATCCCAGACAGCCCATTATTCTCCGGGCGCACCGGCCAGCATCACCGCCTCGACTTGCTGGTCTTCTGCAAGGGCCAGCACTTTTGATAATTCGGTGGCGAGGACCGGTCTGGAGAATGCTAACAGGTGGGCCGGGCAGCGCCTGGGCCGGGCTCGGCAGTCGCTGGCGCCGAACCCGCGTGCCGGAATCCAGGCGCCTGGTTGTAGGGCCAGAGCCTGGCACCAGTAGCACTCCTGGGACACGGGGGTAATCGCATAACAGAATCCTGCCACCTGGGCGGCTGAGCGTAAATAATCGATATGCCAGTGGCGCCGGCTCTCACCGCGCAGGTGGCGACCCAGGCGGGCTTGCAGACCTCCTGGTCCAAAAGCGCTGCCCAGGTAGACGTAATTGCCGGCTGGGAAAGAGGTCTCGCCCAAACGGCCGATCTGCAGGACTGCGGGCCGGGTGAGCTGTAAGATCAGGGCATACGTGCCCGAGGAGGAGGGCAGAGAGTTCAACGGGGAGTCGGAGGATAACTTTTTGGGGTGGATCTAAGCAGGGCCTGGTCGTTTTCCAACGAAGTCGAGCTGGTGAGCGATATACACCAGCTCCCTGCGTTCGACCTGCGCATGGCGTTCGGCCACCCACTTCTCAAACCGGGCCGGGTCCAATTCGGGATGGCCTTGCAAGGCCTGGTGTAGAGTATGCACGATGAAGTGCAGAAAGTAAGCCTCATCCTGAAGGTAACCGTCTGCGCCGGGGAAAACGACCCAATCGGAGCTGCCGGCAGCCAATATCTGGGCGCCGGCTGCATTAAGGTGCGTGAAAAGGCGGCGCCCCGTGCGGCTGTCTCCGGAAGGCCGGCCGGCGGTGACGCGTTCGTCCATCGTCCGGTGATAAAGGACCTGGACCCGTTCGTCGAAGGATGGGTCGATCGCCGGCTCGAGCAGGGTGGCGCCATCGAAGTTGAGCGTGAAGTAGAAGAGACCCCCGGGTGCCAGCAGCTCGAAAAGAGAGGGCAAGGTGGAGGGGATTTCCACGAGATCGAGGAAAGCGTGGGCGATCAATAAGTCCCAGGCCTGCTGTCCCTCCCCCATCTGGTGCTCCCGCGCCAGGAAATCAAACAGGTCCACCCGCTCGAACCTGGCCTTTATGCTTTGGTTTTCCTTCTCGAAGCGCCAGCCGCCCTGGACCGGGCTCACCTGGTAGCCTTGCTCCTTTCCCCAGCGAGGCAGCCGCCGGTGGGCATGCGCGACGTTATCCGGATGGTGATCGAACGCGGTGTAGTCTGCTTGCGCAAATAACCCCCATGACAGCATGCGCTCCACCATGGTGCCGATCCCCGCACCGATCTCAAGGACTCGCAGAGGCCTCCCGGGTGGAGAGGCCGGCAGGGATTGGGCCAGGGTTTGCCAGACGTGGAGATTCAGGGCCCGGTCGTCGACACTTTTCTTGGCAGAGAGGTAGCGCGTAAATGAAATTTTTATTTCCATTCTGAGCTCCCCGTTAAGGGGTAGGACGGTTTTCCTCACCTTTCAGATCCCGCGGTTGAAAATTCACCAGGAAATCGCGGATGGCAGCCCCAGTCTCATCCCAGGTTGGATGGGCCGCGAAACGGTCGCGGGCAGCCAGGCTCAACGCGAGCAGGAGCTGGCGGTCAGAAGCCAGCCGGTGCAGGTGTCCCGCTAAGGCCTGCGAGTCTCCCGGTGAGATCAGGAATCCATCACGGCCGGGGGTAATGATCTCCCCGGCTGCCCCCGCGCTGGTGGCGATCGCCGGCAGCCCGAAGCCCATCCCCTCCAGGTAGGCGATGCCAAAGCCCTCGTACGAAGAAGGCACGACCAGCACGTGCCTGGACTGGAACTGGTCGACCAGTTCCTGCTCCTGGAGAGCGCCCAAAAAGTGTACTCGATCCTGGATATGTAGAACCTCGACCTTCTTTTTAATGGTGCTGGCGTAAGCCCTGTCAAACTCCAGGCTTCCGGCGACGGACAAGGTCCACAGATCGCCCGGGAGCTGGTTCAATGCTTCCAGCAGCGTGTGCAGCCCTTTACGGGGAATGACGTTCCCCAGGAAGAAAACCCGCAGCGGGCCAGGCTGCCGGGCCCGGGCCGCGATCTGTTCAGGCGACAAGGCCGCCGCAAGCCGGTCCCCGGCCGGATAGGCCACGGTGCCCGGCTGACTGCCTCCAACCAGGTCCCGGACCACCCGGCAGGTGGTCCGGCTGTTGAAGATGAAACCGTCGACGCTCTCCAGGTAGCGCCGCTCCATAAAGCTGTAGAACCTGTTCTGCCAGTTCGGGCGAGCCTCGCTGCTGAGCAAGTGGTGGACGATGGAAATAACCGGAAACCGGGCGCGCCTGCGCAGCAGCTCATTCAGGTAGAACAGGGACGGGTGGTTGAGCTCGTCCTGCAGCAGGATGTCCAGGGGCTGCTGCTCCAACTTCCAAAGCAAATCCCTGGACAGGTTATCCCCCAGGTGGAGGAGGTAGTTGCGCCAGGGCAGGGAAACAACCTCCACCTGGTCTCCCTGCCGGAGCAGGTATTCCACCAGCTTTCGATCGTAGAGATAGCCGCCTGACAGGGTGTCCAGCGAGCCGTAGATGAGCAGTCCGATCCGCATAAAGGGGAGATGCGATCTAGAGAGAGTTACTTGCGGGAGATCCCAGCTTATCCCCCAGTGTCCCGCTCCAGGCGGAAAGCCGACCAGGCGATCTCGTTCTCCCAGATTTTCAGGGTCAGGGCGTGGATGTTCGCGGCCTGGATTTGCTTGCCCATTTCCTCGCACAAGATGCGCGCAAAATGCTCGATGCTGGGGTTCAACCCTTCGAATTCGGGAAGGTCGTTCAGCGTCCGGTCCCGGTAGCGGGCAGCGAGGCGGTCCAGGTTGCTTTCGATATCGACGATGTCGACCAGGTAGCCATATTGGTCCAGGCCTGCGCCTTCCAGCTGGAGTTCTACCTGATAGTGGTGGGAATGGAGATCGTTCTCCGGCCCCCAGTCCCCCCCGATGAGATAGTGCTGCGCAATGAAATCGCGTTTGACTGCAGTGGTATACATCTTCTGCACCTCGAGAGCAGAATTTCAATACGTGAAAACGACCTGGATGGCTTCCGCCGGGTCCTCATCCAGGAGGCGGTAGGCCTCCCCGGCCTGGCCAACCGGGAAGCGGTGGGTGATGAAGCGGGAAGGCTTGATCTTTCGGAGCATCTCCCAGGCCACCTGGAAGCGGCGGGGTTTATCCCAGCGGCCGCCGTGCGCTGGAGCCAAGCTGCTCACCTGGCTGCTGACCAGGCGAATGCGGCTGCGGTGGAAGCGGCCGCCCAGGTCGATGGATGCCCGCTTGTCCCCGTACCAGGAGCCGATGACGATGCGGCTGTCGAAGCCGGCCAGTTCGAGGGCCAGGTCCAGGGCTGTGGGCGAACCGGACAACTCGTACACGAGATCGGCGCCTGCTTCAGGATGAGAGCCGCCCAGCGCGGCCCGCGCCTGCACGATCGCCCCAGGCGAACCGGGATCCAGGCTGGCAGAGGCGCCCGAGGACAAGGAGGCCTGGCGTCGCAGCGGCCAGCGGTCGAGGGTGACCAGGCTCGCGAGCGGAAATTCGGCCAGCAGCGCAGTGGTGAGTAGCCCGACGATGCCCTGCCCGAGCACGGCGACCTGTTCTCCGATCAACGGCGCCCCATCCATCAGAAAATTCACCGCCGTCTCCATGTTCGGCAGAAAAACGGCCTCTTCGACCGGCAGATCCTGTGGGACCGGGATGAGATCGGCTGGGGCGGCGGCGAAGTGGCTGGCATGCGGCTGGAAGGCGAACACCGTCCTGCCAAGCCAGGCAGGGTCTGCCGCTGCGCCGGCAGCCGAGACTCGCCCTACCGTGGAATAGCCGTATTTCAGCGGGTAGGAAAACTCGCCTGCCAGGGCGTCGATCGTCTCGTCGACCGGCACGTTACGCGGGAATTCCCCCCGGTAGACCAGCAGCTCGGTACCGGGGCTGATGGCCGAGAGCAGGGTTTGGATGAGCAGCTGGTCTGGAAGCAGAGGTGGGAGGGGCTCCTCCAGGACCGTGACCTGACGGGGAGCGATGAAATAAAGGGATTGGACTTTCATAGGACACGTGGCTTAAGCCGGCAGTGCGGCCGTTCCATCCGGCCAGGCCGGCTGCCCCCAAATGACCAGATCGTCTCCCAACCGGGCGCAGTCCCAATCTCGCAGCCTGGGGAACGACCGTGCGGCGGGTCCTGAACCCCCTTCAGGCAGGTCTCCAACCGCCCGCAGCCCGCCGACGAGGACAGGGGCAATGGTCAGCAGGAAGAAGTCGACCAGGCGTTGGGAAAGAAAACTGGTGATCACCGCTGCGCCCCCTTCCACCATGAGGCTCCCGATCCCCAGGGCCGGCAGGCGCTGCAGCAGCGCGGGCAGGGAGACGTGCCCGTCCTCACCGGATGGCAGGCGAAGCACCTGCGCGCCGGCGGATTCCAGGGCGGCAGCCCGGCGTACTGGGACGCGTTCCGTCGCCACGATCAGCGGCGGTCTGCCAGGCCCGGGCAAGCCTTTGAGCAGGTTCGCTCCCAGCGGGGTGCGCAGCTGGCTGTCTAAAACGACCGGCCGGGGATTCTTTCCTTCTACGAGACGCACGTTCAGGCGCGGGTCATCGGAGAGAACGGTGCCGATGCCGACCAGGATCGCGTCGTGCGCAGCCCGCAGCTGGTGGGTCATTCTCGCCGATTCGGGACCGCTCAGGGCGAGGTGACGGCCGCGAGAGGCGCTGATGCTCCCATCCAGGCTCTGGGCGTACGTCAGGGTGACGCCGGGCCGTTCCCGGGCCCCTCGCTCCATTCGGATCCTGGCAAGCGCCCGTTCAATGGGCTCCATTTTTTGAACCGTTGCCGTTCGTCTTCTTCACCTCAATCGGAGCAGCCAGATGCAGTAAGTGGTTCATCCTCTGGACTTTGGTGACCAGGTAGATCGCATTGTCGGCGGTCACCGTCGCCTCCAGGGGAACGCGCTTGGCCACGGGGACGCCTAAACCTTTCAGGTGCTTGATCTTGAGCGGGTTATTGGTGAGCAGCTCGACTGAGGCAACTTCCAGGTCGTCCAGGATCCGGGCTGCCAGGCTGTACTCGCGTTCATCCGCCTGGTGTCCAAGAGCCAGGTTCGCTTCCACCGTATCGTAGCCTTGATCCTGCAAGTTGTAAGCGCGCAGTTTGTCCAGCAGGCCGATTCCACGGCCTTCCTGGCGCAGGTAGATCAAGACGCCTTCCCCCTTGTGGGCGATCATCTGGATCGCCCGGTTCAGCTGTTCGCCGCAGTCACAGCGCAGAGAACCGAGCACGTCGCCGGTGAAGCATTCCGAGTGCACCCGCACGAGGACGTTTGTCTTTCCTTTTACATTCCCCAGTACCAGCGCAAGCTGTTCCTTATCGTCCTGGTCGCTCGTGTACAGGTAAAGTTGGAATTCTCCTGCAGTGGTGGGGATGCGGGCATTGACTTTTCGCTCGATTTTCACTGAATCCATATTATCATAGTCCAAGGCTCAGCTTTGCCTCCTGTCCAACCACAGCAGCACGATCAGCCCTAATTCGGAGATCTTGGAAACGTAGCCAAGCAGGTTTCGCTCTCCCAAGACGACCCAGGCCAGGATCGTCAGAGTGCTCAGCCCGATCAGGAGCCAGCGCACCAGGCTGCGGTTGTTTTGTGCGACCGGGATCGGCAGGAAATAGGCAGCCAACAGCGTCAGGAACCCAAGACCGCTCAGCGTGAAAAGAACGTCGATGTGGCCTTCTGCATTATAGATCAGTAAGTTCAGGATGACCAGATGGATGACCCCAGCAACCAGTCCCAGCAGCAGGATGCCGATTTGAAGCGGGCCGAAGCTGGCCTGGCTGGTTTTCAGTGCATTTTGATCTACTTTCATGGTTTTCTCTCCTTTCGTATTAACCAGTGATACAGATAAAAAAGTACTGGCCGAACTCTCAGCGGGATAATATCCCGCCCCACCACAAGCCGAACCCTCCCAACACCACATCCCGTGCCCGGATCAAAAGGCTGAGGCTGACCCCCAGGGCCGGGTTGAAACCCAGGGCCTGCATCGCCAGCACCTGCCCTGCCTCCAGGGTGCCGAGCCCTGCAGGGACGGGAAGCAGGAACGCGATCCGGGCGGCCGTGAGGGCGGTGATGACCTGGGGTAAGCTCATTCTAATCCCGAGGAAGTGCAGGGCCAGGCCGAACTCGAAAACCAGCGCTGCCCAGATAAAAATGGATAAGAAGAAGGCCTGGAGGATCGTGCCGGGAGAGGCGCTGAAGAACCGGACGACCTGAGTTTCAGAAGAAAAAATCAGCTCGGCGATCTGCTCGAACCGGTCCCGGGAAAATCTCCCCGCGGCCCATTTCGCGATCCCCGATAAAGGCAGCCAGCCTCTCCAAAGAGCCAGCAGATACCCACCGGGCAGAGCGAGCAGGCCCAACGGCAGAAGAAGGGCCTGCGTCTGGAGCTGCGGGGGCAGCAACCCCATCGCCAGGATCGTACCGACCCCCAGTAGCAGGAAAGTGAAATTGGCCAGCAGCTCCAGCACCTTATCGAGGATCACGCTGGCTGCAGCCTCAGCCCCCGGAACTCGCAGCCACCGGTGCAAAAGATAGGCTTGCAGCGGCTCACCACCGAACTGCGGGCCGGGCGTAGAGTAGGCGAGGCCGAAGGCTGCCAGGCGGTACCCGACCAGGGAAAGGTAGGGGAGGCGGTATCCTTGCGCTCGTAAGATCAACCACCAGCGGCCGCTGAACAGCGCCAGGATGGCTATGTTGACCACGATCAGCACCAGGACGGCCCAAAGGCTCAACCCGCGCAGAACGGCCAGGATCTCCCTGGTGGGAACTCGCACCAACACCCACCAAAGAAGCAGTGGGAAGGCAAGCCAGAGCAGGTTCTGAGGCTGCAGGATGCGGAGACGGGTTGTTCTCATAGGGATGCGAATTAATCAGGTAAGGAGAGGGGTAGCAGGTCAGGCATCCAGCCCGCGCCTCTCCCCCAGGCGCCTCTCGATGAGCCGGTCCTCGGGCGTCCAGGCGGAGGCGGCCCCGGTGCCGAGGAAAAACAGGGCGGTGGAGATGATGATGAGGAACAGGTCCATCCCATCGAGGGCGTTGGTGCGTGCCTGGAGCCCGAAGGCGAATAAGGCGAGGACGGCGCCGACTCGACCGGCCGCCCCGGCCGCCAGGAGCACTGCCGCTATGAAAAAAAATAAAAAGATCAGGCCAGAACCTGGCCCCAAAAAGCCCGCCAGGCGGCTGGAAGATGCGTTTGCCTGGTAGGCCAACTTCACGGCGAGACCGGCGACCAGGATCGCCCGCAGCGCGACCGGGAGCCAGCGGAGGAAGACGCGCCGGCCTGTGAGAGTATAACCCTTTTCCTGAGAGTACTTGAAGGGCAGCTCCCTGGGATGAATCTCCGGATCGACCGGGCCGGTGAAGACCACACCGCTCACGGTCAACCAATCACGGGTGAAGCCTGCCAGGAAGGGCAGGGCAAACAGGGCTGCGGCCAGGTAAGTTGCAGGGGGTGAAAAAAGAGGGTAGAGGAGTACGGCCGTAAACCCCATAAGCGCACCGGCGAATGGCCGGCGGGCAGCGCTGGGCGAGAGATCGTAGACCGGCTTACCCAGCCGGCGGCGTACGAAGATCCCGGCCAGGAACAAGTATCGCGCCAGTCCTACCAGGAGGAACCAGGCCGGTGCCTGCTGATAAGTAACCACCAGGGATGCGGCCAGCAGCAAGCTCAAACCATCGAGCTGCATATCCAGCATTTCCCCCAGCCGGGTGGCGTGGTTGGCGCGGCGCGCCAGGTACCCGTCAAAAAGGTCGGCGGTGGCTACAGAAGTCATCAAAAGGCCAGGCAGCCAGGCCAGGAAGCTGGTTGGTCTGGGCGCGAACAGGAATCCGGCCAGCATGGCGATCAGCAGCCCTCGCAGCAAGGTAAGATAGTTTCCGGCTCCCAACGTGGGCAGCAGGTGGCTTTCCCCGGCGCGGTAGTTATATGCCAGGCCGCGCCATAGTGAGAGGCAGAGGTATAAAAACAATAATGCCGAGGCGATTAGCCAGCTCAGCGCTTCAACCGGCCCCCAGGAAGCGTGCAGCCAGGCATAGGTGCACCCGAGCAGCAGGGCACCGGTAAAAGATAAGGCAGCCCAAAGCTTCCTCAGGCTGCTCAGGTAATTGGCCTGTTCCAGGAACTGCACTGTCATTTTCGAAGCATTTTACCATCACACCGGATTATTATGATAAAGATACGTAGATTGAGTCCGTTTGGATGTAGCCTCTCGGGGCACCTCTGACAGGCACCCGAGCTATTTTTTCAGCTTCAGTACAGCGATCACCCCCCGGTGGTCGGAGACTCGGTCAAAGGGAGCGAGCTTCGCCGATACAGTGACCCACTCTTTCGAGTGGAAGACGTAGTCGATGCGGGCCAGCCACGGAGGCACGTACCGGTTGTTGCCAATGCGCGGCCGGTCGCTGCCTGGGATGGTGCTGCCCGGAAATGTATGCCCGAGGCCAAAACCTGCCTCCCGCCAGGAATCGCGCAGCTCTCGAGTGATGATCCTGGTGGCCTCATTCAAAGGGGCGGAATTTGCATCGCCGGCGATGATGATGGGAGAGCTCCGGCGGGCCAGCGCGACCAATTCTCGGGCCTGGGCTTCTCGCAAGCGGATGGGGGGATCGATAACAGGTGTAGTGGCCAGCCGGGTGTTGGGTACCATGTGGATGTTCACCAGCGTGACCGACTGGCCATTCCATTCGAGCTCGAGGACTTGGGGCCCGCCCACCCAGAGCAAGGGCAGGCGCTCACCGGTCCGGTGGATTGGGAACCTGCTGATTACCCCAATCCCGCTGGGGCTATCGACCGGTTCGAGGATCTGGTACGGGAACTCCTCCTTCAGCTCGGTGGAGACCGCTTCTGCCAGGGTGTGGTTGAGCTCCTGGAAACAAACCACGTCGACGTACTGAGCACGGATGGTTTCGATCACGGGCTGCGTATAGGTGTGCCAGGCCAGTACGTTATAGGTCATAATGGTGAGAGTAAGCCCCTCGGCGTGCGGCCGTTGCAGGCGCGGTGTGAACTGAGGCCCCCATAGCAGGAGGAAAGTAACCGCACCGATGGCAAAGCCGGTGCCCAGGCTGCGGGACCGCGCGACCAACGCTGCCAGGAGGACCAGCGGCAGTGGGATGAAAAGATAGACGATCAAGAAATTGGCCAGGGCCAGGTAAGGGATCTGGTCGCCAGTCAGGAAATGGAGGAGGATCCAGCCGATCAGCAGGACCAAGTAGCTCCAGCTGGCGATATTGATTAACAAGAATAAGGTCTTACGAGCGCCAAACTTCATCTCCTGTTCTCACAGGTCTCGTTTGGTGAATTGGCGGATCGCCAAGGCGAGGGCCAGGATGCCGTAAAGACAGGCATAGCCTACCATGAACGGGCTGGGCACTGAGGAAGAGGCAAAAGGCGAAAAGCCCAACGCCTGCACGATAGGAGACTGCATCTCGAAGACCGCTCGCTTCCAAAGCGCTTCGGTTGGCATGATCAGGCTGGAAAGGATCCCGATGTTGATCGCCGTCTGGTTTGGGATGAACGCGCCGATCTGTTCGATCCAGCCCCCAACGAAGGCGATGCCGAATAGCCCGAACACCATGACGCCGTTCGCCAGCGTTGAAAGCATCGCGCCGCCCAGAAATGAAACCCCCAAAAGCAGAATCGCGTTGAGCCACATCAGACCCAACCCGCGCAGGGCGTTTGGGGCTGTATAGCCTGAGATCAAATACACCAGGGCTGTCACGCCGCCGGCCATCAACAGCAAGTACAGGGTCATCATGCCGGTAAAGCCTGCCCATTTCCCCAGCACGATCTCCCAACGGCGCACCGGTTTGGAGACGAGGGTGTGGATTGTGCCGGAGGCAATCTCCCCCGAAAGGGTGTCGACCGAAGTCAAAACCGCCATGATCACGGTCAGGAAGTTGACCGCGTACAGTCCTGCCATCAGCAGGAAATTGGTGATCTCATTGCGCTCCAGCAGGCCGGGACCGCTGGAGCTTCTCTCCATCTCTGTGATAACAAAGTGGAAGCCGAATCCGTAAATCGCGAGAAAAACGATCCCCATTAGCAGCGCGGCCAGGAGGATTTTCCGGCGAGCGGCTTCTCGAAAAGTAAGGCTTGCGATAACAAAAGTCGTCATCACAGACCACCGTCCGTGCCGACAATTTGAATGAACAGGTCTTCGAGCGAGATGTGCTGCGGGCGGAGCGCATATACTTCCACGCCTTGCTCTACCAGGTAGCGGTTAACGGCAGCTACCTGGCTCTCGTCCGCCAGGGTCAGCGAAAGATGCTCGCCATCGGCCCGCGGGTTTTGGCTCCAACGACCAAGCCCGGCCACCACCTCGGGCCTCAGGTTGCGAGCGCGCACTTCCACGGTCAGCTCGCCCTCCACCAGGGTCTGTAGCGCGCTGGTGCGGATAATTTCCCCATTCTTGATGAAGGCGACCCGGTCGCAGGTGATCTCGACTTCGCTGAGCAGGTGCGAGTTCAAGAAAACCGTGGTGCCCTGCTGTCTCAAATCCCGGATGATGTCTCGGACCAGGCGGCGGCCGACCGGGTCCAGGCCCGAGGTTGGCTCATCCAGGATGACGACTTCAGGATCGTTGAGGATCGCCTGGGCCAGCCCAATGCGCTGGAGCATGCCTTTCGAGAAAGCCCCCAGTTTCTTCCTGGCATGCGGCTCAAGACCCACCAGCTCCAGCAGCTGCGGGACGCGTTGAGCGATCAATTCCTGTGGCATTTGATACAGTCTGGCATGCAGGGTCAGGAACTCGATCGCGGTCAGCCAGTCGTGAAAGCGAAAGTGTTCCGGCAGGAAACCCACCCGGGTTCGTGCCCGGTAATCGCCGAGCGGTTTCCCGAGCACCTGTCCCTGCCCGGCCGTCGGGGTGATCAGGCCGAGCAGCATTTTTACGGCGGTTGTTTTGCCGGCCCCGTTCGGACCCAGGAAGCCGAACACCTCTCCCCGTTCGACGTTCAGGGTGAGGTCGGCAACGGCAACTTTGTCGCCGAAGGTTTTACGAAGGCCGGAGGTGACGATCGCAGGAGATGCCATCGTTCAGAGGACGCTTGGATAGGATGCAGGGAAGCGTGAAACGGGATCCCGTTTCACGCTTCTTCTGTCTTGTCTTGGATTTTACCTTACTTCAAGGAATTTGCAATCGATAGGGCCGTCGAGCGAGGACCTCTTCCAGACAACGAATAAACGACGTCGTCTTTCACCCAGATCAGGACGTAGTTGGCCGATTCGCTTGGCATTCCCTCCCAGATCAATGTCCCGGTAACACCATCTACCATCACCTCTTGATATTCCATCCCGTAGCGCGGGATCGGGATCACCAGGGTTGTGGTCCAGTCTACCGTCTGGCTGAATTGGGCGGCCTCCTCTGGGGACATGCCCAGCAGCTGCAGGAAGGCCTGGCCGAGTCTGGCAACGTCGAGACCGGGGGGAGCGGAGATCTCAGGGCTGGCCATCTGCATCAGGGTCGTGCAGTTGCGCCTGCTTCGGGAGGGTTCATCGGGGTCGTCGCTCGCCGCCGGCTGGAACTCACAATCCCCGTAAGCAGCCGCAACCACACTGGGAAGTTCCATCGTAACCGTGGCGCCGTCTAATTCGGCAGGCAGGTCGAGGTCCTCCTGGCCGATCTCCGCCATCAAGGCCCGCACACGAGGTAGATCGATGTCGAAAGAAGCACGGACTCTCGGCTGTACGACCAATTGGGCCTCACCATTTATTTCTGTGGGTAAGCGCACCGGGATGCCGGCCAGGCCGCTGGCTTCTTCCGCACTGGCGACTTCCTCGGGCTCGCCCAGGTCTTCAATTGTAACGTCGTCCGAGATCAGCCGCTGAAATTGTTCCGATGACCCGAGCTGGTCAGGCAGGTCACCAGGGTTCACCTGCACGATGGCGACCGTCTGGATCCGGAACAACCCGAGGAAGCTGTTGGCGATCGCCCTTACGGAGGGGAAGGCCAGCGATGCTGCCAGGATGGCGATCACGGCCAGGGCGATCCAGGCCGGCCGGTATGGGCGGGCAAAAATTTTCTGCAACATAGTCACTTTCTCCTTCTCGATCCGCCGCGCCTGGAAGCGGGCGCGAGCGGTTTCGATTGAACGAGGGGTTTCATCTGGGACCGGGGCCAGTGCTGCCAGGTAGTCCCCAATCTTTCCGGCGCGGCCGGCCAATTCGTCCGCTCTTTGCCGGCAGTGCTCGCAAGCCGACAGGTGCGAACGGGCTTGATCTCCTTCTGCTACACTCAGCTCCTGATCGTGATAGGCACGCAGCTCCCCATCGGTGAGGTGCATCTTCAGCCTCCTTGTATTTTCTGGTAGTGAGTCATAAATTCCTGCTCGGCGCGAGCCAGAAGCGTGCCGATCGAACCGGGAGCCAGGCCGAGAGCGGAGACCAGTTCCGCATAGGACAGACCGGAGTACCGCAGGACCAGCAGCCGGGCCGCTTTTGGCTTCATCTGGGCCAGGGCAGTTCGGACCTGGCGGCGTTCCTCCGCCTTTTCGACCTCCCCGGCTGGATCCGGGTTTGCGCGGTCTGATAGTTCCTGCTGCCCAGCTTCCTCTTCGTACCGATTGCGCCGCTTGCGCGCCCGCAGTGCATTGAAGCCCAGGTTGGTCGCGACTCGATAAAGCCAGCCGGCCAGGTTTTCGCCCATTCGAGGCGGGCGCTGGAACAGGCGCCAGAAGGTCTCGAGAGCCAGATCTTCGGCCTCGGCGCGGTCTCCGACCAAACGGAATACAACACCGTACACCCGCGGCCAGTGCTCCTGGAAGGCGGCTTCGAACTGCGCCATTTCCTCGGCAGCCTGGGCAGTAAGCCGCGCGGATTCTTCTTTCAAATCATTTGTCACAGTCACCGGTGAACCCTTCAAAAGATCTGCGCGCTCATAACTATAACACCGCCGGGGCAGGTTTTCTGACAGATTTATGTTGTTAAGCTCGCATTTCACACCGATCGAACAGGTATAATACTTAAGCAAAGATTAGGCGAAATCGGTCAGAATTACCAGCAAAATGGATGCTGGCAGTGAGGAGCGACATGCCAACCACATTCGACCTGACACCAGAACAGATCTCAACGTATCGCAGGCATGCCCAACAACGTCGCCAACAAGAACTGCCGGAAATAGAACGGCGCCGGGAACGTGCCTGGGAGGCTGCTCGAATGGCAGCTCGAGTTCTGAAGGAGAAATTCGGCGTCACTCGGGTGGTTGTCTTTGGATCCCTGGTGCGGGACGCGGGATTTACCCGGTGGTCAGACGTAGACATCGCTGCCTGGGGTCTGGCACTGGAAGATACCTTTCGCGCGATTGGCGTCATCATGGACCTGGACACGGAAGTACCGGTAAACCTTGTGGATGTAAACACAGCTTCTCCCCCTTTATTGGAAGCGATTGAACGGGAGGGGATCGCGTTATGATCGAAGACTATTTATCCCTGGCGGAACGCATTCGCCAGGAGTTGAACGACCTGTGGCAGGTCTTGAAACGGGCGGAACGTGCAGTAGATGCTGAACGAAGGCGGACGGAAGATCAAGATCTTTACATTGACTCAGCTGTCCTGAACCTGCACGATTTTTACGCGGGTTTTGAACGGATCTTCCAGCAAATAGGAACCACCGTGGACGGTCACATACCTTCCGGAGCTGGCTGGCATCGCGATCTACTTAACCAAATGCAAGTTGAGGTGACTGACTTGCGCCCGCCAGTTCTTTCAGAAGAAGCAGGCCACTCTTTGGATGAGTTCCTCCGATTCCGCCATGTGGTTCGGAATATTTACGCTTTTCGCTTCGATCCAGAACGTGTCGAGCGTCTCGTGGATCAAATGCAACCAGCCTTGGAACAGGTACAAACCGAGCTCCTGGCATTTATCTCATTTTTAGAGCGTGTAGGGGGAGATGGATAAATTTCCGCGGCTGAGCTGACCACCCGCCATCTAATCGGTATAATCCTTGGGGGGTTATGGATATGGCTTGAAAACGGCCAGGGCGATCCCCTGGATGTGGAAGGGCTGCTCAGCGGCCGGTTCGCCTGGTTGAGGCCTGGAAAACTCTCGCTCCTGGTGCTCCGGATTGGTGCTCTCCGGCACCAGGGCAATCCGGCTGTTGCGCACCCGGTAGCGCTTGAGGGTCGCCAGGGTATCCTCACCTCGGATCTCGGCCGCCACGATATCCCCATCATCGGCGGAATTCTGGCGGAGCAGCAGCACGTAGTTGCCGTCCTGGATGTTCGCCTTTTCGGGATCGTTCATGCTGTCCCCGCTCACTCTGAGGATGATCAAATTTCCTGAGCGCGGTTTAATCAGCCTTCCGCTGCCGCGCAGGTTCTTGCAGTAATATGGCCGGTCATCGATGATGAACCTGTCTATTTCCATATAGCGGCCGGTGAAGGTAGGGGCCGCGCTCGGCCCACCAGCCGGAATCCCCGAGAATATCTG
>DASWHG010000261.1:0-16599 GCA_036393315.1 Anaerolineales bacterium | reverse complement strand
GACGGAGGAACTGGCCGATGCGCTCGAAGTGTCTCCGGAGAAAGTGGAGCAAATGGCAGAGTACGGCCGCACCCCGGTTTCGCTCGAGACCCCTATCCAGGAAGATGAAGAAGACGTGTTAGGCGACTTCATCGACAGCGGCGCGCCAAATCCCGAAGAGAGCGCGCTGGAATCGCTGATGGGCGAGGGTCTCAAGGAGGTACTGGAAACTCTCCCACCTCGTGAGCTGCGCGTCCTGCAGATGCGCTATGGGTTGGTCGACGGCACCCCTTTGACCTTAAACGAGGTAGGGCGCCGGATGGGAATCACCCGTGAACGCGCCCGCCAACTGGAGTCTCAAGCCCTGCAGCGCCTGCGCCACCCCGACAAACAGGATAAACTGCGCCCCTACGTAGAATAAACAGGTATTTCGAGAAAAGGATGGAGCAAGTTCCGCTCCATCCTTTTTTTGAAACAGGATTGCCAGGCAATTCCCTGGTATAAGGTAGGGGATTCCGATAAAATAATGCGGAAGAGTCCCCATTGATTCGTCCAGCGTTTTCCATTATAAACGAGCCAAACATTTCATCTATCTGTCGAACACGAAGGGATAAACGAAAATCATGGAATGGTTCCTCAACCCGCAGGCCTGGATCGCCTTGCTCACGTTAACAGCGCTCGAAATTATCCTGGGAATTGACAATATCGTGTTTATCTCGATCCTTGCCGGGAAGCTGCCTGGAAAGCAGGCGTCCCGGGCGCGCCAGGTGGGATTGTTGGTGGCAATGGTAACCCGAATCTTTTTGCTGCTGTCGATCGCCTGGATCATCAGGTTGACCGCCCCCCTCTTTGAAATTTTCGGCCAGGAAATTTCCGGCCGGGATCTTATCTTGCTGGTTGGAGGCCTTTTCCTGCTTGGAAAAAGCACCCGGGAGATCCACGAGAGGCTGGAGGGTGAAACAGAGCACGTCAGTCCAAAAGTGATCCCCTCTTTCAGCGGTGTAGTCCTGCAAATCGGCCTGCTCGACATCATCTTCTCCCTGGACTCCGTCATCACGGCGGTAGGTATGGCCAACCAGCTGTGGGTAATGATCACCGCCGTGGTTATCGCCGTTGGCATCATGCTCGCCTCCGCCGGGACGATCAGCGATTTCGTCAACCGCCACCCCACGATCAAGATGTTAGCGCTGAGCTTCTTGCTGCTGATCGGCTTTTCACTGATTGTAGAAGCGCTTGAATTTCACATACCGAAGGGGTATATCTACTTTGCCATGGCCTTCTCGGTGTTCGTCGAAATGCTCAACCTGAAGGCGCGTGCGAAGGTAACGGAACCGATCCACCTGCGTACACCTTATGCCAAAGAAGAAATAGAAGGTGGGATGTAAAAAGAAATCGACCTACTCTGCCGGCCAGCCGGCCCGGGCCGTCTCCTCCAGAGCCTTTAGCAGGTATTCCCTGATTCGCTCCAGATTATCGCTCGCAGCTGTGAAGAAGCGCGTCTCTTCCGTATCGAGCCCGGCGAGATAATTCTCCCTCAGACCTTCCACCTCGGGGCCGACCCGTTTGAGCCAGACATCAATCGCCTGGTACTCAGCCGGCGCCGGCCCAACGCTGGCGAGCGCCCAACCGGTGGCATACACCTGCTCGACAAGCCCGCGCATATTCTCTCTCCACGTGGGATCGTCGAGCAGGTTTTCGTTCTGCGCCAGCAACTCGTTGGCTTCTAAAAAGGCCTGCAGCGCCGAACCAAAATGGTTCGCCTGGAGCATCACCTCCGTACGGTACACATCCGGATCTAAGGGTGGAACGGGAGTCGGAGTGTCGGCCGGGAGCAGGGTGGGAAGCGGTTCATCCTCCAGGGGATTCGACCACTCGATCTGCGGTCCGCGGCTCACCAGGGTTTCTAACGCATCGAGGTCCTCAGGAATCAGCGGAGTGCCGTTGACTGTGAGGGGTTGGGAAGCGAGGCTGCCTACATCCAGGAATGTAAGCGCCAGAATTACCCCCAGGGCAGCCAGCAGGATCAGGATAACAAGGCCAAGAAACGCCAGGCAGTTGTTCACAATGATAAAAGTTTACCATAATTCCTTTCCCCAACCGGCGTCCCATCATTCTCCGTTTTTTTTCCACGAATGTGTGTTATACTCTTCCGAGTACATCTGTAAATGGATAAAAATTATCCGTTTACTGGTGTAGACGGGCTGGGGTTCGCCTTGGCTCTATCTTATGCCAAAAGGACCTCATGTGAATTTCGATTCTTTTTCTTTACACCCGCGCATCAACGCGGGGATCTCAGCCGCCGGTTATTCCACTCCTACTCCAATCCAACTCCGTACGATCCCTGCGATCATCGAGGGGCGCGATGTGATGGGACTTGCCCAGACTGGAACCGGGAAGACCGCCGCGTTTGTATTACCCATCCTCCAGCACCTGCTCAAAGGACCGCGCGGCAAGCTGCGCGTCCTCATCCTATCCCCCACCCGCGAGCTCGCCGAGCAAACCCACAGCGCAATAACCCTCCTCGCAGGCCACACAGGTCTACGCAGCTTGACGCTTTATGGCGGGGTCAGCGCGCAGCCGCAAATAAACAAGCTGCGGTCAGGCGCCGAAATCGCAGTCGCCTGCCCTGGCCGCCTACTGGATCTGATGAACCAAAAGGTGCTCAGCCTGAATTCAATTGAAATCCTGGTGCTGGATGAAGCGGACCGCATGTTCGACATGGGTTTCCTGCCCGACATCCGCCGCATCCTGGCCGCTCTGCCCGCTAAGCGCCAAACGTTGTTGTTCTCTGCCACCATGCCTGCAGAGATTCGCGCTCTTGCCACCGATATCCTCCACCGCCCGGTTACAGTCGAAATTGGAAGCTCACGCCCTGTAGAGACTGTCAGCCATGCAATTTATCTCGTAGACCAAACCCAAAAAACTGAGATGTTGCTGGCTTTACTCCGGCTCTCCGGCAGCGGCCAGGTCCTGGTCTTCACCCGCACCAAGCATCGAGCCAAGAAACTCTCCCAACAATTAGTCAAGTCAGGAGTTTCTGCTACTTCTCTGCAGGGCAACCTGTCTCAGAATCGGCGCCAAGAAGCGATGGATAGCTTCCGCAGCGGGCGGGTAAAAGTGATGGTAGCGACCGATATCGCGGCCCGGGGAATTGATGTCTCTCAAATCACGCACGTCATCAACTTCGACATGCCGGATACAGCTGAAGCCTATACGCACCGCATCGGCAGGACCGGACGCATGACGAGGCTCGGCACAGCCCTTTCACTTGCAACGCAGGAAGACCAGCCGATGATTCGCACGATCGAGCGACTTTTAGGCCGGTCACTGGAGCGTCGCAAGATTTCCGGGTACGAAGCCAACCCTGTTTCGAAGGCAGTTCAGAAACCAGCGAACGGCGCTTCCTTCCGCCGGCGATAACCCGAATGGGGAGGCAAGGTAAGATCAGGTGTTAAAGTACTGTTCGGTCTCAGGAATCCCTGATCCACCATCCACGCTGTTCTGCGCCAGGATCAAGATATGCTCCGCCGGGAAGTCTACACCAGGAGTCTCGATTGCGACCGCACTGCTCCATTTGTCGTAGTTGACCGTCAGGGTGCGCAGTTCTTGGATCATCAAGCCATGGCTTTCGAAGCACGCTCTAAACTCAGCCTCATTATAGTATTGGTAGCTCTCCAGGCGTTCGCTCTGCCACAGCTGTTTTCCTAAGAAGATTGACTTAGTGATATAGCGCGTAAAATCGCGCCTTGAAAGCTCAACGCAGTAAGAATCCCCAACTTCCTGGTAAGAAACGCGGAATGGATGGTACTCACAGGCAAATACGAGGAAGTCGTCGCGAGCCTGGGGGTGGAGGAACCGGATGCGCAGCTGCTCCCAGGCATCGCCCGGTGTTTCCAACCCGTCGAACAGCGCCAGGTAACCACCGGGAGCAACCCGCTCTGCGGCTCCCGTGAACGCCTGCCTCACTCGCTGTTTAGCGGCCGGAACATCGACCTCACCTAATTCCGGAGAATATCCAGCAGAAAAAACTTCGTGCAGAGCGTTGACCAGCAGCACAATCTCGAACTGGCCCAGGCTTGAGAGCAGCTGAAGATCGGTAAAATCACCCTGAACGAGCTGCAGACCAGGGTAATCCCTGTGGCATTTCTCGAGCGAATGGCTGTTATAATCAAGTCCTACAGAGGCTGTGACCGAACAATCCTGCGGATGAGCATCGAGTAAGGCTCCGATGATCTGCCCCTCACCGCAGCCTAATTCGAGCAGGCGTAATGGGCTGCCTTTATGTTTCGCCAGTGTACGGATCAGCTTCGATACCGCCAGGATGGCTTCCCTCTTCCCTAAATCCTGCATTGCCTGCAGGCGGACTTCCCAATAAAAATCCCAGAATTCACCGTTTTTCGGCATAGCTGGCCGCGCTATTCCACCGTCACGCTCTTGGCGAGGTTCCTGGGTTGGTCGACATCCAGGCCGCGCAGGGCCGCAATGTGATAGGCCAGCAGCTGGAGCGGGATAACGGTCGTCACCGGGCTGAGCATCCAGGGAGTGGCAGGCACCCACAGGATGTGATCGGCGACGCCGGGGATCACATCGTCGCCCTCGGTCGCCACGGCGATCACGGTCCCTCCCCGAGCCCTGGCCTGTTCGATCTGGCTGAACATCTTCTCGTACCACGGGTCGCGCGGCGCGATCACCACCACCGGCATGTCCCGGTCGATCAAGGCGATCGGTCCATGCTTCATTTCCCCCGCCGGGTAGCCCTCTGCGTGTATATAAGAAATCTCTTTTAATTTGAGCGCGCCTTCATAAGCAGTCGGCATATTGATCCCCCGCCCGAGATACAAGCAGTGGGAGACGTCCTTGAGAACCTGCGCGACGGCCTCGATTTCCGGTTCACGGTCGAGGCAGCGCCCGGCCAGGTCAGGAACGAGGCGCAAGTCGTTCACCAGTCTCTGGCGTTCCTTATCGTCCAGGACGCCGCGCAGATCAGCCAACAGGATTGCCAGCATATATAAGTCAACCAGCGGTGCGGTGTAGGCCTTGGTCGAGGCCACCCCGATCTCGGGACCGGTCTGCATGGAGATATATCCATCGGCGACGCGCATCGCCTGGGAGCCAATCACGTTGACGATCGACCATAGAACTGCCCCGCTCCGGCGCGCTTGATCCATGGCTGCCAGGGTATCCGCCGTTTCCCCGGACTGGCTGATGGCCAGGACAACCGTGTTTTCATCCAGGATCGGTTCGCGGTAGCGAAACTCGGAAGCGATGTCGATCTCGACCGGTATCCGGGCGATACGTTCGATCAGCACTTTCCCGACCATACCCGCATGGGAGGCCGTACCGCAGGCGGTGATGAAAATCTTCTGGATGCGCTGCGCCAGCTCATGCGTGAGGTTCAGCTGCGGCAGGCGGATGCGCCCTTCCTCGAAGTCCACCCGTCCGGCGATCGTATCGGTCAGGGAGCGGACCTGCTCGTGGATCTCCTTATGCATGAAGTGGCGGTATTCGCCCTTTTCTGCCGAGACCGGATCCCAGGATACCTGGTGGACCTCGTACGATACGGGTTTGCCGGCCAGAGTCTGCACCTCCAGGCCTTGAGACGTGACGACCGCCATCTGGCCCGAATCGAGGAACACTATGCTGCGAGTGTGTTCGAGGATGGCCGGCATGTCCGAAGCCACGAAATTCTCCCCTTCTCCCAGGCCGATCACCACCCCACCGGCGTTGCCAATCCGGGCCGCCACGATCTTGTCCGGTTCCTTGGCCGAAAGCAGGACAATGCCGTGCGCACCTTTCAAATGAACGAGCGACTTACGGGCGGCCTCCACCAGGCCGATACCGAGGGAAAGGTAGCGGTCGACCAGCTGGACGATGACTTCGGTGTCCGTTTCAGAGTTGAAGTCGACCCCTTCCGCAGAAAGGTCTTCACGCAGTTCGAGGTAATTCTCGACGATCCCATTATGCACCAGCACCACATCGCCTGTTGCGCCGGTATGGGGATGCGCATTCCGTGCATTCGGTTCACCGTGAGTGGCCCAACGGGTATGGCCGATTCCCACGCGGCCGTGCAAGGGGGATTCGGAAACCAGCCCGGCCAGGCGTTCCAGCTTCCCGGCATCGCGGCGCACCTCGATGTGCCCATTTTCCAGCACAGCCAGGCCGGCCGAGTCGTAGCCGCGATATTCCAACCGCCGCAAACCATTCAGGATGATCGGCGTGGCGTCTCGCGGTCCAATATATCCAACGATTCCACACATTGAGATCCCTCCAAGTTAAATATTCGGGTGCACGCGCCTGAGACACGTGCACAGACTTTGCCACTCTTCGTGGGTTTGTCCGGCCGGTCGCCCGGCAGGTATTGTCACAAAGTTCCGGTTTGGAGGGAAAAGACATTGGGCCGTGGCTGGCCCAGAGGGCTTCCGCTGATCTTTCGATTTTCCCGGTCCGCAGGTCGGCATCCTGAGAAACGCCCGGTTAGCCTCGCCTTGCGGCGAGGAACCCTCATCCTCGTCAACTCGCTGCCTCCAGGCGAACGAGTCCATGCGCTATCTTTTCCAAAAGGTATGAATTTTCCGCACCCCTCCTCTTAAGAAATCTGGATAGAACGTCATTATACCGTAAATCCAGACGACCATGGCTTTCTCAAAAAAGGGGTTTGGGGTGGGGAAAAGCAGGGCTTTCGACTTTGAGAAAGCCATACCATACGACTATGGCACAACCATAGTACTCCAGGTTCAATGGTATAATCGCTCTGATTTTGCAGGTGTGTCTGGTCTTACAACACGACATAACCGGAACATCATATTGTCTGAAGGGTTAGGCACCCTCAAATCTGCTTAAAAAAGGAGCCCAATTTGGCTTTCAATCCCCTCAACTGGCTTCTGGGTTTTTTCTCGCTTGACATCGGCATAGACCTGGGAACCGCCAATACGCTCGTCCACGTGCGTGGCAAGGGGATCGTCATCAGGGAACCTTCGTGGGTGGCCATCGATAAGCGCACCCGCGAGCCGAAGGCAATCGGGGCGGAAGCCAAGGAGATGGTCGGGCGGACTCCAGCCAATATCATCGCAGTGCGACCCTTGCGGGACGGCGTGATCTCCGAGTTCGAGATCACCCAGGCAATGCTGGAATATTTCATTGGCAAAGCCCACCAGCAGAGTCTCGTCCCGGTGCCCCGCCCACGGGTCGTCATCGGAATCCCCTCCGGAGTCACAGAAGTTGAGAAGCGGGCCGTTTACGATGCAGCCATGTCTGCCGGAGCGCGCGAAGTCGGGCTGGTTGAAGAGCCCGTTTCGGCTGCATTAGGCGCGGGCTTACCCATCGCCGAAATCCGCGGCAGTATGATCGTAGACATCGGTGGAGGGACGACGGAAGTGGCGGCATTATCGATGGGCGGCGTGGTCGTCTCGCGTTCCCTGCGAGTCGCCGGAGACGAGATGGACCAGGATATCGTCCAATACATGCGCAACAAGTACAACCTTTTGATCGGCGAACGGATGGCCGAACAGGCCAAGATCGCCATCGGTTCTGCTTTCCACCTGCCTGAGGAGATGACCCTGTCCCTCCGGGGACGGAACCTGGTCACCGGCCTTCCGGAGGCGGTGGAAGTCTCATCGGTGGAGATCAGGGAAGCCATGGCAGGCTCAGTTTTGACGATTATCGATACGATCAAGGACGCGTTAGACGAATCACCGCCGGAGATCATCGCAGACCTGATGGAGACCGGAATCTGCCTGGCGGGAGGTGGATCACAGCTGCGCGGCCTCGACCGGCGCCTGACCGACGAACTGCGAGTGCGCGTCTGGGTGGCCGAAGACCCGATGACCTGCGTGGCGCGAGGCGCGGGAATGATTCTGGAAGATTACGACCATCTGAGGCACCTTCTGGTCGGGTTGGAACGTGGCAGCACCCGCCACGTAACTGCATAAAATGCGCACTGAATATCATACAAAGCGCGCCGGGCGCGAAGTGTTATATATTTGTATAGCGCGCCCGAACGGCTGATATGAACTCCTCACGTTCTTTCCAAACGGTCACATTGGCATTGCTGGTAATTGGCATCCTGCTTCTAGCCCTGGGCGGATACCTCACCCCGGTCTCGCGCGTTGCCCTGGCTCCCTTTATCAGCATCCAAACCTGGCTTTCAACCCGCTTCTATGCCGTGCAGAATTTTGTAACTGCGCCGCGAGACGTGACGCGCCTGACACAGCGCAACGCCGAACTGGAGGCCGAAATCTCTCGCCTGCAGGCTCAAATCATCGAATTACAGCAGCAGAATTCCGAACTGCAGGTGCTTTCCGCCTTGCTGGATTTCGCCCGCGCCCACCCGGAGAACGTCTACCTGAGCGCGGCCGTCATCGGGCGGGACACCAGCCCCTTCCTGCAGTACGTCTTTATCAACCGGGGCTCCGACGACGGACTGAGGCGCGGCATGCCGGTCGTCTCTCAACAAGGTCTGGTGGGCCGGATTGCGGCGGTCACCGCCGGTGCGGCCCGCGTCCAGCTGATCAGCGATCCTGGCAACTCGATTAACATCCGCATCCAGCCCTCTGGCTCGGAAGCCGCCATGAGCGGCTCTATTACCGGGGAAGTCTCGATCAATTCGATCCCCCAAGAGGCCATTGTGGAAATTGGCGACCTGGTGCTGACTTCAGGATTGGGCGGCAACTACCCTCCAAACATCTTGATCGGGCAGGTAACCGGGGTCCGCCAGCGCCCGGTCGAACTGTTCCAAACGGCCTCCGTCCAGCCGGTCGTTGACTTCTCTAAATTGGAAATTGTCCTGGTGATCACCAACTTCCGTGCTGCAGATATCACCCCGCTCATCCCCATACCAGGCAATCCCCAGTAAGGGAAAAATTCTTTCATTGTTCCGAAATTGATGAAACACTGGTCCTGTTAACGATCCATGGCTTACCTGCTCGCCGTACCCATCCTGGGACTGCTCATCATCTTCCAGTCTGCCTTGTTCAGCCGGGTGCACCTGCTGTATGGCACAGCAGACCTGGTGTTGCTGGCCCTGCTGGCCTGGGCAGTCCAAGAGCGGGTAAAGAGCGCCTGGCAGTGGACGGTAATCGGCGGTGTGCTCGTCAGCGTCGTTTCAGCCTTGCCGCTGGGCGCCGCCCTGCTCGGGTATTTACTCGCTACCGGGGTGGCGCTGGCTTTCCGGCGCTGGGTGTGGCAGGTCCCTTCACTGGCGATGGTCGCCGGCACCTTCTTCGGCACGGTCATTACCCATGCGGTCTCCCTCGCAGCCCTTCGGTCCGTCGGGACGCCCATCCCCCTGGTAGAAGCGCTCAACATCGTCACCTTGCCCAGCGCCCTGCTCAACTTGTTGCTGGCAATCCCGGTCTACGCGCTGCTTGGCGATCTGGCGAATTGGGTCTACCCAGAGGAAATTGAAATATAATCAAAGCATGAATAACAACCCCGCGTTAAACAACACTATCCAGACCTGGCGGCTGCTGGTTTTTGCCGGCCTGGTGGGCCTGGTGTTCCTGGTTTACACCTTCCGCCTGTTCAACCTGCAAATCCTGCAAGGGCCGGAATGGCTAGAGCTGGCTGAGGAGAACCGCATCAGCGAGATCAATCTACCCACACAGCGTGGCATCATTTACGACCGGAACGGTTTCATCCTGGCGCGCAACATTGCCTCCTACAATGTCGTCATCACCCCGGCCAACCTGCCAGACGACGAGGGAGCCATCCAGGAGATCTTCCGACAGCTGTCTGAGATGATCGACCTCCCGGTAAATCAGGGCGAGGTTACTCCGGATGACCCGTTCGTCCCTTGCCGTTCTGACCACGGCATCGCACAGATCGTCCTTTACGGTGAAACGACCGCACCCTTTGCTCCGGTCCAGGTAAAGTGCAACATCGACCGGAGGATCGCGATGATCGTCAAGGAGCATTCCGTCGATTGGCCGGGAGTGGATGTCGAAATCGAATCGGTGCGCGATTACCCCACCGGTTCGCTTACGGCGGCCGTCATCGGCTTCCTAGGGCCGATCTCGGAAGCGGAAGAGGTATACTTTACGGAGCGAGGCTTCGTCCCTAACCGTGATAAGGTCGGCTACTCAGGCGTCGAACGGTTCTTTCAGAGCTGGCTTGGCGGGCGCAACGGGAAGCGGGTCGTGGAAGTAGACGTAGCCGGAAAGATCCTGCGCGATATCGAACCGCCGATCGATCCCACGCCTGGGTTCAACCTGCGGTTGACTATCGACACCCGCTTGCAGAGCGTCGCAGAAGCCATCCTGATCGACGAAATCGAATTCTGGAACAACTACCTGGGAAGGATCCAATCCACCAGCGGTGTGGTGATCGCCATGAACCCCAAGACAGGGGAGATCCTGGCAATGGTCTCCTACCCGACCTACGAGAACAACCGGATGGCGCGCCAGATCCCGGGGTATTATTACGAGCAGCTTTCGGCCGATCTACGGAACCCCTTATTAAACCACGCGGTGGGCGACGAGCTTCCCGCCGGGTCCGTCTTCAAGCTGGTTACAGCCGTAGGCGCGCTCAACGAAGGGGTGATCACCCTGGATCAAATCATTGAAGCACCCCCTAAGATTACCATCACCGAGAAATATTTTGCGAACGATGCGGGTTTCCCGAAGGAATTCATCGACTGGAACAAAGCCGGGTTCGGGCAGATCGATTTCGTGCACTGCATCTCCAACTCGAGCAACGTTTGCTTCTATAAATTGGGCGGAGGCTACCAGGACGAAATACCTGAGGGGCTGGGCGTATGCCGGTTGGGAACCTATGCCCGTGCTATGGGTTTCGGCAGTTCCCCCGGCATCGAGCTCCCGCTGGTGGAGGATGGGTTGGTCCCGGACCCGACCTGGAAGCGCATCAACCAGGGTGAGAACTGGTCGATAGGCGATACGTACATTGCTGGCGTAGGCCAGGGGTACGTGCTGGCGACACCGCTGCAGGTGCTCCTGTCTGCGGCCATTATCGCCAACGACGGCACCCTGATGCGCCCGACCCTGCTGCGGGAGATCCTGGATGGCGATGGAAACCTGATCAGAACCTTCTTCCCGGATCCACTGTGGGATATCACCCAGGATCCTATGATCGACGTGATGGTAGATCCGGACAGCCCAGGCGGGTGTGAGAACAAGATCACCGGGGAGAAGAAGACGGTTGCTCCCTGGGTGATCGAGAGTGTCCAGGAAGGCATGCGCCTGGCTGTCCTGGAAGGCACACTGGCACGAGAATTTCAAAACGTCACCATTGCAGCGGCTGGAAAGACCGGGACGGCCGAATACTGCGACAAGTACGCCAACGAGAAGAACCTGTGCATCCCGGGTAACTGGCCGACCCATGCCTGGACGGTCGCGTATGCCCCCTATGACGAGCCGGAAATCGCCGTGGTCGCTTTCGTTTACAACGGGGGTGAGGGCGCAAGCGTCGCAGGCCCCATCGTTCGCCGCCTGCTGGAAGCGTATTTCGAGATCAAAGCCGCCGACACAGCCACAGGCAATCCATGAGATCGGACCTGGATCCAGCAGAGCGGAACACCTGCCGCCGGTGAGAGGTATCGATACCTCACGGTTTTCGGAGCGGATCAATCGGACAGTGTTCGTGCTATAATCGAACGATAGATTCCATCTTGAGATTGGCATCGGCCTCACATGGAAGAGACAGGCACAGAAACACGCCCCAGAGTCCTGATCAAGGGCATACGCGAAGGGCTGCTCATCACCCTGGGAGAAGGTCCCTGGCCCGAAATCCGGTCGGCCCTGTTGGAGCACGTCGAACAGCAGGCCGAATTCTTACGCGGCGGACGGTTGATCCTGCAGGTCGGCAATCACATCCTGCGGGCAGCCGAGCTGGGCCAGCTGCGGGATACCCTATCGGAGAGAGGTTTATCCTTGTGGGCCGTGTTGAGCAACTCGCCGATCACGGAGCAAACCGCCCAGACGCTTGGATTGGCAACCCGGATCAATAAACCGGTCCCGGAACGGACTGCAAAGGTTGCAGACACCGCCTTGGCCGGCGAACAGGCTGTCCTGGTCCACCGGACCGTAAGGTCAGGTTTCGGCGTGCAGCATCATGGTCACGTAATCGTGATCGGCGATGTGAATCCGGGAGGCGAGATCATTGCAGGAGGCGATGTGGTCGTTTGGGGCCGGCTGCGCGGCATGGTGCACGCCGGTGCAGAGGGCAACGAAAAATCGATCGTGTGCGCCCTGGACCTTTCCCCGACACAGTTGAGGATTGCCGGGCAGATCGCCCTAACCCCCAAACGGCGAGGCAAAACCCGGCCAGAAATAGCAAGCCTGAAAGACGGGCAGGTTGTCGCAGAACCATGGAATCCAAAAGACAGGTAGATTGAAGCAAACTGACAGGATCGAATTTGCTCCTCGAGGATTACAAGACTTTCAAAAACGAAAGCCTGGGGAAGATGAATGGGCGCTCAAGTCGTAACGATCACATCGGGTAAGGGAGGGGTTGGGAAAACCACCGCTACCGCCAATTTAGCCGCAGCACTGGCTGCGGGTGGGCAGAAAGTGGTCTGCATCGATGCCGACATCGGGCTGCGAAACCTGGACGTCGTCCTCGGGCTGGAGAACCGCATCGTCTACGACCTGGTAGACGTGGTGGAAGGGCGCTGCCGGTTGCGCCAGGCCATGATCCGTGATAAGCGCCTGCCCGAGCTCTACTTGATCCCGGCAGCCCAGACGCGCGACAAAAGCGCCGTTTCTCCCAGCGACATGGTGCGGCTGTGCGATGAGCTGCGCCCGGAGTGCGACTGGATCATGATCGACTCGCCGGCAGGGATCGAACGAGGCTTCCGCAACGCCATCGCCCCCTCGGACATCGTGCTGGTCATCACCAATCCCGAGGTCTCGGCGGTGCGCGACGCCGACCGGATCATCGGGCTGATCGAGGCGGAGGAAAAAGGTCCAGCGCGGCTGGTGATCAACCGCATCCGGCCAGTTATGGTTCGCCGAGAGGATATGCTCTCTCCAGACGACGTGCTGGAGCTGCTTGCCGTTGAACTGGTTGGGATCGTTCCAGAAGATGAAAATGTGATTCTGAGCACCAACCGTGGTTTGCCGATCGCCCTGGACGGGAAGAGCAAGGCCGGGCAGGCTTTTCGCAACATCGCCCGGCGTTTGCGGGGCGAGAAGGTGCCTTTCCTAGAAATCTATGAGCAAGGTGGTTTATTCGGACGGCTTTCCCGTCTGATCCGCCCAGGAGGGGCCTGACATGGCTGATTTTTTAAACCGCATCCTGGGGAGGGAGAAGAAGAGCGCAAAGCAGGCGAAAGAGCGCTTAAAACTGGTCCTGATCCACGACCGGACCGACCTCAACTCGGGGACGTTGGAAGCGTTGAAAGATGAACTGATCGAAGTGATCTCGCGCCACGTCGCGATCGATCCATCTGCGGTCCGGATCGAGATGGTCCAGAGTGAGCGCCAGCAGCGGCTCATTGCCGAAATTCCTCTGGTCCCGATGCGGCGGAGACGGGTTCGATAATCGTGGTTGTAAATGGGTAATTCACAAACCTCCTGGCGGCATTTTGACTTCTGGTTGCTCGGCTCAGTAGCGGTCCTGGCCATTTTCGGGATCACCATGATCCGCTCTGCGGTAGCCGGCAATATTGAGCTGGCTGAATTAGACCTGGTCAACCGCCAGATCATCTTCGTGATCGCAGGATTCGCGGTCGTGTTGATTACCGCCGCGATCGATTATCACCTGTGGTCTTCGATCAGTAACCTCCTTTATTGGGGGATGTTCTTACTGCTCGGCGTCCTGTCCGTCGTCGGCGCAGCGTTGTTTGGTTCGGCCCGCTGGTTTGACACCGGGATCATCTTGATCCAACCCTCCGAGCTGGCAAAGATCGTGATTATCCTGGCTCTTGCAGATTTCTTCACCCGCCACCAGGCTCGCATCGGCGAATTGATCTGGGTATCGCGCAGCTTCTTACTAGCAATGGGGATCGTGTTTTGGATCCTGGTCCAACCAAACCTGAGCACCAGCATCGTAATCCTGGTCATCTGGTTTGCCATGTTATGGGCCAGCGGTCTGCGCTTCAAACACCTGGTGCTTTTCGCCGGGGCCGGCGTGGTCGTACCGATCGCAGGCTTCCCCTTCCTGGCAGACTACCAGAAACTACGCATCATAAACTTTATCTTCCCGGACCCAAACGCTCGCCACGGGGACATCTACAACATTCAGCAAGCCTTGATTACCATCGGTTCGGGGGGCTGGTTTGGAAAAGGTTACCAGCACGGCTCGCAGGTGCAGCTGCGTTTTCTCAAAGTCCGCCACTCCGATTTTATTTTTTCCGCGATGGCCGAAGAGTTCGGCTTCGTCGGCACCGCCCTGGTCATGATCCTATTACTGTTTGTGATCTACCGCTGCCTGCGAGCGGCGCGGCTCTCGCGCGATACCTACGGCGCCCTGATCTGTTATGGGGTGGCAACCTTGCTTGCTTTCCAGGCAATCGTAAACATTGGAGTAAACTTAAACCTGGTCCCCGCAACCGGCCTGACACTGCCTTTCGTCAGCTACGGCGGAAGCGCCATGCTTTCATTGCTGTTGGGCATCGGATTGGTGGAATCCGTCATTTTGCGGCATAAATCTCTGGAATTCTGATATGACAAGCTCACCTGGCACCCCGGCTCGCACGCGGTTTGCTCCTTCGCCAACCGGGCGCACCCACCTGGGAAGTGGGCGCACGGCGCTTTACGATTTCCTGCTGGCGCGGCAGACCGGAGGACAGTTCATCCTACGGATCGAAGACACAGACCGGAAGCGCCTGGAGCCGGGGGCTGAAGAAGAGCTGATCAATAACCTGCGCTGGTTAGGCCTGGAATGGGACGAAGGCCCGGACGTCGGGGGGCCTCACAGCCCTTACCGGCAGTCCGAGCGCAAAGATATCTACCTGCACTACGCCCACCAGCTCATCCAAATGGGTCGGGCTTATTACTGCTTCTGCACCCAGGCACGATTGGCACAACTACGCCAGGAGCAGATGAAGCGGAAGGAGCCGACGCATTACGATGGCCTGTGTCGGCGCATCGATCCGGGGCAGGCCGAGCAGCGCGTGGCCGCGGGAGAACCGCACGTGATCCGCTTCAAGGTCCCGGAAGAGGGTGGGATCACCGCCCACGACCACGTCCGGGGCGATATCACGGTCGAAAACCGTAACATCGACGATTACATCCTCATTAAGACGGATGGCCTGCCGGTCTACCACCTGGCAGCGATGGTAGACGACCACTTGATGGAAATCACGCACGTGATCCGCGGCTCCGAATGGCTGCCCACCTTCCCACTCCACGTTCACATCGTGCGTGCCTTCAGCTGGGATGAACCGGTTTGGGTGCACCTATCGGTATTCCTCAAGCCAAGCGGGAAAGGCAAGATGAGCAAGCGAGATACTGCCGAGGCGATCAAAGACGGCTTCTCAATTTACCTCAGCGACTTAAGGAAGATGGGGTACCTGCCGGAGGCGGTGGTGAACTGGTCGGCGCTGATGGGGTGGAGCTACGACGACCGGACCGAGTTCTTTACGATGCCGGAGCTGGTCGAGAAATTCAGCCTGGAGCGCCTCAACCCATCGCCGGCAGCGATCAATTTTTCCAAGCTGGACCACTTTAATGGTCTTCACATGCGCCGGTTGGAGGTTCCCGACCTGGCAGCGCGCATCAAGCCTTATCTCATGAAAGCCGGATATGAAGTGGACGATGAAACCCTGCTGCGAGTCACTCCCCTGCTCCAGGAGCGGATCGTTACCCTGGACGACGCCGTCGCCGTGGGAGGCTTCTTCTTCGAAAGGGAAGTGACCCCGAATCCGGAAGATCTGGTTGGAAATCACATGACCCCGGCGGAGTCGGCGGAGGCTGCCCGCCGGGCATACCAGATCCTGGCGGATCTCCCTGAAATCGACCAGGAGACCGCTGAAGGGCCTCTCCGTTCGCTGGCGGAAGAGCTGGGTATCAGCGCCGGGCAGCTCTTCTCCATCCTGCGGACGGCTGTCACCGGACGAAACGTGAGCCCTCCCCTGTTCCAGACGATGGCCATCATCGGGAAAGAAATCGTTCTCGAGCGGCTCGCGAACGCAATCGAACTTTTGGAAAACCTGAACGGATAAATCGCGCGTAGGGGCGGGTTTGCCGGAATTGCAATGGTTCGTTGCCAGATAGAACCCTGGCTGACCTAGAACCGATGCCATCCGTGGAATCCCGCCCCTACGGATTCCTCGACGCCTCGATCTTCGCCCAGGCGTCCCGCAGGGCAACCGTCCGGTTGAAGACAAGATTGCCATTCATCGTGTCGACCGGGTCCAGGCAGAAGTAGCCCAATCTTTCGAACTGGTAGACGTCCCCCGGCGCCGCCGCCTTCAGGCTGGGCTCGACAAAGCAGGGATTGAGAACCTCCAGGGAATCCGGATTCAGGTTCGACTTGAAATCGTCTCCCTCTTCGGTGTCATCCGGGTTTTCCTTGTTAAACAAACGGTCGTAAAGGCGGACTTCAGCAGCCACTGCGTGACCGGCCGACACCCAATGGATCGTCGCCTTCACCTTGCGCCCGTCCGGGGCATCTCCACCCTTGGTAGCCGGGTCGTAGGTGCAGTGCAGTTCGACGATCTCGCCG
>DASWHG010000260.1:0-3538 GCA_036393315.1 Anaerolineales bacterium | reverse complement strand
GGTGGTAATGGCCTATCTGTTGCTCACCGCATTCCTGGTCGTGACCGCCACCTTAGTCAGAGATATCCTTTACTCCATCATTGATCCGCGAATACGGTATGCGTGAGATTTCCCAGCCCCTCAAATTGGGATTGGCGGTGGAGGACATGGAGCATTTCCTTACGGCCCCTAATTTGAGAAATATCCGAGAAAAGATATGATCAGACGGATTTTATTGGCAACCGATGGATCAAAACCGGCGGGGAGAGCAGCTGATTTTGCCGCTTCTCTCGCCATCCGCTACCGCGCCGAGATCACGATCGTACACGCCTATATCCCGCTGCTGGAATACCGGGGAGAGCCGGACTATAGGAATCGGCTGCACGGAAGCCTGGATTCGGCCGAAGAACTGGTGGAGAGCGTGGCCCAACGGCTGCTGGAGATGGGCGTGGATGGGGTGGAGACGGAGATTTTCGCTGGTCCGGCGGTAGATGTAATCCTCGGGCTGGCAGAGTCGGGCGGTTATGACCTGATCGTGATCGGGGCGCGGGGGATGAGCACCTGGCACGGTATATTGCTGGGCAGCGTCAGCATGGCGGTCACCCATCGAGCTCAAACGCCCCTCCTGGTTGTCAAATGACCGCTAGACCAGCTCCATATTGCCCGTGCGCCGGGTGTCGTTCAGGCGCTTGCGGAACACTAACCAGGCGACGGCGGCGTAGACCAGGCCGATAGCGATCTCGAGACCGACCAACGGAGCGACCTGCAGGTAAGAAGCGCCATCGATGACCTCGCGGATGGCCATCAAGCCGTGGGTGAGCGGGAGCGCCCGGCCAATCGCCTGCAGGAAGGGTGGCATGGCATCGAGGGGGAAGTTGAGACCGCACACCACAAACATGGCGTAGGCGACCATGTTGCTGGCGAGCAAGCCGACCCGTGTGGGCAGTGTAAGCGAGCCGAGCAGCCAGCCCATGCCCGCCAGCGAGGCGGTGGTTAGCATCATGACGGGCATCGCCAGCAACAGCCGGTCGAAGGGGAGATCTGCGCCAGCCATAAAGGGCGTCAGGACGGCAAAAGTCACAAATACGCTAATAAGCGATTCAAGGTAGCCGGCAGCCGCCCGCCCGATCATCAGGGGCAGCCAGTTGGCCGGTACGGCCATGAGCAGAGGGAACGTGCCGGCCCACTTTTCGATCTCTATCGACGCGCCCAGGTTCACCAGCGAGTGGATGGCCGCGTTGCCCATAGCGTTGCCGATAAGGGCGAAGCGCGCCAGTTCTGGGCCGCCGGCCACGTAGGCCAGGATGACGAAGAAGAGCGGCTGCAGGATGAAGCGCGGCAGCTTGGTACCGAACAGCCGGGGGAGGGAGAAATCCACGGATTCCATGACCAGCGAGGCACGCGCTCCCGTTAGAAAAGTGCGCCAAAGGCGAGTGATTACCATTGATCTAACCCCCCGCGTTCACGCACGATGCGCTCAATCAGGCGGTAGAGATAGTGTCCCAGTATGAAGTACAGGACCGAAAGACCGGCCAGGGCCAGGTATGTGACCCAAAGGGAGCTCTGCGCAACTGCGCCCGCGGCGCGCGCCAGCGCCAGGTTGCCCCAGGTGGAGACCAGGCTGTAGCTCAGCGGGCGGATCCACAGTGGCAGGACGGTGAGGGGGAAGGTCAGGCCGGAAAGGATGAAGATCGGGTAATTGAGAACGGTGGCCAGCTGCCCGGCGGCGCGGGCCAGGACGAACAGGCTGCCCAGCAGCAGCCCCAGCATGGTCATGGCGACCAGGGTAAGCAGGACCGCGCCGGCGAAGGCCAGCGGCTGTTCGATATCCAGGGGCAGGCGGTAAGCCAGCAGCCCTGTCGCGAAGGTGATAGCCAGGGCCAGGATGGAGGCTACAGCGTTGGACAGGGATTTGCCGAGCAGCACGATCTCCAGGGAAGTGGGGGCGGCCACGAGCAGCTCGAGCGTGCCGCCGCGGCGTTCGTCTTGCACTATCGAACCTGAAGTCCACAGGTTGTTGTTCCAGATGCCGATCATGCCAGCGCCAATGACGGCATACAGGCTGAGGTCGGGTTTGCCCCCATACCGGTAAATGCCGACGCTCAGCAGAGTGAATAGGACCGGCTGGATAAACAGGGTGCCGATGAAGAAGTTGTCCGTGGCCCGGCTGATGGCTTGCTCCCGGAACGAGCCCAGCAGCGCGCGCAGGGCGGACTTGAATTTCATGTATGCATCGCCTCCGGACCGACCAGGCGGACGTAGGCGTCTTCCAGCGTAGGCTGGCGGGTCAGGATGCGCTGGATGCGGGCGCCGGACAGGATTGTGAGGAAATCTCCGACCAGCGCTGCGCCACCGGGAGCCTGGATGAGCAAAGCCTGGGCGAGATCGCGGGGTTCAATCTGCAAGGAAACAACCTTCTCATGGGCGCGCAGCCGTTCGATGGCATCCTGTTGGGCGCCGATGACCTCAATTTCGACCACTTCCAGGTCGGAGACCAGGCTCTTAAGGGCGCCAGGAGTGTCGACCAGGATGATTTCACCTTTGTTGAGCACGGCGACCCGGTCGCATAGCTCGTCAACTTCGTACATGTAATGGCTGGTCAGGAATATGGTCTTGCCCTGTTGGTTGAGATCTTTCATGATCCGCCGGATCTCGCGGGCGGCGACAGGGTCGAGACCGATGGTAGGTTCGTCGAGGAAGAGGATTTCGGGATCGTTGATCAGGCCGCGGGCGACGTGCAGGCGCTGTTTCATGCCGCGGCTGAAGTTCTCAACCCGCTCTTCATGGCGACCGGAGAGTCCGACCAACTCGAGTAGTTCAGGGATGCGGCGGGCGGCGACCTCCGGGGAAACGTGGTAGAGGTCGGCGAAGTAGAGCAAGGTGTCGCGAGCGCTCAGCCGCCAGTACAGGCCACGCTCGCCGCCGAAGACGATGCCGATGCGCGGCCGGATGGCGCGTGCCTGGGAGACAATGTCCAAACCGAGCACGCGGGCATCGCCGCTGCTGGGAAGCAGGATGGTGCTGAGGATCTTGGTCAGCGTGGTTTTGCCGGCACCGTTGGGCCCGAGCAGCCCGAACAGCTCGCCCTGGGCAACCTCAAGGTTGACCTCCTCCAGGGCCCGGATATCTTTTTTCTGCTGGCGAATGACGCCTGTTTTGCTGTGGTAAACGCGCGAAAGGGCAATAGTTTGGATCGCGGCCATAACGCCTCTCGACGACGAGTTTACCGTGAGTTTGGGGTGAAGTCAATGATCGCCAATCGTCACTAGATCCCCCGAGATCTCCCGAACCATTTAATCTTGGCGTTCCTTGGCGTACTTTGCGGTTCAAAATGGCCAAGTTTTTTTCGTGAAGATTAGCGTAAATTAGCGGATGGCTTCAATTGTTGCAGTTGCACATCTCGCAGCAGTCCGGACGGGGCGTGTAGTCGAGCACGCCACCCCGCCGGTCGAATTCAAAGTGGCAGCACTCCAGCAGCGCCTGGCGCAGCATCTCCCGGCCCCGTTGCACCCGCGATTTGGCGCCGCTGACCGAAATACCCATACGGCCCGCCAATTCG
>DASWHG010000259.1:0-5941 GCA_036393315.1 Anaerolineales bacterium | reverse complement strand
AACGTGATCCTCGCCCAGGCCGACCTCGTCACCGCACAGAAGGCATTGGACGATCTGATGAAATCGACCCTCCAGGAGGCCCAGGCGCTGCAGGCGGTTGAAGACGCCCAGAACACCCTGGCTGACCTGAACCGAAAGGCTGCAGAGGAGAGCGCCCAGGCGCAGCTGGACCTCGCGAACGCCGAAGACGCGCTCGAGGAAGCGGAGAAAACCCGCGCTCGCATGGATTATCCTCATACCACGGATCCTCTCGTCATCGAAAAAGCCGAGACGGATTACCTGTTCGCCAAAGATGCCTATAAAGACGCCTTGAAAGAATTTAATAAGGTAGCCCACCTGAAACTGACGAACCTCAAGCGCGCCAACGCGCTCGAGAACATCGTCGCTGCCGAGGATGCAATGGAGCGGGCTTTCGCTACGTACAACTGGTATCTGCTCGGCTACACCGATGTCGAGATCGCCCAGGCCGACGGGGAGCTGGCGGTCGCTGAAGCGACCCTTGAGCAGGCCCAGGCAGCATGGGAGAGTCTCCAGGGTGGCTCGACCCAGGCCGAGATCGCCCTGGCAGAAGCCCGATTGGCGGACGCCTTGCGGGAATGGGAGCGCCTGAAGGACGGCCCCAACCCGGATGACGTCGCCGCCGCACAGGCCAGGCTGATGGCTGCCGAGGCAGCTCTCGACCAGGTGCGCATCAAGGCGCCTTTCGACGGCGTGGTCACCCAGGTCTCCAACAAACCCGGCGACCAGGCAAGCCCGAACACCAAGGCATTCCGCCTGGATGACCAGTCCCGCCTGCTGGTGGACGTGGAAGTTTCGGAGGTGGACATCAACCAGATCCAGGTAGGCCAGGCGGCGGCGCTCACGTTCGACTCCATTCTCGGCAAAGAATATCATGGCCGGGTCGTGGAAGTCGCCCCGGTTGGGGAGGAAGTGCAGGGCGTGGTGAACTTCACGGCGACGGTGGAGTTGACCGACGCCGACGATCAGGTCAAACCAGGGATGACATCCTCAGTCACGATCACCGTCAGCGAACTGCAGGATATCTTGCTGGTCCCAAACCGGGCGGTTCGCACGCTGGACAGGGAACGCGTGGTTTACGTGCTAAAGAATGGCGCTGCCGTTCCGGCGCCTGTCCCCGTCACCCTCGGCCGGACTTCGGATACGCACAGCGAGCTGCTCGAGGGCGACCTGCGGGAGGGCGACTTGATCGTGCTCAACCCACAAACTGACTTAACCCAGCAGTTCGGCCCGGGCGCGCAGGGGGGAGGAGGGAACGATCCCTTTGGCGGGGGAGGCCAGCCATGACGACCCAATTGATAGATTGGGTGATCGAAGCCGAAAACCTGACCAAGGTGTATAGGATGGGTGAAATCGAAGTGTACGCTCTGCGCGGCCTCTCGATGAAAGTGGAGCGAGGCGAGGTGGTGGCGATCATGGGGCCTTCGGGGTCGGGGAAATCGACGTTGATGAACATCATCGGCTGTCTCGACCGCCCGACCTCAGGATCCTACGTGATCGACGGTGAAACAGCCTCGGACCTGAGCGGCGACCAACTGGCGGCGATCCGCAACCGCAAAGTGGGGTTCGTCTTCCAGAGCTTCAACCTGCTCCCCCGGGCGAAGGCGCTTTCCAACGTTGAGCTGCCCTTGCGCTACTCCGGCGCGAGGAACGGGCGGTCGGCCAGAGCCCGCGAAGCGCTCCAGGCGGTTGGCCTGGGTGACCGGATAGACCACCGCCCTAGCGAATTGTCCGGTGGACAGCAACAGCGGGTGGCGATCGCTCGCGCGCTGGTCAACGATCCGGCTATCATCCTGGCCGACGAACCGACCGGCAACCTGGACACGAAATCCGGAGAGGAGATCATGGACCTGCTGCTGAATCTGAACAAGGAACGCGGCACCACGCTGGTAATCGTCACTCACGACCCGGAGGTGGCCTCTCAGACTCGTCGCGTGATCCACATCCGGGATGGGGTTGTTGACAGCAGGGGTTAGGAGGAGTAGTGACATGAATATCGCACCTGCCATTATCGAAGCCCTGGAAAGTCTCTCGGCAAACAAGCTGCGCTCGGCGCTGACCGTCCTGGGGATCATGATCGGGGTGGCGGCAGTCATCGCGATGCTGGCGATCGGGCGCGGCGCGCAAAATACGATCACCGGTTCGATCGAGGGCATCGGCACCAATCTGCTGTTCGTCTCTCAAAACCGGTCCAACGATGTGAGCAACCCGAAACCATTGACCATCAAGGACGCTGAAACCATCGCCGACCCGCTGCAGGCCCCATCCGTGGCTCTGGCCGCGCCTGTGGTCGAGGGGAGGCAGGAGCTTTCTTTCGGGGGCGAGACCACGAGCACATCGGTCTCCGGCGTCACACCAGAGTACGCTTCGGTCCGCAATCTGACCATTACCGAAGGCGAATTCATCAACCAGGACCAAAACCAGGGGCGTTCTTCCGTGGTTGTGTTGGGTCCCGAGACAGCCGAAACCCTGTTCGGGCGTAGCCAGGGTGTGGTGGGTGAATCGGTGCGCATCGAAGGACAGCCTTTCCGGGTGATCGGCGTGCTGGAAGCTCAGGGAGGCTCTGCTTTTGGAAGCCAGGACGATCTGGCCCTGGTGCCGCTCGCCACCGCGCAGGCGCGCCTGCTGCGCCGCTCACCGGGAGACAGCGTGGACTCTATCCAGGTCCAGGCCGCCAGCGCCGATACAGTCTCCCAGGCCAGCGAAGAGATCGCCCAGATCCTGCGTACACGCCACCGCACGGTGGTTGGGGTTGACGACTTTACGATCACCTCCCAACAGGCTTTCCTGGACACCGCGCAGACCATCACCAGCGTCTTCACGATTTTCCTGGGTGGAATCGCAGCCATCTCGCTGCTGGTGGGTGGCATCGGCATCATGAACATCATGCTGGTATCGGTCACCGAACGGACGCGAGAGATTGGTTTGCGGAAAGCCTTGGGCGCTCGCAAGATGGACATCCTCACTCAATTCCTGGCCGAATCGCTGGTGCTCAGCCTGCTTGGCGGTGTGATCGGCATCTTGCTGGGCTGGGGGCTCTCGGGCCTGGTCGGGCGCATCGCGGCGGCCAGCAATACAGCGATCAACCCAGCGATTGGCCTGGACACAGTCCTGTTGGCCACCTTGTTCGCCATGGCCATCGGCCTGTTCTTCGGGATCTATCCGGCCAACCGGGCCAGCAACCTGGAGCCGGTGGAAGCGCTGCGCTACGAGTAAGCTGATATACAGATTACGATATTCTGACTGTCCATAAAAGTTTCAAATCTCCCGGCTGGCAGCGATCCTGCGTTGCAGCTTGAGCAGCAGTATGGCCGTCAGGATAACCGTCTCAGCAGAAGCCGTCAAGGCGAAGGCCACCGGGATGGCGATCACGCCATAACGGCCAATGAGCGCCCCCATAATGGCGGCTCGCCCGATCAACTGGAATGTGTTCGTGATTAGGGGTGTGCGAGTATCGCGGAGCGCGATCAAACCGCGAGTGACCAGCTCCGTTGCGACGTAAGCGGGCAGTGCAAGGGCGTAGACGGTCAGGACGCTGAAGGTCAGGTCGCCGGCGGCGGCGTCGAACATGCCGCGTTCGAACAGGAGGCGGATGACCGGCCGGCCGAGGAAGAGCAGAGCGAGCAGGGCCGGGATCGCCAGACCGATCGCGGCAGCCATCGACTGAAACAATGCCCGGCGCATCTGAGGCCAGTTCTTAGATGCGGCTTGCGCTGACAGGCGTGGGAAGGCAGCCTGCCCGATCGCCTGACCGAGGAGCGCAATGGGCAGGCCGACCAACAGCCAGGCGTTATACAGCGCTGCCAGTCCGGCCATCTCCGGCGCTCGGGAAGCAAAGGCGGTATCGACGATGAACCCGGCATAGTTAACACTGACCGAAAGCCCGTTTGGAATGAGCAAACGGACGATCTCTCGCAGCCGTTCGTCGAAAGGATTCCAGCGGAGAGCGAAGCCGGCTCCTGGGTCCATGAAGGCGGGCAGCATGATCATTGCCTGGAGCAGCGCGCCTCCTACGACGCCCAGAGTAGGGCCATAAATCCCAAGGCCAGGGTAGTAACGCGCCGCCATAATCCCTGCAATCAGGGCTACGTTGTGTCCCAAGATTGAAAGCGCAGTCGGGACAAACTGGTTGCGGCTGTTCAACACCGCTGTAGCCACGCTGCCGATTGCCAGAACCAACGGCTGGACGAGCATGATGCGAGTCAAACGGATGGTGAGCTGGCTGGTCTGTTCATCGAATCCCGGGGCGAGAAGACTGTTGACAAAGGTGGGGGCAAAGATCTCACCGGCGAGTACGACCAGGGCAAAAACGGCCAGAAGCGTAGTCAGCACCAGGTTGGTCAACCGCCAGCCAGCCTGCTTCCCACCCGCCTGAAGTGTGCTTAGCAGGACTGGGATCATGGCGCTCGATAATGCTCCACCAGCGATCAAACTGAAAAGTGTATCGGGCAAGCGGAAGGCGGCATAGTAGGCGTTGGCTTCCAGGCCGGTTCCGAACTGGGCATTGAACAGTACCTGCCGAACCGCTCCCAGCAAAGCGGAGGTGAAGAAGGAAGCCATCAGCACGAAGCTGGCCTCTGCGACGCTTAACTCGCGGGTGTACAGCCCGGCCAGTTGCAGGCGTGGGAGACGCGGGACCACCGTTTGCCAGCGTGGCGCTGCTCCAGGGGCAGTCTTGAGCGGTTCCAGCACTTCGGTAGCCTGTACGCTGCCCATCCAGGCGCTCTCGGCCATCGCGGCGTACCCACCCAACATGAGTGGCGCACCGTCGCTTTGTATGGGTTGGCTTTCCAGGGAAGAGGTTATGACTGCCATGGGCGTTTCCTGATCATTCTGCGGTTATCCTTGTGTTTGTTAGGAGAAAATCAATCCCGTGAAAAAATGGATACGTTTTGTCGCAATTGTGCCACAATTTCATCATTTCATAACCCCCAAAATTGGAAAAGTTTTCAAATCCTGGATGGATTGCTGGATTCTCGTTTTCCACTGCTAAAATTAGGTTATGGACCTGGCCAGCTTTCGAGACCTGCTCGCCCCCGCCGGGCAGGAAGTCCTGCACGCGGCGGAATCCCGTGAGCCAAGGGAGGAGGATTTCCTGGCGCATTTCCAGGCCCTCAGCCGGGACTTTCCGGCCGAGCTGGCCAAGGCCGCGCTGGAGATTGCCATACTGCGCCGGGAAGCGGCCGTAAAATTCCCGCAGGCCGGGCGCATGTATTTCACCCGCGAGGCGCTGGAGCAGGCTTCCCCTTCCGAAGTCTCCGTTTACAAGGCCGGGCGCTACCATGCTTTCGGTGCGCTGGCCGACCTGGGTTGTTCGATCGGCGGGGACACATTCTCACTGTCCGCGGCTGCCCCCACGATCGGGATCGACCTGGACCCGCTGCGTCTGGCGATGGCCTCAGCCAACGCCCGCGCCTTGGGGCTGGAGGCCCGGGTGAGCTTCCTGCGGGCCGACTTGAACGCCTCCCTGCCCTTGGCACCCTCTCCAGGCATGGCCCTGTTCTTCGATCCGGCCCGGCGCGCCCGGGGCCGGCGAGCCTTCTCCGTGCGCGAATACTCACCGCCTTTGGCCGTGCTGCCCGGCTGGCTGGGTCGCTTCCCCGCGGCCGGGGTAAAGATCTCTCCAGGGGTGAAGCTGGAGGAGCTCAGTTCGTATGATGCGGAGGTGGAATTTATCTCGCTGCGCGGCGATCTGAAAGAAGCCGTACTGTGGTTTGGCTCCTTGAAGACGGCCTGGCGGCGAGCGACGGTCCTGCCGGGGCCATATACGCTGGCGGTGCGTGATCCCGGAGACGACATGCCGCGCTTACCCCTGGTCGAACCCCAAGCCTATCTTTACGAACCCGACCCGGCCGTCTTGCGCGCCGGTCTGGTGGCAATTTTGGGTGAGCAGCTGGAAGCCGCCCAGCTGGACCCGGATATC
>DASWHG010000258.1:0-7338 GCA_036393315.1 Anaerolineales bacterium | reverse complement strand
GTTCGCCACTCAGAGTTCTATCGAAATAAAACTCTCCGTTCGACTTGCATGTATTAGGCACGCCGCCAGCGTTCATCCTGAGCCAGGATCAAACTCTCCGCAAAAAACTTTCTCCCATCTTGCGATGGTTGCGTTCATTTGGTCTTTTGCCTTTTGGCTGAGGCTTTCTTTCTTCCTATCACTCTTCAGTTGTTAAGGTCCTGTCCCCTATGCGGCCTGGATTGTACCAGTCTGACTCACCCCTGTCAAGGGTTCGAGAGAACAAACAGCCGATGCCTAACCGCGACATCGGCACGTCAGACCGACAAACCACCCTGGTCTTGGTCTCTGACGCTGTGCGTCTTTCGTTTTGTTAGCGATCTGCCCGTATCCGGGCGAAATCTGTCTTGATCGAATGCGTATATTATTATACGCAAAATTGCAGTTTTGTCAAGATCTTTTGGAAATTTTATCATGGCTTTCTCAAAGTCGAAAGCCCTGCTTTTCCCCACCCCAAACCCCATTTTTAAGAAAGCCTTGGAAATTTTATGGGGTTATTGGGCTCCCATCGATCCTGACAGCCCCGGAATTATAAGGATTTTATCCGGAATGTCAAGGGCGATTCGAGATCAATTATTCAGATCAGCCCATCTCCTGGCGGCCGGCCAGGGCGCGCAACAAGGTGCTCTGGTCCGCATATTCCAGGTCCCCGCCAACCGGCAGGCCGCGCGCCAGCCGCGTGATGCGGATCCTGTGCGGCTGAAGCTGCTGGCCCAGGTACATGGCCGTCGCATCCCCCTCCATGCTGGGATTCGTGGCCAGGATTATTTCCTGGATGCCCCCATTCCGGACCCGCTCCATTAATTGTCGGATCTTTAGATCCTCCGGGCCAATCCCCTCGATCGGGGAAAGCACGCCGTGCAAGACGTGATAACGGCCCTGGAACCCGTCCGTTCGCTCGATGGCAATCACATCCAGCGGTTCCTCAACCACGCAGATTACACCCGGATCACGGTCGGGGTCCGCGCAAATCTCGCACTCACTCCGGCCGGCGATGGTGATGTTGAAACAAACCTGGCAGTATGCGGTGCTGGATTTAAGATTCAGCAAGGCCTCCGCCAAATCGCGCGACAATTCGTCCGGAGCGTTTAGCAGAAAAAAAGTCAATCGGGAAGCTGTTTTTGGACCCACCCCAGGAAGACGCGATAACGCGTTGATCAGATTTTGAATTGGAGCAGGTATGATCATCGCTCAGAAATTAGAAAGGCATGCCACCCGCCAACGGGCCGAGCCGGTCCGCAGCCATCTCCCGCGACTGGTCCAAGGCGGCATTCACCGCCGTCATGATCAGGTCTTGAAGCATTTCGACATCGGCGTCCTCGAGCAAGTCCGGATCGATTTCAACGGACCGGCAGCGCTGATCTCCGGTCATCGTAACCTTGATCGCGCCTCCGCCTACCGTGGCCGTGACCGTTTCTTCCGCCAGCTGTGCCTGAGTCTCCTGGATCTGCTCCTGTAGCTTTTGCAGCTGCTGCATCATCCCCATCGGGTTCTGCCCTTTCTGCCCTTTGAAACCTTTCGCCATTTTCTTCTCCTTCTTCTCTGAGAGGGCAAACAGGGTTTGCCTCTTCCATCTCACAATACCGTAAAACTTTTACTGCACATCCACAATCTCGCCGCCCAGGTCGCGCAAGGCAGACGCCACCATACCGTCATTGTCTACCTCGGCAGGAATCGAGTTACGGCCCGCCGTACTGATGGTGCAGCGGATCATTATATCCGTCCCAAACACCTGCGCCAAGGCTTTCTGCACGATCTCGAGGTTTTCCGGCTTGGCCATCTGGTTTTTCAACACGTCGCTGGCAAACCCGAGGATCAGTAAATTGCCCTTAAGATGGCGGGACTTGCAGGAGTTCAACAAACCATAGGTGTTCGGGTTATGCCTGCGGACCAGGTTCAGGAGCTGCGGCCAGTTCTTATTGAGCGATTGCGTGCCCTGGCCCTCCGCCTGTTCGGAGTCGCCGGCACCCTCATCGGATTCTGATTGCGCCTCCGGTTCAGCTGCAAGTGGCAAGCTGCCAGCCCTGGCTTTTAGCGCCTTCTTCGGACCCGTGGCGGGCTGCTCAGGTTGCGGGGGATCTGAACCCGGCCTGAGCTCTGGCTCTAAAGATTCCACGAAAGCCATTTCAAGGGGGAGGGCCGGCTGCCAGGCTCCCCGGGCATCATTCGCAGCAAAGTTGAACGCGCGGATCGTTCGAAGCAGGTCGGGCGTCGAAAAAGCCTGGGCATGGCGCGCCATCTGAGCGCGGGCTTCGGCACCCGCATCGATCTGGTCGGCGTTCCCCATCTGGATCAGGAGCAGTTCACGCAGGTAATCGACGACCTGGCGGGCAAACTGGCGCGGATCGCTGCCCGAGTCGAGAGCGCGATGCAGGCGGTTCAGGCCGGTAGCAGGTTGGCGCGCGATCAATGCATCGACGACCTCCAGAACTGCCTGGCTGGCCGCAGTTCCCAATACCGATTGAGCCATCTCGAGCGTGATCGCCTGACCGGTCGAAGCCAACTGGTCGAGTAAGGAGATCGCGTCCCGTAAACTGCCGGTTGCCTGGCGGGCAATCAGCGCCAGCGCTTCCGCTTCGATCTGAAGATCCTCGCCTGCAGACATCTCCTTCAGGTGCTGGATGATCGCCGCGCTGGGGATACGGCGAAATTCGTGACGCTGGCAGCGAGACAGGACCGTCGCCGGGATCTTGTGGACTTCGGTCGTCGCCAGGATGAAGATCGCGTGGGGCGGGGGCTCCTCCAGAGTCTTGAGCAGAGCGTTGAACGCCGCCGTCGAAAGCATATGGATTTCATCCACCACGTAAACTTTATAGCGGCCCTGGTTCGGGGAGAAATTGATTTTATCCCGCAGGTCGCGCACGTCGTCCACGCTGGTATTGGAAGCTGCGTCAATCTCAATCAAATCGAGGAAGCGCCCGGCGTTGACCGCCTGGCAGTGCTCGCACTGGTCGCACGGGCGAACGGAAGGATCGGGGTCGAGACAGTTGACGGCTTTGGCCAGCAGGCGAGCAGTGGTCGTCTTGCCTGTCCCCCTTGGTCCGGCGAACAGGTACGCATGGGCTACCCGCTCGCCTGCCACGGAATTCCGCAGCGTCTGCACGACGTGCTCTTGCCCGACAACTGCCTCCCAGCGGCGCGGCCGCCACTTGCGATAGAAAGCCTGAGACATGGGATCACCTCTCCTGCGAAAGTGTAACAGATGCCGCCGGGGATTGCAATCTCCGTCCCTCAGCTTCCAGTAATTTTTGCGATCTCGCGCTCCGGATCGAGGAGCCGTTTTTGAAATCGATCGGATGGGACTTCCAGGTTGTAAGTAAGGATGTGCTTGTCGATCGCTTGGATCTGTTCTCGGAAAATCTGCTGAGCTCGGCGCCACTCCAATTCCGCATCAGGAGCCGGTTTTTGCTCTGCCAGGGAAGCCTGCCGCCAGGACCAGGTGCGGGAAAGAGCGCTCCGTGCTTTCTCCAGGTCCGATTCGATCTCCCGCAAGCTTTCGATCCAGGGTAGAGAGAATCCGCCGTTCTTCAAGATCCGGTTCGCCACCCGCCAGGCGGGGTCCTCGTGCGGATTGTCGTCCAGTTTTAAAGGTTTACCTTTTCCGGGCAGGTCGTCAAAATGCCCTTCCTGCATGGCCCGGGAAATCGCATCCTCAATATTCGGCATTCGCAAAACTCCTTCAGGGCACCTGATAAGTTGCGTGGACTTCACCCTGGTCGTCCTTCAACACGATCTCCGCGCCCGACTTCCAGACGGGCGCTTCCAAACCCCAGTACAGGTCGAATACGGTCCCCTGCCCTGCCTGTGTATACAGATTGACCATAGCGCCTTCAAAAAGCGTCAACTGCGGGAAGGTAAAGACTCGTCCGCCATCGGCCAGCAGCTGCCAGCCGGCCAGGGAAAGTTCGCCCGCTCCGGTCCGTTTGAGCAGCACGCGCTCGGAGTCCAGATCGCCGGCTCCTACGACGCTGTCGATCACGACCTTCGGCTCCCCAGTTACAGCAGGAGGCGTCGCAGTGGATTGGCGGGGAGTCGCTGCCGGCTCAACCGGTTCGACTTCCTCTTCCGGCAGGGCCGTGTGAGTGGCCTGGGCTACCTCAGAGGCTGGGATGGTCAACGTTTGGCCCACCTCCAAACGGTCGGGGTCCGTGAGATCGTTCGCCTCCATGAGCTCACTGACGCTCAGGTTGAACCGCACGGCAATCGCCCCGAGGGTATCGCCCGGCTGCACCCGGTATTCGGTCTCTGAACTTTCCGCATCCGTGTCTGGCAGATTCGTAGGGTTCGGATCGGGCTCTTCCGAGATGGGACCGGGGTTCTCCGGTTCACCGCCTGACCCGATTCCGCTCGTCGGCGAGAAACCTGGCGTGGCGCTGGATTCCACTTGCGCGAGCGGTTCTTCCGTTGGACCCCCAGGAGGATGCGTGCGTGCCCAAACGTTCAGCACAACCAGGACGGTGCAGGCCGAAACCAGGACATTAATAATCAGGTAGTAGATCAGGCGTTTCCAACGTCTCATGCCGGTTGTTTCCCTGCCAGGGCTGGTGCGCTTCGCGAAATTCCATGGACCGCTTCCCTATCGAACGGTTGGCCTAAATCTTTCCCCAAATCATAGCACAATCTTTGCATTGACGCAGCCTCACTTTATAACTAAAATGATGAACAAGACAAACCGCCATGCCCATTATTATCGACGGCCACAACTTGATCCCGAAGATTCCCGGGTTATCCCTGCAAGCAATCGACGACGAAATGCAGCTGATCGAGATGTTGCAAGAGTATTGCCGTCGGAGCAGAAAGCAGGCAGAAGTTTTCTTCGATAATGCGCCCCCCGGCACCCCAAGAGCACGCAACTTTACGAACCTGACGGCTCGATTCGTTCGGGAAGGACAGACCGCCGACCAGGCGATCCGGGGCAAATTAAAAAGGTTGGGAGGGGAGGCCCGGAATTGGACTGTGGTCAGCTCGGACCGCGAGGTACAGTCTTCCGCGCGGGCTGTGCGGGCCTCGGTCATCCCTTCAGAGATCTTTGCCCGGCAGCTGCTGCAGACTTTGGCGCAGTCAAACCAGGAAAGAGAAACCCTGGAAAAGACGCTGAGCGAGGAAGAAATTGACGAATGGTTGGAATTATTCGGAAGTGACGAGGAAAACGATTAATTTACTGGTATCCACAGGTGTCTTCAAACCACTGCAAGCTTGTTGAGGTGTCCCGTTTTTATGGCTTGCCGGTGGCTCTCCTTCGATTGCCGGGTGTGCCCCTTCACACCCGGAAACTATTATAATTCCAGGTATGCTGTCCATCTTAATTCTCGGGTCTCCCCAGGTTCTCATCGCAGGGCAGCCGTTGAAGATCCCCCGGCGAAAGAGCCGGGCGCTGCTCTATTACCTGGCTGCCCAGGATACCCCACTCACTCGAGAGCACATCCTGGGATTCTTCTGGCCCGATCACGAGCGCGCCGCAGCCCAGCAGCTGCTGCGCACGACCTTGCACAACCTGAGGAAAAGCCTCGGGGCTGCACTGGTCATCTCCGAGGACACGCTGAGCCTTGCCCCGGAAACCCGGATCGACGTGCGCGAATTCGAGGCAATGATCACCGCTCCTGGTACAGACCGGGCAGCCTTGACTGGAACTCTAAGCTTATACCGGGGAGACTTCCTCGCCGACTTCAGCCTACCCGATTCGCTCTCCTTCGAAAACTGGACGATCGTGGAGCGGGAGCGCTACCGCGGGCTGGCGGTGCGTGGTCTTACCCATTTGACGCGCCTGCATGAAGCGGAGAAGGATTACCGGGCTGCCCTTGAAGCGCTCGACCGGGCATTGGCGTTCGATCCTCTTCAAGAAGACCTGCAGCGGGAGGCACTGCGCTTCCATTATCTTTCCGGGGACCGGGCAGGCGCCATCCGCCGGTACGACCAGCTGCGCAGACTGCTGGACGAAGAATTAGGCGTTCCTCCCATGGCCGAGACACGCGACCTTTACCAGGCGATCATCACCGACCAGCAGCTCGAGGCCAAACCCCCGGCTGTGCTCGGCCCCCATCCAGCGCGCGGGCGCGCACGAGAGGTCAAGCCCGCCTTGCCTTTCACCGGACGTGGCGCTGAACTGCAGTTGCTCCAGAACCTGGTCCGTTCCCATAAACTCGCCCTCATCGAAGGCGAGCCTGGAATCGGCAAAACGCGCCTGGCTGAGGAGTTCACCCGCAAGTTCGAAGCCATCCCACTGGCCAGCGCCGGCAGGGAACTGGGACAAACCCTCCCCTACCAGCCCCTGATCGAAGCACTGCGCAGCCTGTTGGCGCGCCCGGAATGGCCTGCTTTACAGGCCGGAGTATGGCCTGGGCTTGCGCCCGTCTGGCAGGTAGAGGTCGCCCGCTTATTGCCGGAGTTGACCGGGAAGCCAGCCCAACCTCCGCCAGGCCCGCAGACCGCAGACGAGCCGCGACTGTGGGAAGGCGTCCACCAATTTCTTACCACCATCTCCCGGCAGCGGCCTTTGCTTCTGTTCCTCGACGACCTTCACTGGGCTGATAGCTCAACCTTGCGGTTATTCGATTACCTGGTGCGCCAGGCGGACGAACAGATCTATTACCTGGCGGCCTCTCGACCGGTATTACCCCGGTCGCCTTTCACCACGCTCCTTCACAGCCTGACACGCGAGGACAGGGTCGCCCGCATCCCGCTCACTCGACTGGAGGCAGCCGAAGTTGCCAACCTCAGCCAGCGGTTGAGCCCGCAGTCGGCCGGTCCCTTGGCTGCCTGGTTGATGCGGAATTCTGAGGGCAACCCCTACGTGCTGGCGGAACTGCTCCGCTACGCCCGCGAGAAAAAAATCCTGGGTCCGGACGGCCGGCTGGACGAAAGCGCGTTGAGCTCTTCTCCCTCTTTGCCCCCTACAATCTACAGCCTCATCCAGGCGCGCCTGGCGCCCCTTTCCGAGGCAGCCCGGCGCATTCTGGATGCCGCGGTCGCCATGGGCAGGGACTTCGAGTTCGAAGTCGTCGCCCGGGCTGCCGCACTTTCCGAGAACGCCGCCCTGGATGCCCTGGATGAGCTTCGGCTCGCAGGATTGGTTCTCCCGCAGGGGGGCATGGATTACACCTTCGACCACACCCTGACCATGGAGGTGGCGTATCGCGAAGTCGGCGAGCCGCGCCACCGGCTACTCCACCGCCGGATCGCCGAAGCGATGGAAAGCCTCTACAGCCCCGCCCGGCTCGAGGCGAGTTCAGGGATCGTCGCTTCACACTTCCACGAAGGAAATGCGCTCGAACGTGCAGCGCCTTATGCCATGGCAGCAGG
>DASWHG010000257.1:0-13394 GCA_036393315.1 Anaerolineales bacterium | reverse complement strand
CCCGCCCAGGGATTCGGCCAGGGTGAAGACCCGGGTGCGCTCGGCAACCTGGCGGGCTGCCTCCTCGCCGCCTTTCATAATAAAAGAAACCATCCCCCCGCCGCTTCGCATCTGGCGCCTGGCGACATCTATTTGCGGATGAGATGGATGAAACGGGTAGAGCACACGGGCGACCCGAGGATGCCTCGCCAGGAAATCTGCCAGGGAGGCGGCGGTGACGGCATGGCGGTCCATGCGCACCGGGAGAGTCTTGATGCCGCGCAGGATCAGGAAACAGTCCAGCGGCCCCGGCACCGCCCCAACCGCGTTCTGTAGGAACGCCATTCGGGCGTGCAGGTCGGCGGAGCGGGTCACGATAGCCCCACCGACGACGTCTGAATGCCCGCCCAGGTACTTGGTGGTGGAATGGAGGACCAGGTCGGCGCCCAGCGCCAGCGGACGCTGCAGGTAAGGCGTGGCGAAGGTGCTGTCCACTACCAGCAGCCGGCCTCCCTCACTGCTACGGGAGCTGTTCGGGGAAAGGGGGAAGGAATGAACCAGGTCAGCGACCGCCCGGATGTCGGACACATTCAGCAGCGGGTTCGTGGGAGTCTCCAACCAGACCAGGGCGGTCTCGGGCCGCAGAGCAGCCTGCACCTGGTCCAGATCGGCGGTATCGACGTAGGAGAAGGATAGCCCATAGCGGCGGAATTCCTTGTCGAACAGGCGAAATGTGCCGCCGTATACGTCGTTCCCGGCCAGCACGTGGTCGCCCGGCGAGAGCAGGCGGATGATAGCATCCGTAGCCGCCATGCCGGAGGCGAAGGCCAGCCCGTGTTTTCCATCTTCTAACGCCGCCAGGCAGGCTTCCAACGCGGTGCGCGTCGGGTTGCCGGTGCGCGAATATTCGTAGCCGCGCGGTTTTCCGACTCCGTCCTGAGCGTAGGTAGAGGTCTGGTAGATGGGAGTCATCACTGCGCCGGTAGTGGGGTCGGGCTCTTGGCCGGCGTGGATGGCCAGGGTCTCAAAATGGAATGTCATGGGTTCCTCTCAGCATTAGGATTTACTTCAAAATTTGACGATCACGTAAAAGGGAAGGATGGTATCAGAGATCGGTTCAGCCGATTGTAGCCGCTCGGGCGAGAGAGGGCAAGGTTTGTTGTAAAAGGTCGCGTTGAGAAATTGGGTTATAATCACTGGCAGAAACCTGGCAGTTCCCGCCAGGTTTTAACCGTCATTTTATATGGTCAATGAATGGACATTTTCTTACAAGATCCTTCTGATATCCCTTTGCCGCCGGATGAAGTGAGCATCCGCCAGTTCCACGCCGAACCCTGGCCAGACCAGCGCCGGGTGCGCGTTTACCTGGAGGTCACTCCCTTCCAAAAGCGCCCCAATGGGGAAATCAAGATTTTTGATCCGGGTGGAGCGGAAGCGGCCCACCTGACGATCGTCGAGACGGTCGTCCCAAAAATGGAGTTCACCGTCCACCTGAGGGGACCCTCCACCGTCGGGGAATATACAGCCACCGCGACCGTTTACTACACCGGACACGCGGACCAGACTGATCAGGATAAGACCGGAGACAAGGAAAAACTGCCGGTTCCCACCAGGATCACCGTCGTCGCCCGGGCGGAAGCAAAGTTCGAGATCCAGGCAGCGGCGGAGTGAAGGCAGCGAGAATCGACTTATCGACCCCTTCTGATATATGAGGCCTTTACTGCGTTTGCGCGCTTTCGTGCGCCCTTACCGTAACCAAATTTTTATCGCCCTGCTCACCCTGGTGCTCATCACCGGGATCAATTTAATCGTACCGGCGATCATCCGGGAAGTCATCGACGTGGGACTGGTTCGAGGCGAGGCTCGGATCATGGTCCTCTCGGCTTTGGCCATCCTGGGGATCGGAATCCTGAGAGCGATCCTCGTCTACCTGCAGCGCTACCTGAGCGAGTGGATCGCTTCTCACATCGGGTATGACCTGCGCAACCGCATGTACGACCACATCCAACACCTGCCATTCTCATTCCACGACCATGCCCAAACAGGGCAGCTGATCAGCCGCAGCATCGAGGACGTGCGCTCGGTCGAGCGCTTTACCGGTTCAGGCATCATCGAACTGCTCCATCTCATTCTACTGCTGGTGGGGATTGTTACGCTGCTCTTCCTCCAAAACGCGCGCCTGGCGGCCATTGCCCTGCTGCCCATGATCCCCCTGGTGTTAATCACCACAGATTTCGGGCGAAAGATCGGGGACTTCTTCCTGGAGGTGGATAATTCGCTGGGCGAGCTCTCCTCCCGCCTTCAAGAAAACGTCACCGGCGTGCAGGTCGTGCGCGCTTTCGCTCGAGAACCCTACGAGATCCAGCGCTTCGAAGAGAGCAATCGCACCCTGTTCAACGCCCGGCTGTCGGTGATTGCCGAATGGGCCAAGGTCATGCCATCTTCCCATTTCCTGGTGACCCTCGGAACCATCCTGATCCTGTGGTTCGGCGGACAGATGGTCCTTCGAGGCGAGATGACCATCGGCGAAGTGGTGGCTTTCAACAGCTACCTGCTCCTGCTCTCCGCGCCAGCCCAGCAGTTGACCTGGCTGGTCAACATGGCGGGCGAAGCGGTCGCCGGGGTACAGCGCGCTTTCGAAGTGTTGGACCTCGACCCGGAGATCCGTACACCTGATAACGCCATCGTGCTCCCGGCCCTCTCCGGACGGGTCAAATTCGGGGACGTTTCCTTCCACTACGCTGGCGAGTCCGCCCAGGCATTGAAAGACATCGATCTGGAGGTGCTCCCCAACCAGGTGGTCGCCTTGATCGGCCCGACCGGTTCAGGGAAGACCAGCCTGGTGAACTTGATCCCGCGCTTTTACGATGCGAGCCAGGGGGCCGTGCTGGTGGACGGCTACGATGTCCGCCGGGTCGACCTGGTCTCTTTGCGCCGGCAGATCGGCATCGTGTTGCAATCCTCGCTACTTTTCTCGACCACCATCTGGGAGAACATCGCATACGGTCGCCCAGACGCCAGCCTGGCCGAAGTCGAGGAGGCCGCAAAAGCCGCTCAGGCGCATGAGTTTATTCTTTCCTTTCCTGAAGGCTACGATACAGCCGTGGGGGAGCGCGGTGTGACGCTTTCCGGCGGGCAGCGCCAGCGAGTAGCGATTGCCCGGGCTCTATTGATGGACCCGCGCATTCTGATCCTGGATGATTCAACCTCCAGCGTCGATACCCAGACGGAACGGCTGATTCAAAAAGCGCTGGAGAAAATCATGGAAGGCCGCACCACCTTCGTGATCGCTCACCGCCTCTCTACCGTCCGGCGGGCTGACCTGATCCTGGTCATGGACCAGGGCCGGATCGCAGAGTGCGGCACCCACCGGGAACTGCTCGCCCAGGACGGCCTGTACCGCGAGATCTACGAACTACAGCTGCGCGACCAGGAGCAGTTCCACGAGGAGATGGAAGCACTCGGAGCGCCTAGCGGGCGATTCTCCTCTCTACAGTCAAGCGGCATAGAGGAGGACTGAAAATGGCGCAGCTGCCTCCTGCGACCGAAGATATCGCCTTCAAGGGTTACGACCCGAATGTAACCCGGCGGTTGATTTCATTCTGGCGCCCGTATCGATTCCAGTTTTTCATTGCATTGATCTTAATGCTGGCCAATTCGGCCGCGGCGGTGGCGGGCCCTTACCTGGTCAAGGTCGCCGTCGATTCGGGAATGGCCGCCGGCTCCGGGGCTGTGCTGCGCCAGACCGTCCTGCTCTATTTGCTGGCTGCCGCAATCCAGTGGGTCTCGATCTACCTGCGGGTCAAACTGATGGCGCGCGTCGGGCAGTCGATCATCTTCGACCTGCGGGCGCGCCTGTTCGAGCACCTTCAGAAGCTCTCGTTGAGCTTCTATAGCCGCTACAGCGTCGGGCGCGTCATCACCCGGGTGATCAACGACGTGGGCGTGTTGCGCGAGTTCATCACCTGGGCGATCCTGGCGATTGCCCGCGACCTGTTTACCCTGGTAGGGATCGTCATCGCGATGCTCAGCATGAACCTGCGCCTCTCCCTGCTGACCTTCGCCGTTCTGCCGGTGATGATCGTAGCGACGGTCGTATTCAAGCAGCGAGCGCGCGACAACTATCGCCAGGTCCGGCAGGCGATCAGCTGGGTGAACTCGGTCCTGGCGGAAAACATCAATGCGGTGCGAGTGGTGCAGGCCTTCTCGCGCCAGTCGGTCAACTATGCTCATTACCGCGACGATGTCAATCAGAATAACCTGGCGACCAATTTGAAAGCGGCCCGGATCGCCTCCGCCTTCCCCGCGATCATCGACCTGCTCGGCACGGTGGCAACCGCCCTGGTCGTTTGGGTCGGCGGGATCGCCGTAATGAGGGCTGGCCCGGAGGGTGGCCAGGCTATCACGGCAGGCGTACTGGTGGCTTTTATCCTCTACATCGACCGCTTCTTCGACCCCATCCGCGATCTGAGCCGTCGCTACGACTCCTTCCAGTCGACCATGGCCGGCGGCGAGCGCATCTTCCAGCTGCTGGATGCGTCCGAGGAAGTGACGGATGCCCCGAACGCGATCGAGATCCCGTTCATCCGAGGCGAGGTCCATTTCGAGAAAGTCTCCTTCTACTACGCGGATGACGATCCTGTCGAGGGGGACCCGCTGGTCCTGGACCAGATCGATTTACACGTTCACGCAGGGCTGACCGTCGCCCTGGTTGGGGAGACCGGCGCCGGAAAGTCAACTTTGGTTAAGCTGATCAGCCGCTTTCACGACCCGACGAAAGGCTGCGTGAAGATTGACGGGCAAGATCTGCGCCGGGTGACCCAGAGCAGCTTGCGGCGCCAGATGGGCATCGTTCTGCAGGATCCCTTCCTGTTCAACGGCACCGTCGCCGAGAATATTCGCTTCGGCAAGCTGGAGGCCGGCGACGAGCAGGTCCAGGCCGCGGCAAGGGCAGTCGGCGCACACGATTTCATCTCGAGGCTGCGCCAGGGTTACGACACGCCAGTCGAAGAGGGCGGCGCGCTGCTCTCCGGCGGCCAGCGACAGCTGATCTCTTTCGCCCGCGCCCTGCTGGCCGACCCGCGCATCCTGATCCTGGACGAGGCGACCTCCAGCGTCGACACGCAGACCGAGCGCGTCATCCAGAGCGCCCTCGCCCGGCTACTCAAGGGAAGGACCGCCTTCGTGATCGCCCATCGCCTGTCGACCGTCATCAATGCCGACCGGATCGTGGTCATCCACGACGGGCGCATCGTCGAGCAAGGCACGCACGCCGAACTGGTGGAACGGGGAGGCTATTACTTCCAGCTGTACAGCAGCGGGTTCGAAGACTGAATAAAACGTTCCATTTTCATACCAGGTTTCAGTTTTGTTAGGTCTCCCCAGGGGGAGGAGTGATAGACTCGTTATCATCGGGGGGCAGTCTACGCCCAGATCCTTTCGCTGCTCTTACCGGTCACGGATGGCTTCACAATGCTGCCAGGATCCTCCTCGAACCCTACGCCTTCATCCAATCCCTTATACCGGTTCTTCAACCATGCCGGCGTGGTAGGGCTGGCAGTCATACTGGTCGTCGTGGGCTACCTGGCCTGGCCTTTGCTGCAGGTGCAGGTGCGTGCAGGCAGCGCAGGCCAACCCGAGGTGGAAGCGATCTCGACTGCGACGGCAACGAGGATCCCGAAATCCACCGCCGCCTCTTCTGTGATCTCTTCCATCCAATCCGAGGCAACCCCTCCGTCTGCAGCGAATCTCGTGTTCGAGACTCCTTTGAACCAGGGTGTGTTTATCCTTTCTCTGGACGAGGGAGGATACAGCCACCTGTTCGCCTACCATCCCCTGAACCTGCCGCTCACCCGACTGACCGACGGGCCGTGGGACGATATTGCCCCGGCTGTGAGCCCGGACCAATCCCGCCTGGCATTCGCTTCGAACCGGGATGGCCCCTGGGACCTCTACCTGCTGGATTTGGTATCCGGCGAAGTCACCCGCCTGACCAACTCCCCCGAGTACGACGGGTCGCCCACCTGGTCCCCTGACGGCCACTTCCTGGCCTACGAGACCTATACCGGGAATCTGGAGATCTTCATCCTCCAGGTCTCCGGCGACCAGCCGCCCATCCCGCTGAGCGACCACCCGGCAGCCGATTTCTCCCCGAGCTGGTCCCCGCTGGGAAGGCAGGTGGCTTTCGTCTCGACCCGCAGCGGCGAGCGAGAGATCTGGTTGGCGAATTTAGACGAAGCCGGGCCAGAACAGTTCAGCAACCTCAGCCAACGGCCTCAATCCGCGGAAGCGCACCCGGCCTGGTCTGCCAGAGGCAGCCTCGCCTGGGCTGCCTCCGAAGACGGAGGCCGCAGCCTGTACGTCTGGGAGGGATCCGGAGAGCCGAGCTATGCCGGCAGTGGAGACTGGCCTGTCTGGAGCCCGGATGGCAGCACGCTGCTGACCTCTCTGCTTACGCCCAACCAGGCCATGCTGACTGCCTACAGCGCCGTAGAGGCCGCACTGGTCCTCCCGCCGGTGACCTTGCCCGGCCTGCTGGATGGGTTGGCCTGGCTGTCCTCGGATCTGCCGGCACCTCTGGCGGTACCCTTTGCACAGGCTGCCAGCGCAACCCCGCCTGCCGCCTGGCAGCCGGCGCTCAGCCCGCTGCCAGACATCCCCAACGGGCGCCACCACCTTGTGCCGCTTTACGAAGTGGCAGCACCCTACCCGCAGCTGCACGATATGGTAGACGAATCCTTCCAGGCCTTGCGAGCGCGCCTGGCGTATGAAGCCGGCTGGGACTTGCTGGCTACGCTCGAGAACGCATTCGTGCCCCTTACGGCGCCGCTGCCCCCGGGGATGGGAGAGGACTGGTTGTATACCGGGCGGGCGTTCGCTTTCAGCCCACTGCCTGCTGATGCCGGCTGGCTGGCGATCATCCCGGAGGAATTCGGCGGGCAAACGTACTGGCAGATTTACGCCCGGGCACGCTTCCAGGATGGATCCCAGGGGCGGCCGCTCTACGACCCGCCCTGGGATTTCAACGCCCGCTACAACGGTGACCCACTGCTCTACCAGCAAGGTGGCGCCCTGGACCGGGCCATCCCGGAGGGCTATTGGGTCAATGTAACCCGGTTTGCTGCCGTTTATGGTTGGGAGCGCCTGCCGGCCCTCACCACCTGGCGGGCTGCTTATCCGGCAGCGCGGTTCAATGAATTCGTTTTCCCGGGTGGCCAGGATTGGTACAGCGCCATGCTGGAGCTTTATCCGCCGGAGGCCCTGGTCACCCCGACTCCGCTGGTCCCGCCGACGTTAACCCCCACGCCAACCTCGGCCTGGCTGCGCAGCTCTTCTCCGAATGAGACCGCCACTCCTCCGGCCCAATTCACGCTGCCCACCCCAAGCCCATGAATTCCCGACCGCCCGGCGTTCGAACCCTGTTTCGGGGGATACTCCTGAGCCTTTTCCTGCTGGTCTCAGCGGGCTGCCGGCCCCAGGCCAGTCTGCCGGAATCGGCCCGCGCCTCGGCGCAGCAGCTTCCGCGCGCTTTGCCGTTGATGTCTCTCATTGAAGGGAAGCCGAAGCCAAGACAATCCCCATCTACCCTCCGGCCTCCGCCCAAACCGGTCGCAGACCTGGCTGCTTCGGAGCAGCAAGTGGAAGCGGTCGCTATCCCGGTAATTGAGCCGCTGCTGTTCACCTTCCCCGCCCCCGGCCCAACGCCTGAGCCCGTGGCGCTGCCCCCACTATATCCGATCCCCTGGGCGCTGACGCCTTACGACCATTTCTATTTCGCCCGGCCCATCGCCGTCGACCGGATCGACTGGGCGCGAGCCGACTACCGCTACGGCGGCGTCTTCTTTGAGGACGTGGTCCACAGCGGCGTGGATATCTCCGCCGAGGTCGGGACCCCGGTACTGGCCGCTGGCAGCGGTAAAGTGACCTGGGCCGGGTACGGGATCAACAGCGGCGTCTATGACATCGATGACCCTTATGGGCAGGCCGTCTTCATCCGCCACGATTTCGGCTACCAGGGCTACACCCTTTACACCCTGTACGCCCATTTGGACCGGGTAGATGTCGTGAAAGGCCAGCGAATCCAGGCCGGTCATGTCCTGGGGACCAGCGGGAAGACCGGCAAGACAACCGGGCCTCACCTGCACTTCGAAGTGCGCCTGGGCAAAGCCGGCCTTTTCCAGACCCGTAATCCTGAACTCTGGCTGGTCCCGCCGCAAGGCTGGGGGGTGTTGGCGGGTCGGGTGATGAACAACAGCGGTGGCTGGCTGGAAGGGCAGCTGGTCTCGGCCATTTCTCGGGAGAGCGGCCAGGCCTGGACGGCATTTTCTTACACCAAAGGCGGGATGGTCGAGAGCGACAGTTATTACCAGGAGAACCTGGTAATCGGAGACCTGCCCGCGGGCCGCTACGATATTAAGATCGATTTATGGGGGAAAAGCTACACCCTGGAGACGGATATCCTTGCCGGTCAGGTCAGCTACTTCACCTTTCGCGGCCGCAGCGGTTTCACCCTCGAGCCGCTTCCCCTTCCCGGCGCGGATTTCGCGCCAGCCCCTTGACATCCAGAACATCTGTGCTAAACTTGGGGTAAGTGGAACCCCCTCATTGGAGCCTGAACGTACACACGCTCACACCCCTGATGCAGCCACTTCCACGGGAAACCGCATAGACCTTGCGATCCTTTGTTCCATTTTCGAGTCAGACAGACTATAATACGTGTGATTGGCGGACAGTTTACAGAAATAACAACAGATCTCTTGCCGCCAATCACTTAAGCGCAAGCCGCAGACCGACATTTCACAGTTCCCTTTTTTCAGAACACTTTCGGCGGTTTGCCTAGCATTGGTTATTCGTAACACAAACATCAGGAGTACTTGTAGACATGGCACGAAAAAACTCACCAGCAGCAAACGATAATGTCGACCAATCCCGCCAGATGGCCCTGGACAGAGCGTTAGGCGACATCACCAAACGCTACGGCGATGGTTCGATTATGCGCCTGGGCGAAGCCCAACACATGAATGTGGAGATCATCCCTACCGGCTCTCTGTCACTGGACATTGCACTGGGAGTCGGCGGCATCCCGCGCGGGCGGATCACCGAGATCTATGGACCGGAGTCCTCAGGTAAAACGACCATCTGCCAGCACATCGTGGCAGAGGCCCAGCGCATGGGAGGCACCTGCGCCTTCATAGACATGGAGCACGCCCTGGATCCCGCCTACGCGGCTCGTTGCGGGGTCGACGTGGAAAGCCTGCTGATTTCCCAACCCGATATGGGCGAGCAGGCCCTCGAGATCACCGAGACCCTGGTCCGTTCGGGCGCGGTCGACATCGTGGTGATCGACTCGGTGGCTGCCCTGGTCCCCCGCGCCGAGATCGAGGGCGACATGGGCGATTCTCCCATGGGGATGCAGGCACGCCTGATGTCCCAGGCGCTGCGCAAGCTGTCTGGGGCGATCAAGCAAACCAACACTGCGGTGATTTTCACCAACCAGTTGCGCCAAAAAATCGGGGTGATGTTTGGGAATCCAGAGACGACCACCGGAGGGATGGCTCTCAAGTTCTACGCCTCGGTCCGACTCGACGTCCGTCGCATCCAATCCATTAAGATGGGTTCGGAGATCATCGGCAACCGCACCCGCGTCCGCGTCGTCAAGAATAAAGTCGCACCCCCCTTCCGCACCGCCGAGTTCGACATCATGTACAATGAGGGGATCTCCAAAGCGGGAGATATTCTCGACCTGGCCAGCGGGCTGGGGATCATCGAGAAGCGCGGTTCGTTCTATTCCTTCGGCGAGATCCGCCTGGGCCAAGGACGCGAAAACTCCAAGGAGTACCTGCGCCAGAACATGGGGTTGTCCGACGAGATCGAGCTGACCATCCGCCAGCAGGCCCTGAGCGGGGTGCTGCCGATGCCGATGAACGGCGCTGAGGAGCCCGACTTTGGCGAAGAAGAAGAGATTTAACCGGTGGAGCTGAGTGCTTGAGGCGTGAATCAGGAGGGGTGAGTCGTGATGCGCTGTCCCACTCCCCGTTTTCTGAGCCTGTTTGTAATCTTTTTAGCTGCCTGTGCAGGTAGGGGCGTGCCTGCCACGCCCTACCTGCCCCCGACCGCGGCTGCCCAGCCCGCCGAGTCCGTCCTGCTGGTCCAGGCCTCCGCCACCAGCGCGGCGCCCTCTGAGGCCCCTACAGAGACCCCCCACCTCACGCCTACTCCGGCCTGTACGGCCGGATTGACTTTTTTAAGTGACTTGACCATTCCGGATGGCACAATCGTGGCCCCCGGCGACCCACTGGACAAACGCTGGCAGGTCGAGAACAGCGGGACCTGCAACTGGGATTCCGGGTACAGTCTGCGATTGATTGCCGGACCCGACCTGGGTGCGCCTGTCGAGCAAGGGCTTTTCCCGGCCCGCAGCGGGGCGCGATCGATGATCCGTCTGCTATTTACCGCCCCGGAGGAACCGGGTACGTACCGCAGCGCCTGGCAGGCCTACGATCCGGATGGAGAACCTTTCGGGGACGCTTTTTTTATCGAAATCGTCGTGACCCAGCCGTGACCTCTAGGTTCCTTCCTCCCAGGAGTTGAGGTAAGCCACCTGCTCCGGGGTCAGGGTGTCGATCCGGATGCCCATGGCATCCAGCTTCAGGCGCGCGATCTCTTTGTCGATCTCCTCCGGCACGCCGAACACGCGATTCTCCAGCCGGTCAGCATTTTTGACCATATACTCGAGGCTCAAGGCCTGGTTGGCAAACGACATGTCCATCACGCTGGCCGGGTGACCTTCGGCAGAAGCCAGGTTGATCAACCGCCCCTCCCCCAGCAGGTTGATGCAGCGGCCATCCGGCAGGCTGAACTGCTCCACAAAAGGCCGCACCAGCCGTTTCTCTGCCGCCATCGCCTCGAGGGCCGGGATGTTGATCTCGACGTTGAAGTGGCCCGAATTTGCCACGATGGTGCCGTCTTTCATCGCCTCGAAGTGCTGGCGGTCGATAACGTTCAGGTCGCCGGTCACGGTGACGAAAATATCGCCGATTTTAGCGGCCTCCTGCATCGGCATCACCCGGAACCCATCCATCACGGCCTCCAGAGCCGGCAGGGGATCGACCTCGGTGACGATCACGTTGGCGCCCATCCCCCGGGCGCGCATCGCCAACCCACGCCCGCACCAGCCATAGCCCGCAATGACGAAGTTCCGCCCGGCCAGCAGGATGTTTGTGGCACGGATGATGCCATCGATGGTGGATTGGCCGGTGCCGTAGCGGTTGTCAAACAAGTGTTTGGTCATAGCGTCGTTGACGGCGATGACCGGGAAGGCCAGGGCGCCATCGGCAGCCATCGCCCGCAGGCGGATGACGCCGGTGGTCGTCTCCTCGGTGCCCCCAACGACACCGTCCAGCAGATCCCGCCGGTCCTTGTGGAGCGTGCTCACCAGATCCGCACCATCGTCCATGGTCATATGCGGCTGGTAATCCAGCGCGGCATTGATGTGGCGGTAATAGGTTACATTATCCTCGCCTTTGATAGCAAAAACCGGGATTTCGAAGTGTGATACCAGGGCCGCGGCTACGTCGTCCTGGGTTGAGAGCGGGTTCGAGGCCGTCAGAATCACTTCGGCGCCGCCCTCCTGCAAGGTGTACATCAGGTTGGCGGTCTCTGTCGTGACGTGCAAGCAGGCAGCGATGCGCATGCCTTTGAGCGGGCGCTCTTTCGTAAAGCGCTCGCGGATCAGCCGCAGGACGGGCATCTCGCGCTCGGCCCAGTCGATCCTCCGCCGCCCACCCTCAGCCAGGTTTATCTCTTTAACGTCGTATTTTTCCATGCTCTGTACTCCTTTACTCCAAATCGATCAGCTCGTCCAGCTGGCCCCGATCGTCGAAATGGCGGCGGAAGCGAGCGACGAACTCTGCACGTGTGAAGCTGTGAGTCTGCGGGCCGACCTGCTCCAGGCAATAGGTCGCCGCGAGCGCGCCGAGCTGCCCGCAGGTCTCCAGGTCGTAGGCGCGGCCCAGCCCCTTGAGGAAGCCGGCGCGGTAGGCATCTCCCACCCCGGTTGGATCCAGGATGCGCTCCGGCTTCACTGCAGGGATATTGTATTCCTGGAAGCGCGTGTATATCGTGGATCCCTTTTCACCATGGGTAACGACCGCGAACTGGACCCGGTCAAGAAGGCTCTCAAAAGTCAACCCGGTCCGGTTTTGGATCATGGAGAACTCGTAATTGTTGACGAACAGCGCGTGCGCCCCCTCCACCCCCCGGCGCAGGTCTTCCTCGTCCAACCTGGGGATCTGCTGGCTTGGATCGTAGAAATAGGGGATTCCGAGCTCCAGGCATTCGTCAACGTAGCGGATCATTGCCCTGGGATCATTCGGAGAGATCAAAACGAAATCAGGAGGGCTCCCATTCAACTCGTGGAGCGAGAGGTCGCCGGCGTATGCCATGGCGCCGGGGTAGAAGCTGGCAATCTGGGCGTTGGCTCGATCCGTGTTGGCGAAGAAAGTCGCCGTGAATTCGCCTGGGATGATGCGCACTCCAGAGATATCCACCCCGAGGCCTTGCAGCCACAACCCGTATTCGCCGAAATCCTCGCCCGCCGTGGCAAACAAACGCGGCCGCTCTCCCAGCAGGGCCAGGGTATAGGCGATATTGGGGGCGATCCCGCCGCGCTGCCGCACCATGCTCTCGACCAGGAAGGATAAGCTCAGGCAGTCCAACTGGTCGGTCAAGATGTGATCCTGGAAATAACCGGGGAACTTCATCAAGTAGTCGTAGGCAATGGAGCCGGTCAACAGGATATCCATCTTATTCAGTTCCTCGTAAACGCGCTTCCCCTTGAACCAGCTGCGTGAGGTTGTCTTCGAAGGGCGGGTGAACGACTCCGTTCTCCGTAATGATCGCCGTGACCAGCCGGTGGGGGGTAACGTCAAAGGCCGGGTTGCGGGCCTTTGCACCGGCAGGCGCCGCCCGTACCCCTTCCACCTGCAACGACAGCACCTCCGCCGGGTCTCGTTCCTCGATCGGGATCAATCCCCCGTGGGAGAGCGAGAGATCGACCGTCGAAGTCGGTACGACAGCGTAAAAAGGGACCCGGTTGTCGAAAGCGGCCAGGGCCAGCATGTAGGTCCCAATCTTGTTGGCGACATCGCCGTTGGCAGCCACCCTATCTGCCCCGACGAAAACCCGCTGGACCTGCCCGCTCTGCAGAAAATGACCGGCAGCCCCGTCGCTGATAATCTCGTAGGAGATCCCATACTGGTCCAGCTCCCAGGCGGTCAGGCGTGCGCCCTGCAAGCGCGGGCGGGTCTCGTCGACCAGCACGTGCGGCCGTTTGCCCTGCTCGTGGGCCATGCGGATCACGCCGAGGGCCGTCCCCCAATCGACCGCCGCGAGCGCGCCCGTGTTGCAGTGATGGA
>DASWHG010000256.1:0-4762 GCA_036393315.1 Anaerolineales bacterium | reverse complement strand
TCTTCCTGGCCAACCTGTTCCCGTTCCTTGGCATCCAATTCATGAACCTTTTCCGAGGTGCCAAGCACCCGGGTGGCTGGTATGTCCTCCCGATCTTCTGGATCCTGTTGGGGATAATTTATGGCACAAACTCGCTGGTCTTCGTCGGTGAGCCAATCCCTTTCTCAATCTCCGTTCTTTGGCAGCGCACGGGATATATGGAGCTGCTTGCCTATACGTTTGGTTTCGAGGCGTCCCGCAACTGGGCGCTCTGGGAAGGGTTTTTCCGGTCGCGCCGCATTGAAGGGGCGAAATGGGATCCGCAGGTCCAGGATTGGTTGTACTGGACAGCCGGATTGCTTCTGCTTGTCCTGGCAGCCGTCCGGGAAGTCAGCAGATAAATTCCCTCTCCAGCGTTGGATGGAGTTCAGCTGAGTTTAAAATGAACCAGCCGCGCCGGTCCAGGCCCAGCAGTCACTTGCCCCCAGATTACGGCAAGATCAAGTGCAGGTCGCCGAACTCGTGCCACAGGTAACCCTGGTCGAGCGCTTGCCGGTAGGCCATGGCGAGGTGCTCGTACCCGGCGGCCGCCAGCAGCATGGAGAGATGAGACGAGCGAGGCTCGTGCAGCCCGGTCAGCAGCCCGTCGATCGAACGCAGGGCTGTGCCCGGGGTGATGACCAGGTTGGTCCAACCTTCGCCGGCTTGCACGCACCCGTCAGTCCCGGTAACGGTTTGCAGAGCCCGGACAGCCGTCGTGCCAACGGCGATGGAACGGCCCCCCGCCGAACGGGCCATATTGATCAGGCGGGCAGAGGCCGCCGGGACGCGGAAGTATTCTTCGTAAGGATGTTCGTCCTCTTCCAGGCTGGCCACGCCAGTGTGCAAGACGAGCGGCGCGAAGTAGATGCCTCGAGCGACCAGCTGCGTGATCAGGCGGGGGGTGAACGCCCGGCCGGCTGAAGGCATCTCTGCGCTGCCCGGCTCGGTCGCGTAGACGTTCTGGTAGTACTCGATCGGCCATTCGGCCTGGACGTATTTATAGCGAATGGGGAATCCATATTTCTCCAGGTAGGCCTCCACGGGCATCGGCAAATCCAGGCACGCGACCCACAGGCGGCTACGCTGCAAACCGCTCGGGTAGGGTGAATGCAGGACGGCCTGGCCTCCGCCTGGCAGGCCCAGCCTTTCTCCCGGCCCGGCCGAGTAAAAAGGCGTGGCTTCCTTACCGGCCCGGTGGCGGATTTCGACCATCCATCGATCGTCCGGTAATCGGGTGGATAGATGGAGCTCCAGGCCTGTACCATCCGTTCGCTCGATCTCTAAAGCAGCTTTCAACGTCCCGCTGGTGTTGATCACCAGGACGTCTCCAGCCTCCAGGAAGGCGGGCAGCCGGTCGAACCGTGTGTGGATCACCTCATCGTTGTGGAGGGTAGAAACCATTAATCGCACCTGGTCCCTTTGCAAGCCCCGCTTTTCCGGGGGCAGGCCAGCTTCCAGGGCAGGGGGAAGAATAAAATCCAGGGATGGCAACGATCCAGGCAGATCCAGCCGGACGAGTGTATCGTGGGCAGGGCCGTTCACGTTGTCTCCTGGACCAACTCCCGGGCTAGATAACGCCCGCTGGGCAGCGCGCCGGAAAGCAGGGGCAGAAACCCGGGCACGCTGGCTTCCGGCGGCGGGCGATCGCTGATGTCTTCCCCGGGGAAGGCTTCCTGCTGCATCTGCGTGCGCATATCTCCCGGGTCAACCCAGTAGACGCGCCATTGGGGGTTCTCCTGCGCCAGGATGGCCGAAAGGTGTTCCAGGGCGGCTTTACTGGAACCGTACCCGCCCCAGCCGGGATAGGGCTCGACCCCGGCGTCGCTGGTGACGTTAATGATCGCCGCTCCTGGTTTAAGGTAAGCCCGCAGCGATTGGAGGATGGCCAACGGGGCGAACACGTTGGCGCGATAGACCTGTTCCAGGACATCCAGGGGGTAGTCAAACAGGGCGGGTTGTGGGCTGGGACCGAGCAGGCTGGCGTTGTTGACCAACGCGTCCAGCCCACCCAGGCCGGCAGCCGCCTCGACCAACGCCCGGCGGTGACCTGGCTCGGCCACGTCGCCGGGCACTGCGATCACCCGGGTTCGTGTGGATAGTTCCTCGCGGACGTCATCCAGGGCTTTCGCTCCTCGTGCGTCCAGGATGAGCCACCAGCCTCGTGAAGCCAGATCACGGGCCAGGGCCAATCCCAGCCCTCGGGAGGCGCCGGTGATTAAAGCAACTGGGTGAGAAGTTTTTGGCATGATGGATCTCCTTGATGCGTTCGTTCGTAGGCTGAAAAATTGTCCTCCTGAGGAGCGTTAACCGATTGCGCCCAACCCTCTCGAAGGAAAAAGGCCTTCCCTGTGCAATCGGCAGCGACGAAGGATCTGGCAAGATGATCCAGCGAGATTCTTCGTTGGCCTCAGCACCTCAATTCCTGAGTAAGTGACCAAAGCATAACTGAAAACAATTCCCGGCGCATCGGGCGTCGGGACAGGCAGGGCACTGTACCTTCGTACAGGGACGAACGGTTTGCAGTTGAACAGGCTATAACTCGATCAGGCTGGAGGTCAGCGCCTTCTGCACCGCTTCAGCCCGGTTTGCAGCGTTCAACTTGCGCAAGATCGCGCTGACGTGAAACTTGACCGTGCGCTCGGTGATCGCCAGGGCCACCGCGATCTGCTTGTTGGAACCCCCCTTGGCGACAAGCTGCAGAATTTCCCGCTCCCGTTCTGTCAGCGGGTCGATGGGCGCTTGAGCCTCTTCTGCGGAACGGATGTGCTCCAGCAAACGGGTTGTCACAACCGGCTGGAGCAAAGAGCCGCCCTGACTGACGGTGCGAATCGCGTGAAAGATCTCCTGCCGGGGTACACCTTTCAACAGGTAGCCACTCGCACCGGACTTCAAAGCGCTCAAGATGCGCTCATCCGTATCGAAAGCCGTCAGCACGATCACCTGGATGCCGGGAAACTGCCGGCGGATCTCCTCCAGGGCATGCACCCCATCCATATCCGGCATTTCCAGATCCAGCAAGAGCACATCGGGTCGTAGCTCCAGCGCGCGGGAAACCGTTTCCCGGCCAGTGGCAGCTTCGCCGATCACCTGGAAGTCACCCTGCGTGCTCAACATGGCGACCAGGCCATCTCGCACGACGGGGTGATCGTCGGCAATCAAGATGCGAATGCGATCGTCAGGTTTGGCTTCCATATCCGGTTCAGGCCAGCGGTACGCTTGCCCGGACGACGGTACCTGCTCCGGGACTGCTTTTCAGTTCCAGGGAACCGCCTAATAAGCGCACGCGTTCGTTGAGCCCGATCAAGCCAAATCGACCCGCAGGGATTTGTCCTGGCTCAAACCCCCGGCCGTCATCCACAATTTCTAAGACGACCTGTTCGGGTGTGATCGAGAGATTGAGGACTGCCTGACTGGCGCCTGCGTGCTGGGCGACGTTCTCCAGGGCTTCCTGGGCGACCCGGTACAGCCCGGCTTCTACCCGGGCAGGCAAGGGGTGGTTTGCTCCCTCCAGACGGTACTCGAGCTGGGGTGAACCGCGCTCGTTAAAGCGCTCAGAAAGCCAGGCGAGAGCTTCCGGCAGGCTGCGGCCCTCCAAAGGAGCGGCGCGCAGGTCCAATACCGACCGGCGCGCTTCTTCCAGGTTCTGGCGGGCGGAAATCAAGGCCTGTTCGACGCTCGCCCGGACGTTTCCCGACCCGGCGCTGGTTTCCAACAGCGCTCCGGCTGTTTCCAGCTGAAGTGTAATCCCGGCCAGCCCCTGCGCCAACGTATCGTGGATCTCGCGTGCCAGGCGGTTGCGCTCCTCTAAAGCGCCGATTTCCGTGCTGCGAGCGAACAGGCGAGCACGCTCTACAGCCATGCTGAGCAGGTCGCCCACCGTGTATAAGACCCGCAAGTCTTCGGGCGACAGCTGTTTCCAGCCGGCGCTGGCAACATTGAATACCCCCAGCTTCTTGCCTTGAGCATAAAGCGGGATGCTGGCGTGATAGCGCAACCCACCCGTTCCTTCGACCAACTTATTCAACCGGCTGCACGTGATCACGTTGACGTTCGCCGCCCCGTTCAGGTCCCCGGCTCGATAAGTATCCAGGCAATAACAGGATCCTTCCATGAGGTCCGGATGGCTGGAAAGACCGCTGGGTAAGTTTTGTGCGGCTGCCAGGTAGACTTCTTCCCCGTCTTCCCGGAATAACCACACCCAGCCGGTTTGCAGGTCGAACAATTCGGTGACTTGAGCCAGGGTGTTCGACAGGATTTCTCTTAGGTCGGTAGTCCGGTTCAAGGCCTCCGCAATGTGATTGAGAATCGCCAGCTCGCGATTCCTGCGTTGCAGCTCTACCGTGTTATCGGGTTGGTTTCCCATAAGCCTGCTGATTTGCACATACCCGGTGGCCGGTTTGTGACCCTGCATGCACGCACCGCCCCCAGGATTCCTACTATTCTGGTCAAAATTATATCATCAGCGATCACGCGCGAGCGCGCCCGGGCCAAGTAGGGCAAAATGTTTGTTCATTTTTCGGGGTGTTCTGCCGCCCCACCTGCACGGCACGGAAGCCAAAGCGAGAGAACGTTGAGTTCTTTGGGTCTGTGCACGATGCGCTTTTACACGGGTACCGGCCTTGTAAGATCTGCACTCCAATGGAATATAAAGGAGCCCCTCCTGCCTGGCTGAAACCCCTGCTCGACGAAGTCAACGATGACCCGCTTATCAAATTAAAGGACAGTCACTTACGGCAAAGAG
>DASWHG010000255.1:0-7627 GCA_036393315.1 Anaerolineales bacterium | reverse complement strand
CTGAGCCATCGCTTCCCAGTTGCTGGCATCTGCGCCGTAGATCAACGGGCTTTCACCGTCGGCAGCTTGCAGTCCGGCAGCCATGATCTCCGGTTGCCGGCTCATCAGGATCAAGGGACGGTGGCTGGCCTGGCGGACAGCGCTCACTGCGCCGGAGAATACCGCCGGGTCTCCGGAGACCGAGGCGACGGCGAATCCATCCAGGGCCAGGTCCATGCCTACATAGTTGACCTTGTAATTTTCGGCCGGCTCTATCCGGGCTTTGATCGCCTCGGCCGGTTCATCGTCCCTGATACGGATGAATAATCCTGGTTTGTGGTAGAAGGTCTTTTCGTGCCGGAAGAGGACGACCTCGTTGCCGGCTTTGGCTTCGTAGCCGTTTGCCTTCAGCGTCACCAGGCGGATCGGCGGTGCGGCCGATTCGGCCAGCTGGGCCTTAGACTCCTCGGTCACGTAAGGGCAGGCAGACAATTCTACCTGCTTGGCGGCCAATTTCATGGCGAAGGCCAGGCAGGTCGGGAAGCCGCATTCCTTGCAGTTCGTCTGGGGCAGAAGCTTGTAAATTTGGATGCCAGAAAGTGCCATATCGAATTCTCCTTCTTCAAATTCCGATTATCATCGTCAGGCCAGTTCTGGCACAGCCATCAGGTCGGCAATCGCCGCATGGAGCCGCCGGACGCTCTCAGGGTGGCGCAGGACGAGGATATCTGCTCCAGACTCCAGCAGCGTAATAGCGGTCAGCGTCTCCCAGTTGATTGCCCTTTCCGCCCAGTTCCCCCAGGATTCGGGCACGCCTTCGCCGACCTTCGATTCTTTCGTCTTCCAGGCTTCAAAACCAGGGGTGACGATCATCGGAAGCTGGGTCATGCTGTCGCCCTGCAGGGCTGCCAATCGCAGGCGCTCCATCGCCGAGTAGCCGTACTCGATGCCGTAGCCCAATGCTCCGGTCGTCGGGTCCATTAAAATCCGATCCATTGGGAAACCCATGTCGTTAATCAGGATATTGAGCTGCTTGGCCAGGTTGACGTCCATGGGAGTGCGCGCGATGACCAGGTGGTCGTTCGCCATGGCGGTAGCTACGATCGTCCGGTAGTTCTTGTCCTCGCACATGCCAAGCGCGAGGCGCTCCCCCTTCATCGCTTCTGCCACCGCAACGAGCAGCTCGTTATCCACATCGACCTGCCCGGGGCCGGCTACGATCAAGGGTAAACCGGTCGCCTCTAACACGGCCTTGACCGCGGCCGTGGCCCCTTTAGGCGTCGTCGGCTGACCATCTTTATCGGTCAGGGTGAGCGAGAGCTGGATTAGGTCTGCGCCGCTGCTTTCGGCTACTTTTGCCCACCTGCCTGGTTCATCAACCACATCCCCCCAGGCCTGGAGCAGCAAAGGTGACCAATCCTCCGGGCGCCGGTCTTTGATCTCGACGGCGATCACCGGCGGGTGAGGCATCTCACTTTCAAAGTGCATGAATGGCAAGGATTTCTCGCCGCCGACTGTGACGGCGCGGGCGCGGCTGCCGCCCTCCGGCGCGGTCGCCCCAATCGTGACTGTGCGGACGGCACCTGGCCACTTATCGATGGGAACTTCGATGGGCATGGATTTTCACTCCTTCATCTAGAAAACTAGAATTTGATGGATTAACGATAATCTTCCGACGTGCTCCCTTTTCTTTTCTGGACTGCCTTTCTGGCAGCATCTCGCTTTTCAATGAAAGCCTGGAGAGGCAGCCTGCGTTCGGCCTTAATTCCCAGGTCGCGGAGATCGTTCCCATCGTTCGCCGCCAGGTGCCGCAGCAGGTGCCGGTAAGTGATCACGGCGGCGGGATATTCGATCCCGCTGGCATGGTGCATCAGGAACAATGCCCGGACTCCCAGATCGCGCATGATTTGTGCGGCGGCCTCTAAAGGGATATCCGGAGGGACCTGGGGAACGCCTTCGCGCATGATTTCTCTCGCCAGTCCAGTTTTTACACTCCCGTTTCCACGCGCGTATGCCCGGACCAAGTCATCCTGGCCGATAACCCCGAGGGCGTTTCCCTCCTCTACAACCACTATCTCTTCCAGACCATCCTCCAGGATCAGGCGAGCCACATCGATGACCGGTGTATCCGGTGAACAGGTCGCCACACCGACCGTCATCAAATCGCGCACCAATCGGGGAGAAGGGGCATTGGGTTCGCTCATATGTGCGTCAGCTGCCTGGATCCAGGATCTGGACAAGGGAAGGCTCCTGGAAGAGCCTCCCCTTATCCGGTTGCTGCTAAAAGATCGGGTCCATCACCAGGGCCGGGTGGTTATGCTGCTCCATCCAGGCGAGCAGCTCCTCGACCGAGGTTACGTTGCGTTCGTCGGCGATCTTATTGATCAAGTCTGGGTCGCCTTCGCGCTCGGCGACTACCTGCAGTTCTTCGGCCATCGTTTCCTTGAGCACGCTGCTCAGCCATACGACCCGCTTGAAACCGCCGTCCGCCGAGATGAACTTGGGACTGATCAGGTAGAACTTGCCCACGCCCATCACGCCGGGCGTCTGCAACCCGCCCCCGGCAACGCCGGCCAGGGTGCTGAATGTCATCCCGGCCGGGGTCATGCTGGTGTCCTCCCGGCTGACGACCATGACGCCGTTGGCTTCAGGGATCAGCATCACAATGCACTCGAAGCAGCCGCAGGCCGTCATCGGGTTTTCCATGATGGAATACATGGCGACTTCCTGCACCACATCGTGAGAACCGATCTTGGCGTAGTCGTTGGTGCCTGTCCAGTAACCTTTGACCGGATCGATGATCTTGCCCAGTTTGATAGGCTGGTTCGGACCGGTGGGGTTGATGCTGAAGGATGCCTTGCAGTCCAGCCAGTTGTAGGCACCGCACAGCCCAAGGCGTTCCGGGCTGACCACGCAGACGTGGTTTGGAGCAAAGGACTGGCAGAGGGTGCAGGAGTAGAACTCGTCGACCGAGGTATCGGTGAGGTTTGCCAGGCGTTTGTTGCGGTGATCGTAGGACAGGCGAGCTTTGTTGAGCCATTCCCCGAGCAGGTCTGGCTCCGTGTAGATCGTCACCTGTACCTTGTCCACGATCGCTCCGAAGTCGGCGTGGAAGCGAGCATGCAGGATTTTTCCGAAGTGCTCGAGGCCGAAACCTTTATCTGCCGCGTTGCTCGAGATCCGGATCCAGGCGATGTCCCGCTGGCCGATGTGCTGGATGCCAGAGGCGCCGTTGACGAAGTAGTGAATCTGGCGCTCCAGGACCGGTTCGAAATCCTCCTGCATCTGCCTTCCGGCGACTTTCACGACGATGGCCATATCCATGCTACCCTGCTCGGGGATGTCTGTGAAATCCGACCCAACCACCTCGACCTTGCCATCTATGACCTCGTCCAGGGGAGCCATGTGCAGGTATTCGAAGCAGCGCGAGTGCTTTCCGCCGAACTCCACTCGCATGTCGCTCTTGCGGACCACTTCGCCCTCAAAGGCGGAGCCATAGGGCACCGGCACGGGAACGTCGGCGACTTTCACCTTGACCCCGCGCACTTCGATGCATTTCTGGACCAGGCGCTCGGCTTTTTCCAGGTCGTCCTTTCCTTCGATCTCGTTGAACGGCAGGCTGACGACGTGCTCGTAGGTGGTGACGCCGGTGGGCAAGATCTCCGGGATGATGGTGTCGGCGATCACGGGGAAGCCGAAATTGATCGCTCCAGCCGCGGCCGCGTACTTGAGGTCGTCTACTTCGCCAAGCGCCAGGACAAACGCGAAGACCCGGTTCTTGTTGTAAAGTAGGATGTCGCGGGCCATGCCGCCCTTCAGGCCGCCAAAGGTGAGCGCTGAACGGACCGCAAAGCCCAGGGCGTAGATGGCGCTGATGGTGTCCGTGCCGAACGGAACGGTATAAGTATCGTAGCCCAGCTCGACACCTTCCTCAACCAGCTGGTGGATGATGCTGCGCCCATTGACGTTGCCCGAGAGGAAAGTGAGGATGTTGCGCCGCTGAAGCTCGCGCACGATCTTGACAGCAACTTCGTTCGATTTCGCTGCGCCGACGATCGCTGCAAACCCGGGCATGCGCCCATCGACCAGCTGGATGCCCCAGGAGCGCAGCTGGATATCGTCGATGGGGCCATTCAGGTGCCCATCTGCACCATTTCCGTTTGCGCCCATATCCGGGCTGGTAAAGGAAGTTCCACCGGCCAATTTAAAGCCGGGCATCGGCTCCGGCTGCAACTGGTATACGAACCGGACTGCTTCGATCGTCTCTGCCGCCAGCAGCGTCGCCATCCCGCTGTCCAAGGTTTCGCCCAGGTAGGGGGTCCATTTGTGGTCGGCAGGAGAGGGGTGCAGCAGTTCCCTGGCATGCTGGATGACCGGTTTGAGCTGGCCGAGGGTCTCGACCTGCCGGCCGGTCATACCCAGGATGAGGGGCAGGTAATAGGCTGTGTTCGGGAACGAGACCGGGGTATCCGGCCCTTTTTCGTTCATCGCTTTCTGGAGCATCAGCTCCGCTTCCGTGACCAGTGCGTTTGCGCCGCGAATGGCGCGGGTAGCGATATATCTTGACATTTGTCAATCTCCTCAGTCCGCGGCTACGCCATATAGTGCTGCGCGGCGTTCTTCCAGGGGAAGCCCCTCGATCTCGAGCATGCGGGAGTCTCCACTGCGGCCAAAGCGTTGTGCGTGGTAATCCGCCAGTCCAAGCGCGGCGCGCTTCTTGTCGATGTGCTCGAGGGTTTTTTCGATCATCTCCTGTGTGTCGGCGATGAACTCGAGCTTGCCGCCGTACAGCTTCTCCCAGCCTTCGCTGATGTAGCGCAGGACGATGTCGCTGTCTTCGACCCGATCGGGCATCCCGCTGACCGGAGAAGAACCGCCGAAGATCACGTAAGCGCCCGAGGCCACGCAGTAGGTCGCGATGGCGAGCGCTTTCTCACTCATCCATTCGGGAGCGAGCCCGACGGCCGGGATCTGGTCGATGTCGTCACCCAGCCCGCCTTCCTCCACCATCTGGGTAAGAACGGTCAGGATGCGGGAGTTGTCGACACACGAACCCATGTGCAGCACCGGCGGGATCCCGACCGTTTCACAGACCTCGCGCAGCCCAGGACCAACCTTGTCGAGGCCGGCTTCGCCGAGCAGCAGGCCCAGCTTGGCGCTGGCGATCGCACCGCAACCGGTCTGCACGACCAGGACGTCCTGCTTCAACAGCTCCTGGACGATGTGCGTATGCAGGTAGTCCTGCTGGCTGCGCGGGTTGTTGCAGCCGACGATGGCTGCCACCCCGCGTATTCGCCCTGAGATAATAGCGTCGTTGAGCGGGCGGAAGGAAGCCCGGTAGGTGCCACCCAACATGTAATTGATGTACTCGTGTGAAAATCCGGGGACCAGATCCTCGCGGATGTTCGGGATGTGGGTGGCGCCCCGGTTCTTATAGTTGTCGATCGCCTTTCGCAGGATCTGCTTGGCGACGGTCAGGGCTTTGTGCTCGTCGAACTCGATGTGGACCGCCCCTTTGATTCGGACTTTAGGAGAGGTGGTGATGATCTGCGTGTGGAAGTTCTGCGCCAACCCGACCAGGGCTTGCATCACGCACTGCACGTCGACCACCATAGCTTCGACCGAGCCGGTCAGGATGGCCAGTTCCTGGTGCAGGAAGTTCCCGGCAGCCGGGATGCCCTGGCGCATCAGGATCTCGTTGGCCGTGCAGCAGATCCCCGATAAGCTGACGCCTTTCGCTCCGGCAGCACGAGCGTATTCGATGATCTCAGGGTCTTGAGAAGCTGCGACGATCATCTCGCTCAAGGTCGGCTCGTGGCCGTGAACGACCACGTTGACCATGTCCTCTTTCAATACGCCCAGGTTCGCCTGTCCCAGGATAGGGGCGGGCGTGCCAAAGAGGATGTCCGAGACATCGGTTGCAATCATGCTGCCGCCCCAGCCGTCCGCTAAAGCGGTCCGGATGGCGTGGTGCAGGATGTGCTCGGGCTCCTGGTCATCGCCGATGTGCGTCCGGTGCAAGGCTTCGACCACCTCCCGGTCTACGCCTCGCGGAATAACGCCAAGCTCCTCCCACAGTTTCTGCCGTTTCTCAGGAGCGCGGATGATGGGAGCAATGGTTCCCCGCTGCTGTCCAAACTGGCTGATGTACAGATCGGCCAGATCGTTTGCGATTTCTTCCGGTGACCGTTTTTCGATGGGGATGCTGTACTTGGCGGCTACCATCCGCAGCTTGGCCACATCGCGGATCATGTAGCCTTCCGTCTCGCCGTTAGCGACGGCTTTAAGGGTGAAAGCCATGTCGCGGCCATGGTCTGAGTGGGCGGCACTCCCGGCGGCGATGGCGCGGATCAAATTGCGAGCCTGGATAGTGTCTATAGTGGCCCCGCATACGCCGGTCTGCCCGTCTTTCGTCAGCCGGCACGGGCCCATGCCGCACAGCTTGCAGCACATGCCTGCCCCGCCGATGTTGCAGGGCACCATGTTGTCCGCCCGGGAGAAAGCCGTACCGATGCCCAGTTCCTCGGCGCGGATCAGCATTGCCTGCGCTGCCGGGTCGCTGGTTTGCTCTTGGATGCTTCTTTTCTTGGCCATTTCTATCCCTCCTCTTCGGTCGATTGAATCACACCCATACCCGGACAGGGCCAAAGAGGCCGCCCCACGCTGCCAACTTTCTGGGCGAAGCTAACTACCTGCCTGGTCTGCTCGTATACTGCCGTATGGCGAAAACTTCCCTCACCATTTTTTCGGGCAACTGGCACGCCAGGTTCTGCGAGGATGGACCATTCTCCCAGATAGCCGGCTTCGTCCAATTTTATTTGGATCTCGAGATCGTTCACCTTTTCCGGGTCGTACGTCACCTCGACAGCTCGGAAGCTGCTGCTGGCATAGACCTCTCCTACACCCGGGATTGCTAACAAAATGCGCCTCACCTCGACAACATGGTGGTCGCCGTACATCGCTGGTAGATCAAGAGTTATCTTTTTCATAGACACCTTTCCGCATCAGGATGACAGGCCAGGGTTGCTTGTTGGTACCAATTTTGAATAATGCCTCATTCAATTTCTGAGGTTGAGAATACAGACGAAATCGCAGCGCAGGGAGGTGGGATGTCCAGGTAGAATGAAAGTACAGACCTCCTTTCGGGTCATTTCTGCGGCTCTTTTCTATTGTTTTCGCAGCACCGGTATCGGAGCTTGTCTCCCACCGGCGCTGCTCCGGATGTGCCAGAAATATGCAAGGGAGCTATGAATCAATAGCGGAAATATAGCTTTTTAACTGGTTTAAGTATAAATATCGTGAGTTATTGTTTTTAGTACCAGCTGTCACGAATAGTTTGGATATTTGTCACAAGCAGTTTTCACAATCGTCCAGGAAGGGAAAAAGTAGCCTGAGGTAATCAGTAAATTCAACGTTATGTTTCAAAATTAAAAAATCCCGGGCAGGCCGGCTTCACCCTGTCTATCGAGTAAAGCCGGTCTGCCCGGGAGGCTTGGTCAGGCTGGGGGTCGAGGATTCGAACCTCGGCATACGGATCCAGAGTCCGCTGTCCTACCACTAGACGAACCCCCAATGGTCGCTGGGCTGGTATTCTACCATGCCTGATGGGTTGTGTCAAATCTTCGCGAAAAGGGCCATTAGGACAATA
>DASWHG010000254.1:0-2696 GCA_036393315.1 Anaerolineales bacterium | reverse complement strand
GATTGTCGAAAATCGTCTTCAGGACGAGGATGCGGTTATGTTCTTTGGTATGCTGGCGGGTGGCTTTTTTCATGGGAGGAGACAAAAAAGGAAACTTTGTAAGTCCATTGACTTTACGAAGTATAGTGTAGCAGATTTTAGACTTTTGTCAATAACCAATTTCATCTTTTTGTTGCGTTTTTTGACCTGTCGTTCCCCCTTGCCCCGCCTATAACAAGAAAGGCGCCCAGCGGCGCCTCGGATAAGTTTGCCTCGGATTCAAAAAGCAGGTCAGAAGAAACTGATCAAGGGGGACATTGATCCTGGTTCAGGTACAGGCGGCACTCCTCCGTGGTCAGGCTCCGCGTGACCCGCGATTTCGCCAGGGCTATCAGCTCTTCGAGCTCCACCGCATACAGGCGCGCGACCCAATCCGAGCCCGGAATGGCAAGATACTTGCTGTCCGGAGTAAAGTCCACACTGTTTAGAAATCCGGATACGTCGGTAAAGGTAAACAGCTCCTGGCCGGTGGCAGCTTCCCACAATTTCGTAGTCCCCTCCCCGCCTGCTGTTGCCAGGAGACGCCCGTCTGGGCTGAATTCCACATCTCCCACTGGGGTGGTATGGCCGGAAAGCGTAAATAATTTCTTGCCGGTGTCCAAACCCCAGACCTCCGCTACAATGTCGGTGGAGGTTGCCAGGCGCCTGCCATCCGGGCTGAAGGCCAGGCCCCAGACCCGGTTCGGAAATCCGGCCAGGGCGAGCAGCTCCTGGCCCGTCCCCGTACCGGTCTTGAGCGCCGCCGGAAAGTCCCAAACTTTGACAACCGTATCAGGACTTAACGAGCTATCCGTAGCAGTCACCAACCGGGACCCATCCGGGCTGAAGATGGCGTTGGTGACTCCATTCCCGTTCGGATGGCCGCTCAGAACCAGCACTTCCCGGCCGCTGTGCACCTCCCAGACCCGGGCGGTCCCGTCCGCACCCGCCGTGACCAGCAGCTGCCCATCCGGGGAGAAGTTGACCCTCGAGACTCCGGGAAAGAGCCCCCCGATGGGCGGCGCATCCTGGTGCCCGGAGAGGGTCAGCAGCGGTTGGCCAGCGCCTGCGGCGAGGGAAGCGGCGAAGTCCCACGTGCGGGCGGTGTTGTCCGTACTGGCGGTGGCCAGCAGCCGGCCGTCCGGGCTGAAGCTGACGTCCACCACCCTATCTGTATGTCCGAGCAGGTCGAACAACAGCTGCCCGTCCGCCAGGTCCCACACCTTGGCCGTCCCGTCAAGGCTGGCCGTGGCCAGGTACTTCCCGTCCGGGCTGATGTCCACCTCGCGCACCCGGTCGCCATGGCCGGAGAGTGCGAATCGCAGTGTCCTTCCTGATAGATCCGAGATATCCCAGACTCTGGCTATACCGTCATCGCCCGCCACGGCCAGCAGTGTCCCATCCTGGCTCTGGGCGAGGCCGTTCAACCCGCTGACATGCCCCAAGAAGGTCAGCAGGTTTTCGCCGGTAGATACATCCCAGACCTTCGCCAGCCCATCTTCGCTTGCAGAGGCCAGGCGCGCTCCGTCCGGGCTGTAGGCGAGGGCGTTTACCCGCTTCATATGGCCGGGCAAGATGAGCACTTCCCGCCCGCTGGCCATCTCCCAGACTTTGATGGAACCGTCCAGGAGACCTGTGGCCAGGAATTTCCCATCCGGGCTATAGGCAGAGGTAAAACCGGGAAAGGATTGCCGGACCCGAGAGGACTGCACCGCCTGGTGCAGCGCTTCTTCGGCTGCCTGAGTATACGTCACCGAAAGCGCCTGGAGGGCCAACAGGATGCTGCGCTCCGGGTCGGTTTCCAGGTTGTTGAGCGCCGCCAGGGCCAGCTCGCGGGAAGTCGCCACGTCCCGGTCTCGCAAGGCATCGGCTTCCGCGGTCGCCCGGGCATTGGTTTCCGCCTCGGCAAAGGTCTGCGAACGGCGCGCCAAACCGGCCAAAGCCAGCGAGGCGATGGTCGCCACCAGCAGGACGGCCACCAGGGCGCGCAGGAAATTGCGTGAGCGCCGTTCCAATTTGGCTTCATGCACCTGCCGGGCCGCCTCCGCTGACCGGCGCACTTCCCGCTCCGCCAGGCTGGCTTGCAAGTAGGCCTGCTCGTCCGTGGTCTGCGCCAGGTCGGTGCTGGCCGCCCAACGCTCGAACCCCTCCAGCCGAGCGCCGCGCAGCACGAAGCTGGCCTCTCTACCCGATTGTAGCCACTCTTGCGCTAGCAGTCCCAGCCGCCGCTGCTGGCGCAGGTCATCGCGGCTCTCCTCGAGCCACGATCGTAGGCGATCCCACTCTTTAAGAAGGGCATCGTGGGCCAGTTGCACTGTGGGGCTGCGTGTAGCCGGGTCATGGTTCAGCGAGAGCAGCCGGTAAGCAGCAAAGGTGTCGATGACCTCATCCATGAGTTCGTCGTCCAACACGATGGCCATCAGATCCGAGCGCAGGGCACGCTGTCCGGTGTTCGGCGGCGTCTGGCCATCTCCACCCGCATCGCCGGTGGATACCAGGCGCAGGAAAAGCTGCCGGGCCGTTTTCCGCCCCTCCTCGCTCAAGTCCTGATAGATCTCCTCAGCCCGCCTGGCAAGCGCCCCGGCCGCGCCGCCGATATCCCGGTAGGCCCGGTAGCTGAGCAGGTCATCCTGCCGGTTTTCGAATAGCTCCGTCAAAGCATACTGCAGTAAGGGCAA
>DASWHG010000253.1:0-14797 GCA_036393315.1 Anaerolineales bacterium | reverse complement strand
TGGGTGTCCGCCAGGACCCCGATCATCGCCGCCATTTAGCCATGCTCCCCGGGCTGGGAGCGGCGCAGCTTCTTGATCTCTCCCCGCCTGCGCTTGGCCTCCAACCTCCGCCGTTGAGACTCGGCCGTCGGCCGGGTGCGCTTTCGGATTTTCGGCTTCTCCGCCGCCCGCCGCACCAGCTCGACCAGCCGGTCGATTGCCTCCTGCCGGTTCTGCTCCTGCGTGCGGTGTTGTCTCGCCTCGAGAATGAGGATCCCTTCCTCCGTCATCCGCCTGCCCGCCAGGCGCGCCAGGCGCCGTTTGACTTCTTCCGGCAGCGACCCGGACTCCCGGACGTTGAAGCGTAGCTGCACCGCCGTGCTGACCTTGTTGACGTTCTGACCCCCGGGACCGGAGGCGCGCACGAAGTAGAGCTGCAGCTCGTCTTCGTCGATCGCGATCGCCTCGTTCACCTGGATCATCCCAGCCCCTCTCAGCCAGTACTCCTCGCCTTGGGGACGTATACCGGCTCTTCCATTTTTAAGACCTTTAATAATGGGAGGATTCTACCAGAACCCAACCGGGCGGTGTTGCGAAGCAAATCAGGGATACTGATTTCGCGGTCAGGCGCTGCGATCGTCTCCCGGATCGGAAGGTGAGCCGTCCTCTGACAGGTTGTTCACGATCCGCTGCAATACCCGTATCACGGTGACGTATTCGGCTTCGCTGATCCCCTGCATCGCAAGCAGCCGCACTTCTTTCTGCGCGGCCAGGATTACGGCGTGCCGCTGCCGGCCTTCATCCGTGAGCTGGTATGCCGCTCCGGCCTGCCGGCCGCCGTCAACCGGCTCGATCCAGCTGCCCTTGGTAATACGAGCCAGGATCTCGATTAAAGCGGGCTCGCCTAGAAAAACGTTCAGAGATTCCAAAATCTGCTCCTGGCTGGCAGGCCCCGCTTCTGCCAGCGTGTTCAGTTATCATTTTCCTTTCTGGTTGCTGTCGCACCCGGCAATCGGTCCTGTTCTTGATTTGATCGTTGATGAACTCTTGTTGGGGGATATTGCGGTATAATTGCCTTACGTTTTATGATCGATAAGGAGATGTAAGAAATGAGAGCAGCGACAATTTCCTCGAAATATCAGGTTGTCATTCCGCGAGATATCAGGGAGAAGTTCGGCTTAAAGCCTGGGCAAAAGGTGGTATTCATTCCTTATAAGAATACCCTCCGGGTCGTCATTGTGCCTCCTATCGAAGAGGCTTATGGCTTCCTGGAAGGGATTGATACGGATATCGAGCGCGATGAGGAAGACCGTGTATGAACGTCGTCGATTCGTCCGGATGGCTGGAATATTTCGGAAAAGGGCCAAACGGCGAATTTTTTGCGCCGGTTATAAGAGCAAGCGCCGAATTGGTGGTGCCTACGATCAGCGTGTACGAAGTGTATAAGCGTATCGTATTACTGCGTGATGAAGAAGAAGCCTTAAGCGCCATTGGTTGGATGGCTGTTGGACTGGTGGCTGACCTGACCCAGAAGATAGCGCTGGACGCTGCTCTCCTTTCGCTGGAATATAAATTACCAATGGCGGATAGCATCATCCTGGCGACTGCCCAGGAACATCAGGCTACCTTATGGACGCAGGATGACCATTTTAAAGGCCTGCCTGGAGTCAAGTATGTTGAAAAGAAATAAAGGGATCGTTATGTAGAATACTCATGTATAACCTCAGGGACTGTCCGAAACGCCCCTCCAATATAGGGAAGCAGTGTTAGAATCACCTCAGCCATCGGTTTACCACGGGGAGGCCGCCATGCTGGTCGCCAAGCAAGTCGCCGATCTCATCACGCTGACCCGGGCGGTCATCGGCTTCAGCCTGGCCTGGCTCGGGATCTCCCAAGGCGCCGCCGCCCTGCCCCGGGCAATCTCTTTCGTCATCGCCGCCTGGACCAGCGACGTCGCGGATGGGCAGATTGCCCGGCGCAGCCGGGTCCAATTCGCCACTTGGCTCGGCGACCACGACCTGGAAGTGGACATGGCGGTGGCCTGCGGGCTGCTGGTCTACCTGCTGGCGGCCGGTTTCGTCAGCCCCTGGCTGTCCATCGGCTACGTGGCTTTCTGGGCCTTGTTCTTCCTGCGCTGGGGCATCTCGCACTCGCTTGGCATGCTCTGCCAGGCGCCGGTCTACGGCTGGTTCATCTGGGTGTCACTGCAGGTGATGCCGGATGCCGGTCGCTGGCTGTTGGTCTGGATCGCAGTTGCGGTCATCCTCACCTGGCCTCGCTTTCCCACCCAGGTCGTCCCAGGCTTCTTATCCGGGATGCGCCAGGCCTGGGAGAGCCGGCGGGAGCGCCGCGGTTTGCGTTAGCTTGCTGCCGGCATCAATGTGAATACCGGAGAAGGATCCTGATTTTTTACGGTCAGAAAAATCGGGGGAAAAATACTAAAGGAGTCAAACAACGGTAATTGAAAACCGAATCTGAAATCATCGATGCGGGCGAGCCGGGCAGCCTGCTCTCCGGCCATACCTGGTTGCCCTTGGCCGCCCACCGGCTGCTGCGCCTTCCGGGAGCGCGCCGTTTGCAGCCTCTCGTGCGCCGGGCGATGTCGGTCGCCGAGCCTCCCGGGCGCCTGTCCGTCCGCACCATCCCGGAGAAGGAAAGCGGCCGCAGCTGTGAAAGCCTGACATTCCTGAGCGCCAACCTTTGGCACGACTGGCCGCGCTACCGCCGGATCGGCGAGCGGCTGGAGAACTTCGCCCGCCTGGTCGAGAAGGTGCGCGCCGACGTCGTGCTGCTCCAGGAAGTGGCCCGCACGCCGGATTTGTTCGCCGACGAGTGGCTGCATCAAAGGCTTGGCATGGCCTGTGTCTACTCGCGCGCCAACGGTCACGCCGGGGGGATCGGTTTCGAAGAGGGGCTGGCGGTGTTCAGCCGCTTCCCGCTGAGCTCGCCGCGCCTTCAGCAGCTGGGACTGGGCCGCAACCTGTTCGTGCGCCGGCTGGCCCTGGGCGCGGCCATTTCCACCCCCTGCGGCGAGCTGCTCACGTTTTCGGTCCACCTGGGGCTGCGCCGCCGTCAGAACGCCACGCAGCTCGCTCACCTTCGGGAATGGGTGGCGGGCGTGGCGGGCAGAACCCCGGCGTTGATCGCGGGCGATTTCAATGCCCCCGAAGCCAGCCCGCAGATCGGCCAGGCCCGGGCCGCCTGGCTGGATACGTTCCGCCACCTGCATCCCGGCGCGGATGGCGCTACCCACGAACTGCGCTGGCCTTGGGGTGGGCTCATCCGCCGCGCTCGCCTGGATTACATTTTTCTCCACCCCGGCGCCTCCCCCTGGCGGGTGATCGAGGCCCGCCACCTGCAGGCTGAGGGCGGTCCCCATTCCGACCACCACGCCGTCCTGGCCCGACTGGCGCCGGAGGGTGCAGCCGGGGGAATCAATGTACCCGGCGGTTTGCCTAATGCGGCGACCGGATTTCATTCCTGAACTGAGATTTCGCCTCCAGCTCCGCCAGCTTCAGAGAAGCGTACGTGCAGGCCTCTCTCATTAACGCTTTTGCCTGTTCCTTTGGCAGCTTCTGTAAATCTTCCTTGTGATAACCTTTGCTGAGCAGGTAGTCTTCGACCAGGTGTCTCTCCAGGGCAGACTGCGGGCCTTCGGAAATGCATTCTTCGGGATCAAGCGGTTTTTCTGACATCCTACACCTCCATCCGATTGTTCCTTCACGATTATTTTACGCAATATTTAATAGATCCACTCCTGCAGTTCAAACAGCCTGATCCAGTTCGGACAGCGCTTCTCGTTTGCGTTCCAGGCTGTGTTTGACCAGCTTCAGCCGGAAGTGGTCCGAGCGCTCGTGTTCGTCTAGCGTCATCTGGATATAGTCGCGCTCGCTTTCCAGGCGGGGGATCAGCAGGTGGTCCAGCGCATTCAGCCGCCTGGAGGTGCGCTGGATCTCGCTCGCCAGGCGGGTGAGGCGCAGCTCGCTCTCTGCCAGCTGGATGATCGCCTCTGCCTGAGCTTCGAACGCCGCTGCGGCCTCGTCGATGGTGATCGACGTCCCGACGATCGAGTAGCCCCTGCCCAGCAGCGGGCGGGCCACCCGCTTCTGCTCGATGTGCGGGACCTTGACTCCCATCACGCTGGCAGTCGAGACCTCTAAAGGGAAGTCGGAGCGCGAAGCCAGCGCAGCCGACTGGACGGCCTGCGACCCGGCGACCGCCTCGGCCCGGGCCAGGGCCTGGCGGGCAGTCGAGGCCGTGTCCTGCAGCAGGTCCGACCGCTCCATGACGGTATCGGCGATGCGCAGGAACTCCTTCATCAGCGCGGTCCGCTTTTGCTCCAGCAGGTCCCGGCCCTGCTTCGCCAGCGTGATCTGGACTTTGCGGGCTAACAATTCCATGCGGGTGCAAGAAACGTTCTGCATCGTCTCTCCGGACCTTAACTGCGCGGGTGGTATTTCTCCAGGTACTCCTGGGGGATGCGCTTCAGCAGCTCCAGGGGCAGGGGCGCGATCAATTCCCAGGCGGTGTTGAGCGTGACCTCCACGTCCCGGTCCACCATCCCCTGCCCGACGAAGGTCTCCTCGAACCGGCTGGCGAAGTCCAGGATCAGCCGGTCGTTCGCCGACAGGGCTGCTTCGCCGATGATCGCCACCAACCTGCGCAGGTCGCGGCCTTCGGCGTACAGCGCGTAGAGCTGGTCGGCGATGCTGCGGTGGTCGGGGCGCGTCTTCCCCTCGCCGATGCCGGCGTTCATCAGGCGCGAGAGCGAGGGCATCACGTCGATCGGCGGGTAAATGCCCTTCCGGTGCAGGTCGCGCCGCAGCACGATCTGTCCTTCCGTGATGTACCCGGTCAGGTCCGGGATCGGGTGGGTGATGTCGTCGTCCGGCATGGTGAGGATCACCAGCTGGGTGACCGACCCGGCCTTTCCGTGGATCCGCCCGGCGCGCTCGTACAGGCTGGCCAGGTCCGAATACATGTAGCCGGGGTAGCCGCGCCGGCCCGGGACTTCCTCGCTGGCGGCGGCGATCTCCCGCAGGGCCTCGCAGTAGTTGGTCATATCGCTCATGATCACCAGCACCTGCCGGTCGTGGGTGAAGGCCAGGTATTCGGCCGCGGTCAGGGCCGCGCGTGGCGTCAGCAGGCGCTCGATCGAAGGGTCGTCGGCGCGGTTAATGAACATCACCGTCCGGTCCATGGCGTCGCTGGCCCGGAACTGGTCCATGAAAAACGAGGCCTCCCGGTGGGTGATGCCGATGGCCGCGAACACCACCGCGAAGGGCTCCGGGGCATCGCCACCTCTGCCCTTAACTCGCGCTTGGGCTGCGATCTGGGCGGCCAGCTCGTTGGCCGGCAGCCCGGCCCCGGAGAATATCGGCAGCTTCTGCCCGCGCGTCAGGGTGTTGAGGCCGTCGATTGCAGAAACCCCGGTCTGGATGAACTCGCTGGGATGGGTCCGCACGATCGGGTTGATCGGCAGCCCGTTAATGTCCAGGGAGCTTTCCGGGATGATCGGCGGCCCGCCGTCGATCGGCTGCCCGGACCCGTCCAGGACCCGCCCAAGCATTGAGAGCGACACGTCCAACCGGGTGACATCCCCCGTGAACCGGATCCGCGTCCGGTCCAGGTCCAGCCCGGAGGTACCGACGAACACCCGCACCATGCACCGGCTACGGTCGACTTCCAGCACCTGTCCCAAGCGGACCTGCCCCACCGGGTCCAGGATCTCGACCATCTCGTTGTAGCCCACGTCGGTGATGCTTTCCACAAAGATGAGCGGGCCTTTGATCTGGGAAGTGGTCCGGTACTCTTTGGTGACCAGCTTCGGCTTCTGCAAGGTCAGCATGCGGTCAAGCATTTCCATCCACTCCCCATTCGGCGAAGCTCAGCCGCGTCCGGTTCATCAGGGCCTTGATGGCCTCTTCCGATTCGTCTGCCGGGAGCTCCTTCAGCCTGGCCATCTCCGCCACAACCGCCAGGCTGGTGATCTGCTCCAGGTGAACCCCGGCCTCCAGGGCCGCCTGGGTGCGGTGGTAGAAATCCATGATCGCATTCAGCATCCAGTAGGCTTTCGAGATCGGGCAGAAGCGGTCTACTTCGTGGTAAGCGGACTGCTGCAGGAAATCCTCGCGCACCATCCGGGCGATCGCCAGCAGGGTCCGCTCGGATTCGGCCAGCGCGTCCGGGCCGACCAGCTGCACGATCTCGAGCAGTTCGACCTCGCGTTGGAGCAGGGCCATCGCCTCGGCCGTCAGCTCGGGCCAGTCTGGAGCCACATGGTGGGCGTACCAACCGGAGAAATCGTAAAGCGAAAAACTGCGCGTCCAATTGATCGCCGGGAAGTGCCGGCGGCGGGAGAGATCGTAGTCCAGCGCCCAGAAGGTGCCAACCATGCGCATGGAGTTCTGCGTCATCGGCTCAGAGAAATCCCCTCCCGGCGGAGAGACGGCGCCGACCACCGTCACCGAACCCCTCCTGCGCCGGTTTTCCGGGCCATCCACTCCCAGGCAGACCGCCCGTCCGGAGCGCTCGTAGAACTCGGCCAGGCGGGCCGCCAGGTAGGCTGGGTAACCTTCCTCGCCTGGCATCTCTTCCAGCCGGCCGGAGATCTCCCGCAGCGCCTCCCCCCAGCGAGAAGTCGAATCCGCCAGGATGACCACGTCGTAGCCCATGTCCCGGTAGTACTCGGCGATGGTGATGCCGGTATAGATGCTGGCCTCCCGGGCGGCGACCGGCATGTTCGAGGTGTTGGCGATGATCACCGTGCGCTCCATCAAGGGCGCGCCGGTGCGCGGGTCTTCTAGGGTAGGGAACTCCTCCAGCACCTCGGTCATCTCGTTGCCGCGCTCGCCGCAGCCCACGTAGACGACCACGTCCGCGTTAGCCCAGCGCGCCAGGCTTTGCTCGACCACCGTCTTGCCCGTCCCAAAACCGCCCGGGATGATGGCCGAGCCGCCTTTTGCCACCGGGAAAAATGTGTCGATGATGCGGGTCCCGGTGACCAGCGGTTCGCTTGGATCGAGCCGGTGGTGGACCGGGCGCGGCTGGCGGACGGCCCAGCGCTGTGCCAGGGTCACTTCAACCGGCACGGAATCCTGGTTTCCCTCCGGTTCGATGACTGCAATGGTTTCATTGGCGCGGAATTCACCCGCGTAGATCTCGCTCACCCGCCCCCGGATCCCGGGCGGGACCAGGATGCGGTGCTCGATAGCCCTGGTCTCCGGGACCGTCCCCAGCAGGTCGCCCGGCCCGGCGGCTGCGCCCGCTGCAATGCATGGCGTGAACGCCCAGGTTGTTTCCTTGGGCAGCGCAGGCGCGTTCACGCCCCTTTGGATGAAGTCGCCGCTCATCCCGGCCAGGGTCTGCAGGGGCCGCTGCAAGCCGTCGTACACCTTCCCAAGCAGCCCGGGACCGAGCTCGACCGTCAGCGGCATGCCCGTACTTTGGACCGGCTCACCGACCTGGATACCGGAGGTGTCTTCGTACACCTGCACGGTGGTGAGGTCCCCCGCCAGCCGGATCACCTCTCCAACCAGGCCCAGCTGGCCGACTCGGACCACGTCGTACAAGCGGATGCCTTCCAGGCCGCTGGCCACCACCACCGGTCCGGCGATCCGCACCACCTTGCCCCCCCGCTCGGCGATTCCACCCATCATTCCAGGACCTCTTCCTCACCCTTGAAGGTGATGTGGAAGCCAATTGCCCGGCGGATCATCTCTGCGATCTGGTATTTCCGGGAGGCTTCCTTCCCGAGCGGTTGGCCTCCCGGGATGGCCAGGTACGGGATCCTTTCGGCGGATTCCATCCGCTTGACGAAAGCGGGGTCCATTTTCTCCAGCAGTCCATCGTCGATCGCCAGCAGGCCTTCCTCGCCAGCAACCCACCAGGACTCGATCAGCTCCTGGGCTGACTCGACATCTTCAGCTGAATATGCGTCGATCCCGGCCAGCTGGAAGCCGGTGACCAGGTCCGGGCGAGTGAGGACAAACAGGCGGCTCACGATACAAACTCCAGGTTTGTCCGGATATCCCTGGCGCTCAACCCCAGGTGGATCCCCCGCGCGATCCAACGCAAGTTGCTTACCTCGTGAACCTTTAAGGCGCAGTAGCCGAGCACCATGCCGATGCCCAGCGGGTCGGCGATGATCTGTCCGGCCAACCATTCCAGCCGGAAGCGCCGCAGCTGCCGTTCGAGGTCGCTCAACCGGCCGGTCTGGGCGTAAGCTTTCATCCCGGCCCTCAACGGGGTCTCGTATGTGGTTCCGGCAAAGCTGTCTACAGCGGCATCCAGGTTATCCTGCATCCCGGCCTGGACCAGCAGGTCGAAGGGCAAAGACCCGGGGCCTATCAGCAGATGGCGGAGGTCCTCTTCTCCCAGCCATTCTCGCACCAGTTTACGCTCTGCGGGCGTATGGGCGAAGCGTAAAACGGTGGCCAGGTTGGCCAGGTCGGCCTCCATTTTTAAGGCTTTGGACAGGATGTCCTCGCCCCGGTTTTCGCTCTCCAGTGTCCTTTGCGCCTCCTGGAAGCTCCACTGCTCTAAAGCCAGCTCCATCCGGGTGGTATCTGCGCCGGGGTGTTGGCTGCGCAGCTGCAGCAAAGGTTGGGCGTAGCGGGAATTCAGGCTGGCCAGCCGGTCGATTGCCGTGCGCGGTTCGAGAGCGCGTACCAATTCCGTCAGGATGCTACTCTTGAGCTCGCCGACCGGCAGTAAGGTGGCCTGGATTTCGCTCGGCCGTGCGTTCCTGGACAGCCCGCGCAGGATCGCCTTCAGGTTGTGGATATCGTAAGCCCGCAGCACGATGGCGACCTTCTCCCAGGCGTCCTCTCCGTAAAAGCTCTGCACCTTCCCCAGGCTGTTCACCAGGTCCTCCCGGATCGCGCTGGCAATGCTGTTCATCCCGCTGGTGCGTGCCAGGGCGCTCTCGAGCGGCTTTTGGTAAGCGGTCTTGGTCAGCGCGGCGATCAGGCCGTTCAAGGAACCGGCCTCCGCCAGCGCTTCCAGCTCCTGCCTGGAAAGCAGCCTCGATTTCATCGCCCGCAGGCGGGCATTGCCGTAGTCGTATCCGGACATCTCATCACTCTGGACACAGCTGGATCAGCTGCTCTGCTCCGGTTCGTAAGCGATCTTCCATTCGATCGCCCGGTCTCGCTTGACCTGGGGACTTTCATCCTCGAATAGCGCAGCCAGGTAGCGGCGCAGGTAAGGCGTGCTCTTCTCTAACCGGGCTTCCAATGTGTTGATGGCGACCACCCGGCAGTCCTCGCTCCTGGCGAATAGCCCGCCCCAGCACTCCAGTGGGTAGGTAACCGGAAGGGCCAGCCCCCTTTCGCCCAGCATATCCTCCAGCAGATCCCGGTCACGACGGTCGGCTTCCAGGCAGGCTGCCGGGGTGGGCTGGCCCTCCCGCCCTCCTTGCTCCTGCCCGTTCAGTTCCGCCAGGGCTTCGATCAGCAACCGCTTCAGCACGCTGGGATAGACGACGTCCGTGCGGATCTCTGCCAGCCGGCCGTGCGCCTGCTCGAGAGCCTGATCGACCAGGCCTTTGCGCGCGCTGCCCGTGAGCTGCAGCGCTTCCAGGCGGGCGCGGTGCAGGATGCGGGCGCGCTCCTTGGAGGCCGGTTCTAAAGCGGAAGCGCAGGCCTTTTCCTTGATCCTTTCCGCCTCGAACTGGGCATTTCTCACGATCTCGCCTGCCTGTGCGTAGGCGCGGCTTTCGATCTCCAGGGCCTTGACCTCGCCCGAGCTCCGGATCGCCTCGAGGATCGCGTGTAAGCTCATCTAGCCTCCCAGCAGCAGGATCATGGCGGCGATGGCGAATCCCAGGATGACCATCGTTTCCGGGATGGCAACGAGCAGGATGATGGTCCCAAGCGCTTCCGGTTTCTCGGCGATGACTCCCGCGCCCGCCGAACCGATCCGCGCCTGGGCCAGCCCGGTTCCGATGGCAGCCAGGCCGACTGCCAACCCGGCGCCGATGGCTGCCAATCCAACACCGAATCCTGTTTCCATGTTTTTCTCCTTCGGTTTTGTCTAGTTACTTCCAGCCAATTACCCAGCACGCATAAACAACACGACGAACCTGTTATGGTGCTTTCTTCGATAAGTGGCTCTTGTAGGGTTGGTAGGGCCTGCCGCCGCCCTCGTAGAACTTTCGAAAGAACTCCACGTAGTGGAGACGCAGGCTGTGGATGGTGGGGCTGAAGGCGCCCAACACCAGGTTCAATGAGTGGATCAAGGCAGCCAGGATGACTCCCACGAAGATGTTCCCGACGATCCCGGCCAAGTCGTTGGCGACCTTTGCCAGGTAGACGGAAGCCAGCCCGATCGCCGCGATCCGCAGGTAAGAGAGGATGTTGCCGATCAGCCCGATGAATTCGATCGGCCCCATCAGGATGCCGAGCCAGCCTAAGGAGGCTCCCAGCAGGACGATGCCGGTGATCAGGCCGGCGATGGCCGGCGTCATCAGTTCGTCTGGCAGCACGTCCGCCAGCACGCCGATGATCAGGAAAAGGCCGGTCAGCCCCAGGAGCATCCCGCCGCGCTCCAGCAGGTGGCTGCGGTTGCGGTCCTTGATCCCCTCCCACACACCGATGATCAGCCCGAGCGTGACGTGCACCGCGCCGATGGCGATCGTCATCGCCAGCAGGCCGGCCACGTGCTCCGGGCTGGCCCGGTCGAACCAGAGCGGGTGCAGTCCCAGCGCTTCTCCCAGGGTCCCGAACATCTCGCCAAACAAGAAGCCGAATACGATCGCCCATCCCGATCCCATGGCCAGGATGATCAAGATATCCCGGAACACCCCCGGCGCCTGCTTGCGGAGGAACAGCAGGCTGAACGTTAAGAGCAGCCCTCCATAGCCGATATCGCCCAGGATCATACCGAAAAAGACCGGCAGGAAGAGCGCCATCAGCTGGGTTGGGTCGACGTGGCCGTAGCGTGGCAGGGCTAGCAGGTTGACCAGGCTTTCGAAGGGCCGCGCGGGGCCGGGATTGTGAAGCACCACCGGCGCGCTCTTCTTCATGGCTGCCGTCATCGGCAGCTGCCGGACCAGGATCGTTTCGCCGATGGCCTCGTTCAGGGCGGTCTTCATTTTTTTGAACTCGCCGGCGGGTGCCCAGCCAGCGATGACGAAGGTCATGTCCGTTTCGCCAAACCTTGATAGCACGCTGTTGGCCTCGATCTCGTCGAGCAGCGCGTCTCGCCAGACCACCAGTTTGTCTCCCCACTCGATGGCCAGCCCGGCCAGCTCCCGGTCGATCTGCCGGATCGATTCAGGTATGGCGGCCATCTGGCGCTGCAGCGCCTGGAGGGCAACGTCAGGCGGCCCAGCGCTGAACTCCTCCGGCAGCCTCAGGCGCGCCACGTCTTCCTGGCCGAGCAGGGTTTCGATCTCGGCGGTGAACTCTCTCGGGAAAACCGCAAACATCGCCCGGGTGGAGGCGTCGATATCGCTCCCGACCACTTCCGCCCGGCCTCCGGTCAGGTCCAGGATGCGTTTGGCGATCGAATCCAGCACCCCCACGTTCACCCGGCTCACCAGGATGCCGATGGACACGTACCCGGGATCGTGCGCCGAGGGTGGGATGATGGGCAGCAGCTTGCGCAGGGTGGCCTCGTATCGTGGCAGCAGGGCCAGCTTGGACTGCAGCTCCTCGTGCCGGCTGGTGAGCGATTGGACCTTCGGCCCCAGTATCTCCAGGCTGGACCGTATCTCGGCCAGGTCGATCTCGGGCGGAGAAGCAGCTTTGTTGGCCTGGCCCCCGCCCAGGATCTCCAGCACTCCGTTCACCCGGGCGACCAGGAAGCTCAGCTCCTCCTGGCGGCCGAGGGCTTCCCGGTCCAGCGAGAGCGGGCGCGCCGATACCTGCGGCGAACTGGCTACCTCGTCAATGTGCACGCAGCCGAGATTACGCAAGGTGTGGATGACCGGCTGCAGGTCGGTCTTGAGCCCCACGATTTCGATAGGGAGCATCTCGACGTTCATTTTTCTTCTATCTCTTCCGCCAGGCCGAGGACAAGGTTCACCGCGTAACTTACGCCCCGCTTCATGCGCTGCTGGCCCCGGCGGCGCAGCCTCTCTGCCTGGAACCCCGCTTCCGTCACCAGGGCGCGGGCCTCCTCCTCTGCTCTGGCGATCGTCGTTTTGTAGTGCCCCTGTCCTTCCCGCGTACCGGCCTCGCGGGCGCTGCGCTTCAGAGTCTCGGCCTGCTGCCGGGCATTTTCCAGGATCTGCTCGGCAGCCTCCCGAGCCGCGGCGATCTTCCGGGTCACCTCTCCTTCGGTTTGCCGGATTTGATCGAGAGGCGAGAGCTCGATTTCAGACGTTCGTTCAGCCATTTGCTCTTATCCTAGAATCCATCTTCTACCGCCAGGCATCCTCGTTCACGGGAAGCAAAAAACGGCTGGCAAGGGTCATCTCGCCAGGCTCGAGGATCTTGATATAACGTTAATATAAAAATAAGCAGCTTTGCCTGGCATCGATGACGAGGGCATTAACAGGATCTCCTGCTTACGTTCCGAGATCGCTCGTACCAACCTGTCAACCAGAGGCAACCTTACCGTCTGAACTGTATAAGTCTACTATAGCAAAAAGCGACGGGGATTTCAAGTGTGAAATATCGTACTTTTGATGTACATCGATGTGACATTTGTCCATGATGGAACCTTATGCCTCGCTGCGGTGTATCGTTAATAAAGAGACTTTTTATGGAGGGCATGAGTATGCAGTTCCGAACCTGTCTGTTCCTGCTTCTTGCGTTCGCCTTGATTGCCGCGGGGTGTCAACCTGGCGCCTTTTCGGCTGCCGGTGCGTCTGCGGCGGAATCCGGTGAGGATCTTAAATCGCCTACCCCGTCAGCGAAGGATTGCCCGGTCACCCGGCCCCCTGACCCGCTCTTTGTCCCTCCCGATCCGTATCCGCCTCAGCCCCCTGACGGGGACCGGTTCTGGTACGGCGAGAACGGCTTGTGGACTGCCCTGCCGGAAGATGGCAGCTGGCGCCAGCTGGCGATGGGCGAGAAATTCTGGTGGTGGAGCAAGGAATTCGACGTCACGGAGGATTCCACCCCGGACCTGCAAGTGACCGCCCGGCGACTCGATGGGACCGCTGAGGAGTTCCAGGTCTCCGGCGCCACGAACGGCTACCATCCCAGCTTCCACTGGGCCATGCTGATCGGCGTGCAGCTGGCCTCTCCCGGATGCTGGAAGTTTACTGGCGAATACAACGGCCAGCAGTTGTCATTCGTACTGTGGGTGCCTCTGGAATAGCCTCTCCCTTAAAACCTGCCTGGCAGCTGGGAAGATTATTAACGGGAAAAGGCTTGAACGAGCAGGTCTGCCCTGCTCGTCCCAGCCACGTCTCTACCCGTGCCTTTCCATCCTATGGGGCGCTACGCACCGCCAGCGGCAGGAACACTAGGTCGCCGGCCGTGTATTTCTGGATGCGGTGGTTGTGTTTGTCGGCGATGTAGATATTGCCTTCCGCGTCCACGTCAACACCCGTCGGATGGCGGAACTGGTCGACCTGGTTGCCCCAGGATCCGCCGATAGTAGCCAGGTAAGCCCCGCCTCCGGAAAAGACCTGCACCCGGTTGTTATACATATCCGCCACGTAGATCTTGCCATAGAGATCGACCGCCACGCCCATCGGTTCGCTGAAGTGTTGGGAATCGCCGCCCCACGCTCCCGTCGTTCCCAGCGTCATCTTCCAGGTCCGGTTGCTGTTGAACACCTGCACCCGGCGGTTTCCGGTGTCGGCCACGTATATATTCCCGCTCTCATCTACGTCGACATCATAAGGCCAGTTGAGGTGCTGATTATCGGATCCGAGCATTCCCGGCACACCCAGAGTCGCAACGTAAATGCGATTGCTGTTATAGATTTGCACGCGGTGGTTCTCGGTATCGGCGACGTAGATCTTGCCACTGCTGTCGACTGCCACGCCGGAGGGGTATTTGAACTGATACGCGCCCACTCCCCAGCCGGTCCCCAGCGTGTTGGTATACCCCCCGTCGCTGCTGAAGATCTGGATGCGGTGGTTCCATTGGTCCACCACGTAGATGTTTCCACCGGCATCGAAGACCACGTCGGTCGGGTTGCCGAAGTGGGTCTCACCACCCCCTTTCACACCCGCTTCACCCAGGGTAAACAGCGGCTCACCACTGGAGTCCAGTTTGATAAACCGGTGTCCGCGAAAATCGTCTTCCACGATGCCGATATTCCCGGAGGCATCCACCGCTACAGCAGCCGGCATGTTATAGTGCTTGCCATCCGTCAGGTAGGGAACTCCGGTGGTGCCGAAGGTGCGCACGTATTCCAGGTCGCTGTTGTACTTCTGCACGCGGCTGTAGAGTTCGTCGGCTACGTAGATATTACCGGCCTGGTCCACAGCAACGTCTCCAGGCCAGGCAAAGGAGTAGTCAAGTCCTGGTCCATTACCCATTGTGGCCTGGTAGGCACGCGTAGCCCGGTCGAAGATCTGGATGCGGTGGTTGCCGCCATCGGCGACGTAGATCCAGTCCGCGTCGACCGCCACCCCTCTCGGATTATTGAAATGGTCGTTGTCATCTCCCAAGACGCCGGTTACGCCAAGCTTGGCAACGTAGTTGTGGCTGCTGTTAAAAATCTGAACGCGTTCATTGCCCAAGTCGGCCACGTACAGGTTGTCGTCCTCGTCGATGGCGATCCGCCACGGGCTGGAAAAGTGGGCGTTGTCCGTGCCAGATACGCCCGTAACGCCGATTGTTGTTTGGTAGGAACCGGTTTTATCGAATACCTGGATTCGGTGGTTGCCCACATCGCTGACGTAGATGTT